>CABRKI010000020.1 GCA_902471455.1 uncultured Porphyromonadaceae bacterium | reverse complement strand
CGGCGGCGCGTAAGGCTAAAGGTAAAGACGAATGGTATGTGGGAGGCATTTCCGGCTATGAAGGAAGGAAAACGAATCTGAAACTCGACTTCCTCGACCCGGGACGCACTTACGAAGCCACCATCTATGCCGACGCCCCCGATGCGCATTACCTCACCAATCCGCAGGCATACCGAATCACCAAAAAGAAAGTGAATTCCAAGACAGCCCTCAAGATGGCGATGGCACCCGGAGGCGGTTTCGCGATTTCAATCAAACCGGTGAATGACACCCTTTCGAAATAAACCTCGAATAAACTACAGGTAAATACAGGTTCCCCTCCCCGACAGCCTATCTGTTACACCCGTAAGCCGGAAATGGACAGACAGGCTGTCTTTATATAATATTATGCTATTAGAAAAGAACACAAAGGAATTTTCCAATAATGCCTTTAAACAATCTTATCTCCAAATCACCAATCCTCACAATGAAAAACCGTCAACTCTCACAATAAAAAACCGTCAACTCTCACAATAAAAAACCGTCAACTCTCACAATGAAAAACCGTCAATCCTCATAATGAAAAACCGTCAATCCTCATAATGAAAAACCGTCAATCCTCACAATGAAAAACCGTCAATCCTCATAATGAAAAACCGTCAATCCTCACAATGAAAACCGTCAATCCTCACAATGAAAAACCGTCAATCCTCACAATGAAAAACCGTCAATCCTCACAATGAAAAACCGTTAATCCTCACAATGAAAAACCGTCAACTCTCACAATGAATTCTAAAATTATTTTGAATATTAATTATTTATTGTTATCTTTGCAGACAAAGAGATTGTTTAATTATAAATAATTTCATTGACTAAAATGGATAATTATAAGCCGAGAATTGCAGACTCCATTCTTGAGGATAAACTTGACGCAATGGGATGTGTGCTTATCGAAGGACCTAAATATTGCGGTAAGACAACTTTGGCATGTCAGCATGCCAAAAGCGTGCTTTATATGTCGGATCCAGACACCCGAAGCCAGAATCTAATATTGGCACAAACCAACATATCACGCCTGTTGGCAGGAGCCACTCCACGCTTGATAGACGAATGGCAGTTGGCTCCTCAGTTTTGGGATGCCGTCCGCAACGAAGTAGATCGTCGCAATGCCGACGGGCAGTTTATACTGACCGGGTCGGCAGTACCTGCCGATGAAGACGATATTTTTCATACCGGCACCGGCCGGATGTCTTGGCTCAAACTTCGAACCATGAGTCTGTGGGAATCGGGAGATTCCTCGGGAGATGTCAGTCTCGGGCAACTTTTCCGGAATTCAGACATCGTTGACGGCGCTTCCGAAATAGATATCGAACGACTCGCCTTCCTTACATGCAGGGGCGGCTGGCCAAAAGCCGTTTTGAAGGAACGTCCCAAGCCGGCCCTTATGCAAGCAGAGGAATATTTTGAAGCAGTCGTCAGACGAGACATTTCCCGTGCGGACAATACGGAGCGAGACCCGGAGCTTGCCCGTAGGCTTATGCGTTCTTTGGCCCGCAACCAAGGGATGCAGATTCCCATCACAACCATCGCCGAAGATCTTGCAACCGGGATGAATACCCAAGCATCGATAAACACAGTCCATTCCTATATTAGAGCCTTACGTGACATATTTGTAATAGAAGACTCCCTGGCGTGGAATCCGAATCTGCGAAGTAAAAGTGCAATCCGGACATCGGACACACGCTATTTCTCAGACCCTTCGATAGCCACCGCAGCTTTGGGACTGGGGCCTAACGACCTTATCAACGATTTGAACACTTTCGGATTAATACTAGAGACTTTGTGCGTGCGCGACCTCCGTGTTTACGCTGAAGCGTTGAGTGGATCCGTATATCATTTTCGCGATAGAAACGGACTGGAATGTGACGCTGTCATACATCTCAAGAATGGCAAATATGGGTTGATTGAGATTAAACTTGGCGGAGAAAAACTGATTGGAGAAGGGGCAGCCACCCTTTGCAGATTATGTGAAAAGATAGACACGTCCAAAATGCCGGCACCGTCCTTCAAAATGGTCGTGACCGGGGTAGGCCAATATGCATATCGCCGTCCTGACGACGGGGTGCTTGTCGTGCCAATCGGATGCCTGAGACATTGATATAACCGATAGAATAAATATATAAAAAATACAGGTAAATACAGGAGGTTCAAAACCCCGACAGCCTATCTGCCCCCCCGTAAGCCGGAAAAGGACAAATAGGCTGTCTTTATGTGGAATGCGGTTCTATAAGGATTTTACATGTCCCTCACTTATCAGCTATGTAGTGCATGGGTCTTACTGACAAGCCATAGGAGTTGCTGGAGGGAGTAATACTCGCTTTAAGATTGGTTTCACCGGGATCTATACTTCTGTCAGCTTTATCAATTGACAAAATATATACCTGATAGGCATTATAGTCTTCTTTTTTAACAATTGTCGCCGAGGAGACGAATGTCAGCATCTGAAACGCCGGCATGGAAATTTTATAGAAGTCACTATAATTAAATCCGGGCTCAGATACCACTGGATTCACTGTAGTCCATTCGTTTGAACGCAGTGCGTAGTTTCGTACCCCTGTGAGCGGAAATTTGATTGAAACATTGCCATTCGAAATTGTCCAGGCATTGTCCGAATAGTTTGTCAATCCAGCTGCCATTGCCTGCTGTATTACTCGGAGAGCATGAATCGGAGGTAGCTGAAATTCCGGAGGACATGGATCGAAGACTGATTTTGTGACTATTGAGGCATTATTGGCCAGGCTACCCGATTTACTATACTCATAGCCTGCATCCGCTGCTCCTGAATTCCAGACATTGAACATAATATGGACCTTATCATTCAAGTATTTTACAACTTTATCCGCATAAGGTATATGCCAGTGATTACGGTAATTGAAAACTTTGTCCGTTTCATGGTCGGTCGAATTCGTGATAAACATATAAGGATGTTGTATGGCATAACCTATCGTCACGCCCTTTGATGCTTCACCTGCTGGCTCAATCTTATCACCCGGATTTTTGCAGAACGAGTAATTACAACCGTTCTTATTATACTGGTTGAACACCTGTTTGTTCTCCATAGTGAACTCATTTGTATCTAGGTTGGTACCCTTTTTTTTATAAGTATACTTTGGAGTATCGTCATTGTAGATGCCTCCGAGCATCGGATCCTTGCGTCCCCACTGATAATAGGTGTTGTCGCCGGCGTCAGAGCCTTTGAAAACATCCTGTGAGAATGTCCCCATTTCTACCGGATTATCCTTGGTTCCTCCGTAAGCCGACATGTCGATAATGGCCCTGAGTGAAAAATTGCGTGACCTATTGTGGGCATGGCTGTCACACCATCCAAGATTATATTTAGCAAGCGAGTAATTATAACCGTCAGCACTCACATCATAGAATTTACTGTAGAAATCTGTTTTGTAAGGAGTTACCCATATATGCCAGCTCCAAATTATTTCATTCGAGCTATTTCTGACAGCTAATAAGGCATTCCCCTGTGTGAGGGTATGCTTACGGATATGGAACACAAGCTTTTCACCATCGATTTTCACGCTGGTCGGGTCTATGAGATCCGGGGCGTCCTGCCAGCATAGCACGGCATCGCTTACATCGGAAATCTTTCCGTCGGTAGGCATTCTCTCTTCATCATGCCTGGGATAATACTTAATTCCATTTGTATTCTCTACAGGATCACTGACATTACCATTGCCATATACAAGAGGCAACGAGAAATATCCTGCCTGATCGACCATGTAGCAATTGGCTGTTTTGCCATTAACCGTCAGCGAGACAGGAGATGCCGCCGAGCCGACTTCATCTTTGGTATTAGTAAACTTGTTCCTCATTGTCTCATAAGCGGGTTGAGGTGCAATTTTCAGCAAGCCGTTGTCTTCTTTGGTGCATACTTTCCATTCATCCTCACCTTCAAGTTTGTATTGGAACTCGACTTTTTCTTTCGGGATATCCAAAGTTTTTGTATCGACTCCCACTTGCGTAATCTCCACTTGTGCTTTATCAAACTTAGCATCATACCAAACTCCGGAATATGGAATGACATCCCCGTCTTTTTTTGAAAAACCGATAATTTTGCCGGATATATTGATGCTCGATGGAGAAATTGAATAGGTTACAATCTTGCCGGTCTCCCACTTGTCGCCGGCAATCGAGCCGCTCAGAGTGCGCTCAGTGCCGGTGGCGGTGTCAGTGAATTTAATGGTCATTTTGGCACCTTCGGGGAGCGTCTGCGGAAGGAGCATAAATGTAAGGTTATCGGTGGCGGTGCCTGTTATCGGCTTCCCCTCGGGAACAACGATACTGCCATCGACTTTCTCATCTGCAGGAAGATCTATTTTTTGGGAAATCGTATATTTAGCCGGATCCGACATTTCCCATTGGTCAGAACCGATTACCTGTGTGCCGGTGCCGTTGACTCCTTCAATGGTAACCTCGGTGATTTCACCGGCAAGCATCCCTTTGCCACATTTTATGCGCACAGCTGTGAGGGCGTGGCCGAAATTCAGGTCCACTGCCTTAGGAGTGGTTGCCGCCGTGACGGTTTCGGTCGCGGTCATAAGGTCAATCTGTTTGGTCACATCCTCGGGAACCGTATATGTAATGGTCGGCGAGCCTGTTTGAGAGGCATCGCTCAAGGTCAGGGAGCCTCCGTTGTTAAGTTTTTCAAAATCGGGCACCGTAGGGGTAAAAGCAAAAAACCGGACAGAGCCGTTCGACGGCCAGAGCAGCTGTCTGCCGTCTGCCGTAGGATTGCCCGAGGCACTGTCGTAAAAAAGATTGTAGGCATACTCCGTTGTCCAATCGTTCTGAGATTCGTCGGTCGGATATTCGCCTATATAGCAAATCCCGCTTAGCGAAAAGCGGGGATAAGTCTTTTTAAATTCTTCATAGCCATTCACCGGGGTGGCGCGAGATGCCACCCCGGTTTGGCTTACGGGATTATCCGCCACTACGGTATGCAAATACAGCTCGGTGTCTCCTCCTGACAGAGGTCTCACCGACAAACAGCGGGTGGTCGGCGCGTTTTCATTGACCGACATCCCGTCGTGCCACGCGTCGGGAGCCGAAAGCTTGAATGCTATTTGCTGCCCCACGTTATTGCGGTAATCGAAATCATCCTTACAGGCAGAAGGCACCACAAGCAATGCGGCAGCGACAGAAGTCGCCGTAACAAATCGGGAAAAGCTGTATTTTACACCCATAGCGGTCGATAATCGTTTAATCAATCTATACGTTATATAAGATTAGAAATTCTTATTGCCCTTATTGCCGTCTGTCCAATTCTCCGGTTCCGTCCAATCTTTGACTGTGACATTGAACTTAATCGGCTCGTCAAGGACAGGATCGCCCACACTTTTACCGTCGGCACGTTTTGTGACAACTTTAAGCTCGACATCCTGCCTCTCGTATTCATCACCATTCAAAACAAGAGCGTTCTCTATTGCTACCGACGGTATCAAACCAGCAACAAAACTGCTCGCCTCAACACCATCCTGCGGAATCGGAGGATAAACACCGGCACCGGTGGTTGAACCACAGATATCGAGTGAGTATGTATAGATTTTGCCCATTCCTTTGGTGTCATCGCTATCAGCAACTGCTTCGGCCCAGTCGGTCGTAAGAGGCACACATACAAAGCCATACTCAGAACCATCATATTTTTCTTTGTTTACAGGAAAGAGCTGGTGATAATGGTTGTCACCTTCTATTGCAATATCTTTTATATCCGCACCGGCGTGAGAAGTCCCGGAATGCACAAGTTCCACACGGCACAACAACATTATATAAGCTCCCGTTGTAGTTTCCGATTTTCCATCCCAGGCGGTAAGGTTCTGCGGGATAAGCATAAGCGACTCGCGCAGAAGGTCATCATTGCCATCCTTTTTCAAAGGTATGCCGTCATTATAATACGAGCCATAGATTTTAGTTCCTTCAGACGTCCAAGCAACCTTGTTTGTCACAGGGTGGGTCGCCGTTTCTTTATCCACCTTTATAGTGGCAGATAATTCCCCCTTTTCAGCGGCATTGACCAGCCAAGCACCTTTTACTTTCACAATACGCTCGTCATTGGCTTCCATGTTTTTCCGGCCGGCCTGGATTTTTACCTGAGTGAGCGCATGTCTGAAATTGAGGTTCACCGTTGTCGATGTCCCGCGATCCTGAGCCTGGAATGCAACAAGGAGGTCTTTCTGGTCTTTTCCGTCGGCCCAAACGCCGTCGGTTGCGGCTGCTGCGCTCAAATCTATTTTAAGTGGGCTAAAATTCGATATGGTCGGTTTATCCGTACCCGTCGGTATGGAGAAACTTGCAGTTCCGAGTACGCCATTTTCCGAACTCTCGGATTCATTATTATCTTTATCACGTTTCAGCGTAGTATATCCGATGAACAACGCACGGCTCATCGATGCAGACCAATAGACATTGCGGTCCAATTTCCATATTCCGGAGCCATCGCCGTTGAGACTTGAATACTTGGCAATTTCTCCACCGGCGGCACTCCCAATCATATAAGAATTGTAGAGAACTCCGTCGGGATGCATGCCGCGGGCCATGACGGCAAAGTCGCCGAGATTGCCGATTTTGATTTCGGTAGCGCGTGTCGAGCGACCTACCGACGCTGCAAAACTGATTGCGTTCCCTTCGGGATCGGTGTTTACACTCGTTTCGACATCGTTAGCACACGAGGTAGCTAAGAATGCCCCGGTCAGCAGAACCATAGCTGCTGAGCTTGTACTGATTTTCATAACGATATAATTTTATAAGTTGCTATTATGTTTGAGGTTGTAATCTATTTGAGTAATGAAGTCACATAAGGATTTCTACGTTTTCCGCGTCATCCCAATCGTTGACTCCCGGACTCACGCCCTCACCCGACGACGGGAGGTTGAGACCGTGCAGGTCTATCTCCACATGCCTGCTGTCAACGGCGTTATGTATCTGATCGGTTACATCAAAATCATAATAATATTTGAATGAGGTATATACCCTCAGATAGTGGCGCACGTCATGGGGGGTGTTGTCGCCGAATACCACCACCGAACCCCGCAGACAGTCGGAGCCGCAGTGGTTCAAAGCGAACGGAACGGACACCTCATCTCCCGCAGGGGCTGAGGAAGCCGGGTTCCACGACTCAGCCATACCGGTGATTACCGCCGAAGCCTTGGTGTCGGCGGTAAGATTCTTCACACCGGTAATCACAACGTCGTAAACAGCCGTCGCTTCTACGGGAGTAAAAAAGATATGTTTTTCAGTATCGGCGGCAGGTTCTACGGCCACAAGCCGGTCGTGGGTATGGGCGTAGATGACGCTTGCCTGCTTTCTGACAGGTTGCCCGGCAGCGGCATCGGGCAACGGAGCGCCGTCAGACCGATTCATAGGCTCGAGTATATCGACGGCCTTCGTCAACAAACGATATTCATCGAAAAAACTTCCTTGTTCAAAATTATTGTCTGTGCTTCCGTTGTGGCAGAGCACACGGTAGGTACCGGGGCGCACCTTTATGCGACTGTCGAAATGTGAGCGGGTGGAAGTGCCGTCGTCTGTGAGTTCGAAACGATAGCACTCGTCGGTTTCAACAGAAAAGAACCAAACCACCATCGTCTCAGGGTCGGCGTCAGGAGCCAGACTCCAGTCAAATTCTATAGAGACCGGCGACACATGCGAATGGTCGTAGCATAAGTCACGCTGCGCACACCCGGAATTGCCCAACACACACAACAGCAATACGAGGCAGAGGGCGAATCCGCCGTTGCATGAAGAAGACAGATGCATTTTATTTCTCATCGTCCGCCTCCTTTCTTATTATTGGCTACAGCATTACCGGCAAGCCATACGAGCGTGACGCCTATACGCGTGGGGCCGAACCAACGGAGTTTATGAGTTGACAACCACACATCGCAATCGTCGATCGGCCTATGTTTCTTATATGTTCCCCACAGGTATCCTACACCAATATTGAAATCGAGATTGAAACGGGAAGAGAGCGGAAGTGAATACGTATAAGACAGACCTACTGCATAGTTGTATTTATCGGATAAAACACCGGTGTGGTTCCTCCCCGCCTGAAAATCATAACATGCCAACGAGCCATACACGCCCACATGATGGCCTCCGAGCGGCGAATTTTTGACGCCCCCTATACGGTATCTCACCTCAATGTCGCCACCGTATATGCGCCAATACCGGCGTTTGTCGCGATTGCTCCTGCGGGCATACATCCAGTCGGCAAGTATCGAAAACCTGTCGGCAACTTTTATGCCCACGCCGATATTAGGGGTCAGCGCAGCGTCATACAATAAATTAGTTGTGACGAACCACCTATTGCAGAAGGAATTTCCGCTCCGAAAAGACACCGAATCGGCCGCCGGACACGCCATCTGGCAACCATCGTTTGCACCGTCAGGTTCAGATTGAGCTAAAGTGCTGAGGGGGGGGGTATTTACAAAATTCAGTTTTATCCACCTCTGAACGTGAGGCTTTATCGTCGGTAGCCGTCATGGCGTAAGTCGTTGCAGACCCGGATATAGAATCCGCCGCAAGCACCCCGTTACGATAAACAATCTGCAATTCCGCAGCCCTCAGTTGTTGGAAATCTATGTCGTGTCCTTTTATCGGATGTCTTACATACACCGCAGGTTTTACATAGGGATAAAACTCCCTGACCAGAACCGACAAAGCAGCCGCGCGGGCAGCCGCCAAATTAGTATTGAAGCCATATTCCCCTTCGGGAGAATATGAACCGGCTATCTCTACACTCAGAAGATTCCGAGCGTCGGTCTTTGAAAGGAAAGAAAAGATTGAATCTATGCGCGCATTGTTTCCAGCAAAACTACGCGACAAGTCGGCAGAGCCTTTTTGGAATAAAATATTCTTCGTGAATGTGGATATCGTATCGTTCTCCGTCTGTACAATTTGTTCGGGTGCTGAAAAACCGGCATGCACAGTCATTGAAGACAGTAAAAAAACACCGGCTCCAATCCTAAGCATGTTGGCATTTCTTTGCTGCAAAGCGTTTCTGAATGAGGTTAGTTTTCCAATAAACTTCATATCATGCACTTTAAAACAACGACACAATACTTTTTAAGAAATTTGCAAGTATATCTTTATATTATTTTGCAAAGTTAAACAATTTGTCTTAGACCACAGATATTTTTTAATATGAATCCATCATGATTAACACTTTTTAACATACAACCCAACATTATTCAAAAATAAGCCGGCCAGTGTTATTCGGAAGCTGACATCCCCACGCTAAAACGGTTTTTTCCGGGATTCAGACCACACTCCTCTCCGGAATGACTGAAAACTGCAGATACGCCTTCGGGAATAATTATTTCGTATTCCACTTTACCGTTTTTAAGCCGCCACGACGATTCCACCCTACCCTGCGGGATTTCAAGCCAACCTGAGGCATGGGTAAAACACCTGCGTGTCTATTTCCTTTCCGATACGGGAAACGTCGAATCCCGACCATACGGTTTTGCCGGTAGCTTTGTCAACATAGTTTCCGACAAAAAACGCCTTGCGCTTATCGCGCAAATCCCGGTAAACAGCAGCCCCTTCGACATCCCCGAGAATTTCCGCAACATTACCCATTACTTCAAATTCTTGCCTTGGGGAATCTCGAACGAGGTTCTGACACGAGGCATCGAACGGACTTCAAGAGGAATTTCGGAAGTTGCCGTAAAAACTCCCGGCACATTGTAAATTACATTTCCGGGTTCACGGAAATTTCGGATTTCTATTTTTTCAACTTTCGCATTGCTCCCCTTTGGGATATCAACTTTCATCTCGGCAAGCACAGGGAAAGCAAGATAGTCGCCACCCTTCCCTATGGGATTCAGCACCACATTCCCGATTTTTTCTCCATTCAGGAAAATATCGGTAATTCCTAAGTTGGAAGCGACGGAAAGGTGGTCCTTTCCTTTTTTTATCCCGCAGTTTTTAAACGATGCAACCGGCACGCCACCGTTGTCGGAGGGATGGTAGCCTTTCCGATATACTGAAACCGTACCGTTGAGGTTTATCTCAATGCGGATTTCTGAAGAATCTTTCGGATTTTTGAGATTATAGATATTGAGGTTACGGTTCATCAGGCGAGGGTCATTGGCACCATAAATCAACGAGACGGCATCGCCACGTGTCAAATCGACATCGCAATCAATCTTGAAAACCGGCAAATAATCCGGATAAAACGGCAAGCAGTCTCCCGGCACGCCAATCCATTTCGCATCCTCGAAAACTCCGGCGCACACCGGAAAACATAAACCCACAATCAATCCAACGAGAAGTTTCTTCATAATATCGAATTCAAAAAAGTATCATTCCACAAAATTAACAAAAAAACACGATAAAATACAAGCGGAACGAATTTCTTAAAATTTGGACAATAGAATATAATTCACTATTTTTGCTCAGTAATAACCAAGGAAAATAAAATGGCATCCATAAAGTATCCTATCGGCATACAGACGTTCAGCGAAATCCGCAAGGAAGGTTATATCTATGTTGATAAGTCCGAATACGTCTGGAATCTGGCAAACAGCTACAAGTATGTGTTTATGTGTAGGCCGCGACGCTTCGGGAAAAGTCTTTTTGTCTCCACATTGGATGCATACTTCCGCGGACAACGCGAGCTTTTCCAGGGTCTTGCCATAGAAAAATTCGAGAACGACTGGACTGAATATCCCGTACTTCATTTGGATTTCAGTGCCGAAGACTATAGTCTGGATATTAATCTCGATAAACGACTCAATCTTCTCATCACGGAGATGGAATCGGTTTACGGTAAACCGGGCCAAGCGGAAGACACCATTTCGAGCAGATTCCGTGGAGTAATCAGACGAGCGGCCGATAAAACCGGACAAAAGGTTGTGGTGCTTATCGATGAATACGACAAACCGCTTTTGGGTAGCCTTCATGAGCAAGACCGACACGAAAGAATGCGTTCGAAGCTTCAGGGATTCTACTCAGTGCTGAAGGAATGTGACCCATATATCAGGTTTGTGCTCATTACAGGCGTCACAAAGTTCGCGCATGTGTCCATTTTCAGCGGACTTAATAACATGAAAGACATATCGCTCCTCCCGAAATTCAACGCAATTTGCGGGATTACAGAGAAAGAATTGTCTGATAATTTCCAATCTTCTTTGGCAACATTCGCCGAGGACAACGGCATCACCCTGGAGAAGACCCGCGCAATAATAAAGGCCAATTACGACGGATATCATTTCAGTATAAAACTGCAAGAGGATGTCTATAATCCCTTCAGTATGATCAGCGCGTTTGATGAATCGAATGTTTCAGATTACTGGTTCTGTACCGGCACACCGTCATATATTCCTACATTATTGCGCAAAAACGCGTACCCCCTTGAAGATCTTGAGGGTACGAGACGCACAAAATCGCAGCTAACAGATATGGCAGACCCGGACTTGGATATTGTGCCCATGCTCTTTCAGTCCGGCTATCTTACCATAAAAGGGTGGATACCTACAACAAAACAATACGTTCTCGGTTTTCCGAATGAAGAAGTCCGCAAAGGCTTTTGGGATTCTCTTTCGCGCTATTATATTGTCAGGAAATCAGGCAACAGTATTTTTGATATCAATCTATTCATAGATGAAGTAGAGAAGGGAGACGCGCAGGGGTTCATGGTGAGGCTGAAAAGTCTCTTTGCCTCTATTGAATCCGACCACGAACCTAACAAAGAGGTTCATTTCCGCAATATGATGGTTATAGTGGCAAAGATGTGTGGATTCCGCACCCATTCGGAGATACATAGCTCGCAAGGACGTTGCGACATGATTATTGAAACCAACAATTATCTCTATATCTTTGAATTCAAAATCAACTCAACCTCCGGAGAGGCTCTAAAGCAGATAAAAGAACGCGGATATGCAGTAAGTCATGAAGCCGGTAAACGCAACGTATTGCTCATAGGGGCCAATTTTTCTACCAAAACCCGCACTCTCACCGACTGGATTATCCAGACCGGATAGAAGTGCGGATTATGGCAGCTGCCTGAAGAAGAAAGCCTTCCCAGGGAATCATTTTTTTATCCGAAGCACGGGGGCAACCGACTTGGAAGCGCCTGCCGGCAGCTTCACTTTTAAGCCTTCGGCATCGCGGGTGAATTTCACTTTGCCATAGCCAAGAAGTTCTACGCTCTTTATCTTTTTATCGTGAAGAGGATTGCCCTCTGCGAGCGATTTCACCGTAACCTCTCCGTCTTCTGGCCATGCGAGTGAAATGGCGTAAAGATGTTTCGGAGTCTGAGTGAATCGAATTTCTTCAGATGTGGCTTTTGTATAGGCCCCTTCGTTAAATCCCTGCGCGTTCAGCTTTATGTCGGAATCGGCTATAGGGCCTTCGCCAAATACTTTCCAAGGACGTGTGGAATAGATTGCCTCACCGTTTACTGCCATCCAATCGCCAATGCCATTGATTACAACCTCTTCCTTTTCATCAAACGTGCCGTCGGCACGGAGCGGAATACTGAGAAGAAGATTGCCATTTTTGCTGACAACGTCGGCAAGCATCTTTATAACCTGAGCAGCCGATTTATACCACCCTTTGTTGTAGATTTCATCTTTATAGTGCCAGCCTCCGATGCAAGTGCAGGTTTGCCACGGTTTTTCGGCAATCACATTGGGAGCACCGCGCTCCACATCCCAAACAAGCGCATCCTTCTGAACATCGGTGAGGATTTTGCCGAACATAACGGCGGAAAAATCCTTCTTACGGGTGGCAAGATTATGGTTGTAGAAATGGGTGGCAATTTTCAGACCCGCATCGCTAATCGGATAGAAAGGTACGCCCGTGACATCGAAATAAAGGAGGTCGGGGTCATAACGGTTTATAACATCAAGCGTACGGTCATAGAAATTCGAAACATATTCCACCGACGGTTGTGCCACACCTTCGCCCCATGCCCACTGGCGGTGTATCATACCGTCGCACCATGTGCCGTAGCTGTCGGGATGGTCCTGGGCATAGAGTTTCTGAGGGTCAAGGCCCTCCCACCATTTACCTTTACCGTCGGCTTTGGCAATCCTTCCGTCGTAGGGCACACCTGCCTTATCGCCGTTGCGGTCATATCTGCGGGAAGGTTCATACCAACTCCATGCATGGTCGGCATGAAGACTCACTCCGAAAGGCATCCCATGTTTTTTGCAAGCATCAGCCCATCCTTGCAATATGTCTTTCTTAGGACCGATGTCTTTAGAATTCCATTCCTGATATTGGCTGTCCCAAAGGTCGAAATTGTCATGATGGTTTCCGAGGGCAAAGAAATAACGCGCCCCTATCTTCTTATAAAGGCCCACGAGATAATCCGGATCCCATTTCTCTGCTTTAAACAGAGGCAGTATATCTTTGAATCCGAACTCTGACGGATGACCGTAGTTCTCCACGTGATGCTTATATTCAGGTGAACCTTCTATATAAAGTGAGCGAGCCATCCAGTCGCCCGACCCTTCCACACACTGAGGTCCCCAATGCGCCCAGATTCCGAATTTGGCATCGCGGAACCACTCCGGCACTTCATAGTCGGCAAGTGATTCCCAAGTAGGTTCATATTTTCCGGTCATCATTGGTTCGTTCGCCTCCGACACCGGCACTGCATACTCCTGCGCCAAACAAGTGAACGGCAGAAGAGAAGCTATCATTATATACTTTCCCAGTCTCATAAAGTCAAATGTTAGTTTACGATTACAAAATTAATATTGTTTTTTCCAACCAGATATAATTAATTCGACAAGAAACAGGATTTTTTCGATATGTCGGACTTATTTAAAGAATTATGTCAATCAGAAAGGATGTGGAAACAATCAAGCATCATAAAGATAAAACATCCTTTCCATCAGTTGCCATTTCTGGTCCGATGTAGCATTTGGGTCGCAACCTTGCAATTCAGCCACAAAAGCTTCCCATTCAGCCTGACGCGGAAGGGTAGCGAGTTTAGCCATCGCTTTGTCCCATTCAAAATCAGCTTCCGTATCGACTATCATAAAAACCTTGTTGCCATAAATATACATTTCCATCTCCAGGATACCAACCGAGCGGATTCCTTCGGGAATTTCCTTCCAATGCCCTTCCTTGGAATGGCATTCCTTATATTTGGCAATAAGTTCGGGATTGTCTTTGATTTCAAGAAATTGGCAATACCTTTTCGACGGACGTCCGTATTCTTTAACAGGATAACCTTCTTTATTCATAAGCTGTAAGAATCAATCCATAATTCATAATGCATAATGCATGCGTTCAGAATAATATCATTTATTATAACATCATTTATTGGAAATCAACGAGAATACGGAACACTTTTCCGCGATTACCAAACCATGACTCAAGGGCGGTGCCTGCATCTTCGGGCTTTACGATGCCGGAAATCAACGAATCAATAGGACAAGTCCCTTTCTCCATATACTTCAAGACGGCCTTGAAATCTTCAGGCAACGCATTACGCGACCCTCTTATGTCGAGTTCCTTTTGCACGAACAGTTTAGTTGGCAAGCTTACAGGCCCTCCGGCATAACCGATGCATACCACCCTCCCGGTGAATGCTACCTCTTCAACCGCCATCACATACGTCTTATCCGCACCGACAGCCTCTATCACCACATCGGGGCCTTCGCCATCCGTCAGGGCCATGAGGTTCGAATGGAAATCCGGTTCCGCAGAATTCAATCCATGGGTTGCCCCCAGCTTGGCGGCAAGTTCGAGTTTACAAGGGTCAACATCGACAGCAATTACCTTTGCGCCTCTTATCGAAGCCCGCACAATGGCTCCAAGCCCTATCATGCCGCACCCAATCACCATAACCGTGTCATTATCGGTCACACCTCCACGCGACACTGCATGGAAACCCACGCTCATAGGTTCTACAAGCGCACATTCCTTCAGGGAAAGATTGCCGGCAGGGATAACCTTCTCCCATGGAACAGCAAAATATTCCGACATCGCACCGTCGCGTTGCACGCCAAGAGTCTGATTGTCGCGACATGCATTCGGACGACGTCTGCGGCAAGAGGGGCATTTTCCGCAAGCTGTATAAGGGTTGACCGTAACGTGCATTCCAACGGTAAACATCCCGTCCGGCACACCTTCTCCGATTTCTACAACAGTCGCACCGATTTCATGGCCCGGAATTACCGGCATTTTCGCAAGCTGGTTCCTTCCGAGCCAAGTATTTAAATCGGAACCACAAAAACCTACATATCCAATCTTCAACAGCACCTCCCCGGATTTAATCACGGGCATTGCGGATTCCATGACCACCGCGGTGCCTTTACCTTTTATTACAACAGATTTCATATTACCAGATTTTATTATTTGTATAGCAAAGCATTAATCTTTAAGACGTTGCACAACACTAAAAGTATTTCTATGTAGGGACATGCCTCCGGCATGTATTATTTGGAAACAAGATTGCCAATCAAACATGCCGAAGGCATGTCCCTACATTTTTACCGGTTGCGCAACGTCATCAATTACTTAATAATCTCTTCTTTATTATCTTTATATCCGTTGACGGCATACCATACACAAACCGCAAAGCATATCATCGGAACGGCATACGCCACATAATACCATGTCGGATTCAGTGTCATCACCAACGCCGTGAGCTGAGGAAGAATGGCGTTGCCCACTATCGCCATCACAAGGAAAGCCGAACCGCTCTTAGTATCCGGTCCAAGTGATTCGAGAGCAATGGAAAACTGCGTGGGATAGATAATCGACATGAAAAACGAAATGGCTATCATGGCATATATACCCGCCATGCCTCCCGCAAGCACCACCGCAAGACAAAGCGCCACATTCGCTGCCGCATAGAACGCAAGCATGTTGCGAGGTTTGAAACGCGACATCAGCAGCGTGCCTATCCATCTTCCGAGAAGGAAAGCCAACATGTAGAGTCCGAAATAAGTGGTGCCTTCCGACTCGCTGAGACCTGCATATCCGCAGCAATACACGAGGAAAAGACTGTTAATGGCGGTCTGTCCGCCGTTGTAAAAGAACTGGGCGATTACTCCGTTGCGGAGACGACGCCTGCGAAGCACCTTGAAATTAATCAGTTTTCCCTTTCCGTCTTCTCTGATACGAGGCAATTTTGCAAAGATAAATATAATGGCAAAGAGCGCCAAGGCTATGCCAAGCACCGTGTAAGGACCTTTCATTGCATCCGTTTCCGACTGTATGTAACCCATCCAACCACCCGGAAAATCAGCCGGCAATGTCTCGCGGGTGTAGCTGTATCCGCTCAATATGAGTTTGCTTATGAACATGGCCGCCACAAAAGCACCCAACCCGTTGAAAGATTGCGCAAGATTCAACCTTCTTGATGCAGTGGAAGCGTTGCCGAGCACTGTCACGTATGGGTTGGCAGCCGTCTCAAGAAAACACATCCCCGTAGCGATTATGAAGAATACGCAAAGATAACCCCAGTATTCTTTATATTCGGCGGCAAAAAGGAATAGAAACGCCCCGGCCCCCGCTATGGCAAGACCGGCCACTATGCCTGCCTTGTATGAAAACCGGTTCATAAACATGGCTATCGGAATCGGGCATATAAAATAGGCTATCCAATATGCGCTTTCGGTAAACGATGCCTCGAACGGCGTAAGCTCACACGTCTTCATCAGCTGCCTGATCATCGTAGGGAGAAGGTTGGCGCTTATTGCCCAAACGAAGAAAAGACTCATGACGAGCACGAGCGGCATGAAATATTTTTCAGTTTTATTCATTCCGACATGTTTTTTATGTAGGGTAGTTCTACAAGGTCTTTAAAGCCATAAAAACGCGCAGCATTTGCTCCAAGAAAAGCTTTCTTTTCCTCATGGTTGAGACAATTGCTTTTAAGGATGAAATCGTAAGACATCCGATAAGTGATGGCGGTTATGGTTCTCGGATAATCCGAGCCCCACATCAGTTTGTCCATACCCACTTCGCCGGCGGCTTCCCTTATGGCCTCGACAGCCCTCCTGAAGGGATAAAATTCCGAATTGAAAAGCCACGTAATGCCACCGGACTCTATCATCACGTTAGGATGACGCGCAAGACGAATCTGTTCGAGCCAACCGTCGCACGTGACCATTCCGAAATGACCTATCGCCACTTTCAACTCCGGGCACTCACCTATCACCTCTTCCATCTCACCTACCTGCCTGTCGCCCGGGGCAAGCGTTATGGAAAGTATAGTGCCGTGTTTTTCCATCATGCGGAACATTTCAACCATCTCGGGAGAATTCAGCAACACTTTTTCTTTACCTTCCAAGGGCAACCTATGGGCCGGTATCGCTATTCCCTTAAACCCTCCCTCAATCAACCCTTCAGCTTCATGCAGGAATCCCGGACGAAGATAGTCGCACATGCCGCATACAAAGAAGCGGGAAGGATAACGGAGCGCAACCTCATGAAGATATTCGTTCTGGTTACCGTCGATAAACTCTTGGGTCACGACCGCCGCCGACACCTGTGCATAATCCATGTTCGAAAGAAAGACCTCGGCACTGTTTCTTCCGTCAATCATAAAGGGAGGGAGCATTTGCCGCTCTTCCCCGAGAAAATCGGCACGCCCGTTTTCAAGCTGCCTGACGCGAAGACCGTTGACCACGGCATCCTGGCGTAGCCATAGATGTGAATGCGTATCCACAATCCTGATATCGCTTTCCATAACCATCTCTTTTAAGAATTTTTCCAGCTGACACGTTTTTGGTCGCCGATAATTTCCCTGACTTTTTCCACGAGCCCGGTGGGAATACCCTCGTCAACATACGAAAGGTTTTTACTGACGTTATCCGGATTGGCGGAACTGAAAAGAGTGGAAGCAATGCGGGGATTGCCGATGGAATACTGCACGGCAAGTTTTTCGATAGGGTAACCCGCCTCATTGCAATATTCCGTAGCCTTGCGACACGCCTCTACAAGACCGACGGGTGCAGGATGCCAAGACGGGACCCCGCGGTTAGAAAGCAATCCCATCGACAAGGGTGATGCATTTATCACACCGATTCCTTTTTCTTCGAAATAGTCGAGGAAATCAAGGAGCTTGTCATCATTGAGCGAATAGTGGCAAAAATTCAATACGCTCTCCACCGTGCCTGCTTCAGTGTGGTCAATCACCCATTTGAGATTCTCAAGCTGGAGGTCGGTTATTCCGACATGCCCGACAAGGCCTTTTTCCCTCAATTCAACCAGAGCGGGAAGCGTCTCACCTACCACTTGATGCAAGTCGGCAAACTCGATATCATGCACGTTGATAAGGTCGATGAAGTCGATGCCGAGACGCTCCATGCTTTCCTTGACGCTTTCTTTGGCACGCTTGCCCGAATAATCCCAGGTGTTGACTCCGTCTTTTCCATAACGCCCCACTTTTGTAGAAAGGTAATACTTGTCGCGTGGAATATTACGCAATGCCTTTCCAAGAACAGTCTCCGCCTTATAATGTCCGTAATAAGGAGACACGTCTATGAAGTTGATGCCTCCGTCGATTGCCGCATATACCGCCTCTATGGCACTTCCTTCGTCAATCGTCCGGAACACTCCTCCGAGAGAAGATGCACCGAAACCTAACTGCGACACTTTCATTCCGGTCTTACCGATTTCCCTGTATTTCATGATTAATCTTAGTTGTTAAGGTATTTATGGATTGTTAAGGAGATGTTGCAAAACCTCCTCTTGGGTTTATGTCTGCAAAAATAGTAAGGATTACACTGACATAAGCATACTTTTTCGAGCAATCATTGGTACAAAATCGACATCCCGGTTTAATCGGCTTGCATAAGCAAATTAAAATTGTTTACTTTGCATCAAATCTTGACACCATGAAAATTAACAATCTCCTAATGCTCAACGTGGGGTTTGCAATCCATGACCGCGACTGGAATTTTGAAAAAATCAACAGTCCCTTCACCCGCATATATTTTGTGACCGAAGGTAAAGCCGCCGTTTCAATCAATTCCGAAATACATGAACTCACTCCCGGAAATATGTATATAATTCCGGCCTTTACCGAACACACAGATTTATGCACCGGAGTTTTCAAACATTTTTATGTACACCTTTACGAGGAAGATGTTGATTCGGGAGACGGAATCATAGGGAATTACGACTTTCCTTTCGAAATCCCCGGCCAACCGATAGACCGTATGCTTTTCGAATCGCTATGCGCCCACAATTCGTCGATGGCACTCAAATTTTCCGACCCGAAGATATACGACAACAAACATTCGCTCATAGAATGCGTGCGGCTAAACCGAAACCGTCCGCTTTTCGACAGACTCGAATCGATGGGTATAATTTTCCAGCTTCTCGGAAAATTCGTAAAATGCGCCAAACCGAAATACCAGACAAAAGATCACCGCATACAATCGGCTTTAAAAGCGATAAGCGCCAATACCGGAGAATCAATCCGTGTAGAAGAACTGGCATCGCAGGCGTGTATGTCAACCGACCATTTCATTCGTCTTTTCAAACAAGAGGTGGGATGCACGCCGGCACAATTTCTAATCGATAAAAAAATGATGAAGGCGAAGCTGATGCTCGCCTCCGAATCAATCTCCACGAAAGAAATAGCCTACTCCCTGGGCTACGACGACGTGTCATACTTCACCCGAATTTTCAAAAAGCACGTCGGCACCACCCCGAAACTCTATCGCGACAGCTTCAACACATAAAAAGGGGACACGCATGCGCGCCCCCCTTTTATCGGGTTGTCAATCTATATTCAGATTATTTGCGAAGAGCTTCTTCTTCTGCAGTCATCTCGGGATCTTTGCCCCAGTTCTGCTGGGCAAGACGCTTATAGTTGTTGTAGCGCCAGAGTGCATTGTCCTGAGCGGCCTGGAAGAGCTCATCGGCGGCTTCGGGCTGCATCTTATAGAGCGATGCGAAACGAACCTCGCCTTTGAGGAAGTCTTTAAACTTGCTCCAATCCGGCTCCTTGCTATCGAGCGAGAACGGATTCTCACCGCTGTTCTCAAGGGCGGGATTATAGCGCCAGAGGTGCCAGTAGCCGCATTCCACAGCTTTCTTCTCCTCTTCCTGGCTATGACCCATACCTACCTTAAGACCGTGGTTGATACAGGGAGAGTAAGCGATGATGAGCGACGGGCCGTCGTATGCCTCAGCTTCGCGGATAGCCTTGAGGGTCTGTGCATTGTCGGCACCCATAGCCACCTGTGCCACATATACGTAGCCGTATGTCGTAGCCATAAGGCCGAGGTCTTTCTTGCGGATACGCTTACCTGCGGCAGCAAACTTGGCAATAGCGGCGATAGGAGTAGATTTCGACGACTGGCCACCGGTGTTGGAGTAAACCTCAGTATCGAGAACGAGGATATTGACGTTCTTTCCGGAAGCAATCACATGGTCAAGACCGCCGTAACCGATATCGTAGCTTGCACCGTCGCCACCGATAATCCACTGGCTGCGTTTCACAAGATAGTTCTCGAGAGAAAGTATCTTCTTGCAGCAGTCGCAACCTGCCTCGGCGCCTTTCTTAGCCTCGGCTACAAGGGCTTCGCCCTTCTCACGCGAAGCGTCGGCATCCTCGCGGGCCTCCATCCATGCGGCAGCGGCAGCTTTGAGAGCCTCGGGAGCATTCTCGGAAGCAGCAATCTTATTGCAGGTTTCTTCCAGGCGCGCACGCATCTTCTCGTATGCGATATGCATGCCGAGACCGAACTCGCAGAAGTCCTCGAAGAGCGAATTGGCCCAAGCGGGACCCTGGCCTTTCTCGTTCTCGCAATAAGGAGTGGAAGGAACGGAACCGGAATAGATGGATGAACATCCGGTAGCGTTGGCCACAACCTGACGGTCGCCGAAGAGCTGGCTGATAAGTTTCACGTAAGGAGTCTCGCCGCAGCCGGAGCATGCGCCGGAGAATTCGAACATAGGAGTAGCGAACTGGCTGTTCTTGACGTTGGCCTTGATGTCAACGAGGTTCTGCTTTGAAGTAACACTCTTCATGCAGTAGTCCCAGTTAGCCTGCTCGGCAACCTGGCTTTCCTCGTGCTTCATCGTAAGAGCCTTCACGCCCTTCTTGCCCGGGCAGACATCGGCACAGTTGCCGCAGCCGAGACAGTCGAGCACGTCAACCTGCTGAACGAAACGCATGCCCGTGAAGGTCTTGCCGATGGCGGGGATTGAATGGTCTTCGCCAAACGGAGCGGCGGCCATCTCCTCTGCATTGAGCACGAACGGACGGATAGCAGCGTGAGGACAAACGTAGGCACACTTGTTACACTGGATACAGTTCTCGGGATTCCACTCGGGAACGAAAGCGGCCACACCGCGCTTCTCATAGCGGGCAGTACCCTGCGGCCATGTGCCGTCGGCACACTCCTTGAAGGTGCTTACGGGGAGAAGGTCGCCATCCTGTGCGTTGATCGGGAGCACTACGTTGGTGACGAACTCGGGAGCGTCGATCTTAGCTACCTCATCGTCAGGAAGCTGTGCCCATGCGGGGTCAACGTCGAGTTTCTTATATTCACCGCCACGGTCAACGGCTGCATAGTTCATATCGACGATGTTCTGACCCTTCTTGCCATAAGACTTGACGATGAATTTCTTCATCTGCTCAACGGCGAGTTCAACGGGGATAACCTCGGTGATACGGAAGAATGCGCTCTGGAGAATGGTGTTGGTGCGGTTGCCAAGTCCGATTTCCTGAGCAATCTTCGATGCGTTGATATAATATACGGAGATATTGTTCTGAGCGAAAAGACGCTTCACCTTGTTGGGAAGGTTCTTGGCAAGCTCCTCGCCTTCCCAGATTGTGTTGAGAAGGAATGTGCCGTTGGGCTGGAGACCACGGGTAACGTCGTACATGTGGAGGTAAGCCTGCACGTGGCATGCCACGAAGTTAGGAGTGGTCACAAGATATGTGGAGCGGATGGGTTCATCGCCGAAACGGAGGTGAGAACAGGTGAAACCGCCCGACTTCTTGGAGTCGTAAGAGAAATAAGCCTGGCAATACTTGTCGGTGTTGTCGCCGATAATCTTCACCGAGTTCTTGTTGGCACCTACAGTACCGTCGGCACCGAGGCCGAAGAACTTAGCCTGGAACATACCCTTGCCGCCTACGCTGATTTCAGGGAGCTGGGGAAGCGAAAGGAAGGTGACGTCGTCGTTGATACCGATTGAGAAACCGTTCTTGGGCTCGGGCAGAGCAAGGTTCTCATATACGGAAAGAATCTGTGCCGGAGTGGTATCTTTCGAGCTGAGACCATAACGTCCGCCCACGATAAGCGGGGCGTTCTCCTTGCCATAGAAGCAATCTTTGACATCAAGATACAAAGGCTCGCCAAGAGCGCCGGGCTCTTTCGTACGGTCGAGGACAGCGATGCGTTTTGCAGTGGCGGGAACCGCTGCGAGGAAATGCTTCGCAGAGAAGGGACGATAGAGATGCACGCTGACAAGGCCGACCTTCTCCCCTTTTGCACGGAGATAGTCGATTGTCTCGCGGATAGCTTCCGTGACCGAACCCATTGCGATGATTACACGCTCTGCCTCGGGATCGCCATAGTAATCGAAAAGACCGTAGTTGCGGCCGGTGATTTTCGAAACCTCCTTCATATAGTTCTCGACAATCTCGGGAACGGCAAGATAATAAGGATTGGAAGCCTCACGGTGCTGGAAGAACACGTCGGGGTTCTCAGCCATTCCTCGTGCTACGGGAGCGTTGGGATTAAGCGCGCGATTACGGAAATCGGCAAGAGCCTCCTGGTCGATGAGCGGAGCAAGGTCTTCCTGCGCGATGGCTTCGATTTTCTGGATTTCATGAGATGTGCGGAATCCGTCGAAGAAGTTTACAAACGGAACACGGCTCTTGATAGTAGAAAGGTGTGCTACGGCAGCAAGGTCCATAACTTCCTGCACAGAACCCTCGCACAGCATCGCGAAACCTGTCTGACGTGCAGACATCACATCCTGGTGGTCGCCGAAGATGCTAAGTGCGTGAGAAGCGAGCGTACGTGCCGATACATGGAAAACACAGGGAAGGAGTTCGCCTGCGATTTTATACATGTTGGGAATCATCAGGAGAAGACCCTGGGAAGCGGTATAAGTAGTGGTGAGGGCACCGGCCTGAAGTGAACCGTGAACCGCACCGGCGGCACCGCCCTCGCTCTGCATCTCCTGCACGAGGACAGTCTCTCCGAAAATGTTTTTCCTGCCTGCAGCCGACCAATCGTCAACATATTCAGCCATAGTTGACGACGGGGTAATAGGATAGATAGCAGCCACCTCAGTAAACATATAACTGATGTGGGCAGCAGCCTGATTACCGTCGCAAGTCAGGAATTGCTTAGCTTTGCTCATAGTTGTTAAAAGTTATTAATGATGAGATTCTAATCTGTTTGGATCGTAATGCCTTCCCAAATACGGTTGGAACAGTATGTCTTCCCGAATAAGGATTGACAGACTTTTTTCGACTGCAAAGATAATGAATTCGTGCGTATATTTCAAAAAAGGGATGAACATTTGGAATATTATTCACCCCTTTTGGTCTATAAAGCATGTTTTTTCAAATCTTAAGGCAAAACGGAATGCAGCAGTCCGGGCTATCTGAGCGGGGTGATTCTCCGTTTTTCCCCTTTCAGTTTTTTACCAGAGGCGGCTTCAATGACGCG
Organism: uncultured Porphyromonadaceae bacterium; assembly: GCA_902471455.1. Lineage (GTDB taxonomy): Bacteria > Bacteroidota > Bacteroidia > Bacteroidales > Muribaculaceae > Lepagella. The sequence goes on along the minus strand of CABRKI010000020.1, from coordinate 21,238 downwards.
CGCCACCTCTTTCTCCCTGACCGCAACGAGGGAATAATGGTCATAGACATTAATTTTCCCTATGGAAGAAGAATCAGCCCCGCATTCTTTTATGAGGAACCCGAGAATATCCCCCCTCGACACTTTCTCTTTCTTGCCCCCGGCTATATAGAGGGTGGTGAAACCGGAACGCAAAACCGACTTTTTCGAAGGGTCGATTTCAAATGTGTCGTCAAAACCTATGAAATCCTTTACATTTTCTTCAGGCCCGACAAGGACGTAAATATCGCCGTCTTCTTCAACGCGTGCCGTGCGTCCGTTGCGGTGCGTGAACGCCTCCGGGGTCAGGGGCTGGTGATAATGTATCACCGATTTCACCTTCTCTATGTCGAGGCCACGGGCGGCAAGGTCTGTTGCCACGAGCACCGGACGGCTGCCGCTGTTGAAAAGCGCCACAGCAGTCTCGCGTTCCCGCTGGTCGAGCGCGCCATGATAGAGGGCGCAGTCAACGTCTCTTTTTCTCAAGAAGTCATATACCCTTTCTGCACTCTCGCGATGATTCACGAAAACGATTGTCTTCTCGGGGGAATCCCCTTCGCCGACGTTATGCAACAGCGACAATAACGATTCAAGTTTGTCTTTGCTGTCGGTGTCAACCCTATGTATGCGCATACGCCCTTTCAAATCTTCGTTGCCCCCCACGAAATCAAACGTGACGGGATCAGTGAGATTAAGGAATTCAGGCAACACATCGGCTTTTGTAGCGGATGTGAGTATAAAGCGGCTCACGTTTTTCATACGCCGTGCGAGTTTGCCCATTTCCTCCTCGAATCCCAGTTCAAGTGATTTGTCGAACTCATCGAGCACGAGAATCCTGACCGGAAGAAGGTCGATGTTACGCCGCACCGCATGGTCGAGAAGACGTCCGGGCGTGGCGACAATCACGTCGGGCACTACCTTGAGGCTATTGACCTCGTCTTCCACCTTATGGCCACCGTAAAGGGCCAAGACTCGCATTCCGGATGCCACTTCCCTCATCACCCCGGCAATCTGCACCACAAGTTCACGCGAAGGGGCGATTACCACACACTGCACCCTCCCCGTCGAAGGTTTCAACAGTTTCATAACCGTGAGCGTGAAAGCAAGGGTCTTGCCGCTACCTGTGGGCGAAAGCAAAATTATATCGCGTGGTTCGGATGCCGAAGCCATCATCTTGAGCTGCATTTCATTAAGCCGCTCTATGCCGAGACGGTCGCTGACCGCCGGAAGGAATTCTTTTTCTCTCATATCGTTATAACAATTTAAGAGTGGAATTGAAGTCGGAAATAACGATTTTTAAATCTTTCATGAAATCTGCGACCAATCGACTGTGCGCGCAAACCTCAACCGCAGTTCCTCCCCCATAAGGGCCACGGAATGCGGCGAAACCGTGAGGGGAGCCATCTCCCCTTTTTGCTGCGGGGTCGGCACACACCCCTGCGCCAACAACGACGGGTTGCCGCGAAGCACAGCCATGGCACATTCACGGGCGCGGGTCAGAATCTGGCCGTCGCGGGCGAGGTCCGCCACCTTAAGGTTGAATGCCAGTCCGCTCTGTTGGGTGCCTTCCATATCTCCGGGTCCCCTTATTTTCATGTCGGCTTCTGAAATGAGGAAACCGTCGGTGGTCTCCGTCATGATGGAAAGGCGTTTTTTCGTGTCGCCAGAGGCCTTCGCCTTCCCTATCAGTATGCAATAGCTCTGGTCGGCGCCCCTCCCTACCCGGCCCCGCAACTGATGAAGTTGCGAAAGCCCGAAACGTTCGGCATTCTCTATCACCATCACCGAAGCGTTGGGAACATTCACCCCCACTTCAATCACAGTGGTGGCAACCATAATTCTTGCTTCCCCGCTTACGAACAAATCCATTTGATGCTCCTTTTCAGCGGGTTTCATCTTGCCATGCACGAAACAGACGCGATAGTCGGGGAATGTGTCGCACGTTCTCCGATAGCCTTCTTCAAGACTTTTGAGGTCGAGCTTTTCATTCTCTTCGATGAGAGGATACACTATATATATCTGCCTCCCCTCCCTGAGTTGCGAAAAAATCAAACGGTCAACCTCCATCCGGCTCGTGTCGTAACGCAACAAGGTCGTGACGGGTTTCCTTCCCGGAGGGAGTTCGTCAATCACCGAGACATCCAAATCGCCATATACCGTCATAGCGAGCGTGCGCGGAATAGGTGTGGCGGTCATGACAAGCACATGAGGGGCTACACTGTTTTTCTTCCACATCCGCGCCCTTTGCGCCACGCCGAAACGATGCTGTTCGTCAATAACCGCCAGGCCGAGACGATGGAACCTGACCGAGTCTTCAATCAAAGCGTGGGTGCCTACAATAATATCGATGTCGCCCGATTCAAGCCCCGCATGGATTTCACGCCTGGCGGCAGTCCGCGTGCTTCCGGTGAGAAGTTCCACCCTTACCCCGATGGGGGCCGCCCATGCCTTTAAAGTCTCATAATGCTGGGTGGCAAGGATTTCTGTCGGAGCCATCAACGCACCCTGGCAACCGTTGTCAACCGCCATAAGCAACGACATGAACGCAACCATGGTTTTCCCCGAACCCACATCGCCTTGGAGAAGACGGTTCATCTGCCGTCCCGTCTTCATGTCAGCCCTTATTTCCTTCAATACACGTTTTTGCGCTCCCGTAAGTTCGAAGGGAAGGACGTTGAAGTAAAAACCATTGAATTTCTCTCCTATTTTCGGGAAAAGGTAACCGGGGATTTTCGCTCCACGCTCCATAGAATAACGCAGGATATGCATTTCCACATAAAAGAGCTCTTCGAACTTAAGGCGTTCGGTTGCTTTCTGAAGGGTTTGGGCATTGTCGGGGAAATGCATCTGGCGCAGGGCTTCGCCCAGAGGCATCATTGAATAGCGTGCCACCACTTCCGGAGGCAACGTGTCTTGCAGTCCCGAAAATCCGGCATTTGAAAAGAGATTGCCCACGAGAGTCTGGAGAAGACGGGTGGAATACCCCTTCTTGCGCATGGTATCCGTAAGGGAATAGACACCACGGAAACCGGTGGGGGGCTTTGCCGGGTCATACGCCTCCACTTCCGGATGCACAATGGAATAAGAGTTGCGGAACAGATTGGGCTTGCCGAAAATCACATATTCCACCCCCGGCTTATATGCTGTAGATAATGCCTGGATTTTTGAAAACCACACCACCTCGAGCAGATGCCTGCCGCCGTCGCTGAAAACACCGACAAGCCGCTTGCGGGCACCCTCTCCTTCTATATTGAAACTTATGAACCGGCCTTTGATTTGCAATGCCGGGAGATCGGTGCCGGTAAGTTCGTCGATACGGTAGAAACGGCTGCGGTCGATGTGCCGGAAAGGGAAATAGTAAAGCAAGTCGCGGAAAGTCGCGACCCCCAGTTCCGACGCAAGCACTTTCGCCCTCGCGTCGCCCACTCCTTTCAGGAATTTTATGTCGGTATCAAGAAACAAGAATTTTTATTTTGATTGGCAGCAAGAATTTATGAATAGGGAAGCGATTTCCATATCCCCGGGGTTCGTCACTTTCATGTTGAGATGACTCCCCTCATATAATGCGGGGATCAAGCCCGATGCTTCGAAAGCGGAAGCATCGTCGGAATAGACGGTTTCCCGATTCTTTTCGTATGCTTTTTTAAGAAGAGACACCCGGAAAACCTGCGGAGTCTGGACCGCCACGTAAAGGCTGCGGTCAACAGCCACACTGCCGTCGCCATCGAGTCGCCGCAACGAATCGGTGACAGGCACTGCAGGCACAGCCCCTCCTGCCTTTGCCGCCGTTTCCCACCCACGGGCTATCATTTCGGCGCATACAAGCGGCCTGGCGGCATCATGCACCGCCACCAAAGCGTCGTCAACGTCAGGGATTCCGGCAAGACCATTTTTTACAGAACCTGTGCGCGAAGTGCCCCCCACAGCCACATCATGAGGTATGCGGTCTTTTTCCGGAAGCGATGAAAAGAGCTTCTTCCAATCATCGACATGGCGCGGATGCACCACAAGCGTTATCCGCGTGGAAGGGTCCTCGTCATGAAAAGCCTTCATCGACCACCATAACAAGGGTTTTCCGCAAAGGTCACGGAATTGCTTGGGGAGGTCACCGCCTAAGCGAGTGCCCTCCCCTCCAGCAACAATTATTGCATATTTTTCCATCAATCAACGGCTTCTTACATATTCATGCCGCCGTCAACCTGAATAACCTGACCCGACACATAGCTCGAAAGGTCGGAGGCAAGGAAGGTTGCGACATCGGCGATATCCTCGGGCTTGCCGCCACGACGCAGAGGAATTTTCTTGCACCATTCCTCACGCACCGAGTCGGGAAGAGCAGCCGTCATGGCCGTCTCGATAAAGCCCGGGGCAATGGCGTTGGCGCGGATACCGCGCGAACCCACTTCCTGTGCGATGCTCTTTGCAAGGGCGATAAGGCCGGCCTTTGAAGCCGCATAGTTGGCCTGCCCTGCATTTCCGTGGACACCTACTACGGAAGCCATGTTGATGATTGAACCGGAACGCTGACGCATCATGACGGGAAGGACAGCATGTATGAAATTGAACGCAGACTTGAGGTTGACCGCAATAACGGCATCCCACTGGGCCTCGCTCATACGCATCATCAAGCCGTCTTTTGTGATTCCGGCATTGTTTACGAGCACATCGATAGAGCCGAAGTCTTCCTTCACCTGGTTTACTACCTTCTCGGTCTCGGCGAAATCTGCGGCATTGGAGGCATACCCCTTGCATTTCACGCCAAGGGCAGCGATTTCTTCCTCAGTCTTCTTACCGTTCTCATCGATTACAAGGTCGGTAAACGCGATGTTGGCACCCTCGGCAGCGAATTTGAGGGCGATTGCCTTGCCGATGCCCCGTGCGGCGCCGGTGATCAAGGCTGTTTTTCCTTCAAGAAGTTTCATTTCTTATTTAGTTTTTATAATTTATTGTCTGATTATTTCGGGTATAATGACCTTAAAGTCTTTAATGACCTTAGAGTCTTTAAAGACTTTACAGCCCCTAAAGCCTCCAGTAGCTTTGCGTCTTTAAGATTGTCAGAAACGCACTATGAAGCAGCCGCACGAATAGCCCCCGCCAAACACCATGAGAGCCACCTTGTCGCCTTTCTTGAAATTCCCGGCATTCTGTGAAAGCACCAAAGCCGCCGAAGCGGAGCCTGTGTTGCCGAGGGTTTCGATATTGTTCAGGAAATCGTCGATAGGTTTGTCAAGCTGGTGTGCCACCTGCGCCACAATCCTCTTGTTTGCCTGATGGCAGATGAGCTTGTCGAGGTCTTCGATTTTCAAGCCGGTGTGCTCAAGAGAATGGTTAAGGGCATAAATCATATATTTGCAGGCGTGGATAAACACGTCGCGTCCGTCGGGCATCGATATTCCGTCTTCCTTCGGACGCAATTTTACGCCGGCGGGACCTTTGCCGATATCGCCGAGCCCTTCCGTAAAGACATCGAGAATTTCCACATCGTTTTCAGAAACCCTGTCTTTACTTATGAAATAAGCCACGGCGGCGTCGCCCCACAAGTGACCGGCCTTGGGGTCGCTCTCGTTGCTGTAGTAAGTGTTATGCTCGCTGCAAATCAAAAGGGCTTTGGTGGCTTTGCCTGAGGCAAAATAACCCTCGACGATTTCGAGTCCGTTGATAAACGACGAACAAGCGGCGGAAGCATACACCGCCTTTGCACCGTGAATCTGATAATGCTGTTGCGCCACATGGGCAGGGGTGGCGACAGTGTCGTAGGCGGCATAACAAGCGGCGACTATCAGATCCACATCTTTCACATCGTAGGGAAGACGAGTGATGGCATCGTCGATGGCGGCTATGGCCATTGAATCGGAATTCTCGCCGGGAGCAGCCTTCGAACGGCTGTAGATGCCCGTGCGCTGAACTATCCAATCGGAAGTAAGACCGTTGACTTTTTCAAAATAGTCGTTACCGATTCGTGCGGAGGGGACATAGTGTCCCATGGAATTTATAAACATACAACGTCTTTAACTGTTAGACTAAACACAACCATAAATCACTTTTTCCTGATGCTGTTGACTATCAATTCTGAAATATATTTCTTCAGCATAGCCTTGTCGATCCCTTCTTCCGAAAGGTTGTCGCGGATATAAGGCACGTCAAGGCCGTGTATGGCCTGGGTCACGACCACGGCAAAATGATTTACATTAGAAATTTCAAAAACTCCCTTGTCAACACCCTCGTGAAGAATTTCACAAAGAAGAGCAGTCTCCTTTTTCGTAATAATCTTACGAGCCCTATCTACTTTCCTGACATCCCTGAAAAATCCGGCACGCAGGGAACCGTTTCTGGAAACAATCTCCTTCATCGCCTCGAAGCGGCAATCGACATAGTCCATCAGTTTCTCCTCCGGCGACGTAGGCTGCGCCACTATATGCCGCAACCTTCCAAGAAGCTGGTCGGTCTCACTCTCGATGACGGCATTGAAAATGTCGCGTTTGCTTTTGAAATAAGTATATATCGTGCGTCGTCCTTTATCGGAAGCGGAGGCGATATCATTCATAGTGGTGTTCTCGACTCCTTTTCTTGCAAAAAGCTGTCGAGCTACTTCTATAAACTTATCACGAGTCTTCATCACCATGATGTCGAGTGAGTGTTGGGTGTTAATGGAGTAGTTTAAACTTTATTATGCGTCAAATACGGCAGACCGTAATTGCACACCTTTTGAATTTCTGAGCAAATTTAACAAAAGTTTTTTATTTCGCCGTCATAAAATCAAATAATTTTCAAAACTTTATTTCCGACAACAAAAAATCATCAATCACAATTCTACTAATAATCAATATATTATAATCAGTTTTACAAATTTTAACACAATAAAGGCGATTTTTTTGCCCAAAATATTTGGCAGGTATCTATAAAAGCAGTAATTTTGCACTCGAAAATAACACCGCGGGGTGGAGCAGTGGTAGCTCGTTGGGCTCATAACCCAAAGGTCGTAGGTTCGAGTCCTGCCCCCGCCACCAAGAAGCCGGTTCCTTTGGAATCGGCTTTTTCATTTCCCGGACGGTTTATCAAAAGATGACACTCCTCCGTTTCCCTAACCATATAGACTTCCGTTATGGACATAATCTACGAAGACAACCATATAATCGTGGTCAACAAAAAGCCCGGAGAAATCGTGCAGGGCGACAAGACCGGCGACACTCCTCTTTCGGAAATGGTCAAGCAATATCTTAAAGAAAAATATAATAAACCCGGCAACGTGTTTTGCGGAGTCGTACACAGAATAGACCGCCCTGTGGGAGGGCTCGTGATTTTTGCAAAGACATCGAAAGCGCTCACCCGTCTAAACGACATGTTGAGAAAAGGCGACATCCATAAGACTTATTGGGCGTTGGTTGAAGGTCATCCCGAAAAAAGCGAAGACACACTGCGCAATTATCTCGTCAGCGACGGAAGAATCAACAAGACTTTCATTGCCCGCGAAGGCGACCGTGATGCCAAGGAATCGGTTTTGAAATACACCACCGTTGCAAACGGCGACCGTTATACCCTTCTTGAGATAAACCTGCTCACCGGACGCAAGCATCAGATACGCGCCCAACTCTCCGGCATAGGCCATCCCATAAAAGGCGACCTTAAATATGGGGCGCGCAGAAGCAATCCCGACGGAGGCATCTCCCTCCTTGCGCGCCATATCGAGTTCATCCATCCCGTTTCAAAAGAACAGGTCTCGCTCGATGCCCCCCTACCCTCAGAATTCCGGAAATTCCTTTAATCAAATAATTAATGCCATAATTACTTCTAACCATGATTACAACTAAACCACTCCTTTCAGCATGCGTCGCGCTGGTGCTCGCCGCCTCGACGGAATGCTACGCACGCCAGCTTTCTCTTGAAGAAGCGTTAGAAAACATTCCTGCAGGAATAACGGCGTCGCCCACGAGGTCTGATGCAAAGGTTACATATATCGAAAAACAAGCCGGCCTCAACGTAGCGTATATTCTGAACCGCACAGACGGCGACGGATATATCGTGATTGCGGCAGACAATCTATTGCCTGGGTTGCTCGGCTATTCCGACTCAGGGAATTTCGACCCCACGAATATCCCCGCCTCAATGTCGGCATGGCTGAAACAATACGGCAGACAACTGGAATATGCCATAGCTACAGGCCTGCAATCATCCGCACTCGCGAATTTCGGGGAATGGGATGCGGTTCCACCTCTCTGCAAAAGCAAATGGGACCAGAATAAACCCTACAACAACGACTGTCCCGACATAAACGGAACCAAAGCACCCACGGGATGCACCGCCACCGCCATGGCACAGGTAATCAATAAGCATAAATGGCCAGTGACGGGGTCCGGAGTTAACACCTATACCCCTCATTACACCGATACGCCGCTCACCTTCGACTTCGGAGCTACCACTTTCGACTGGGCGAACATGAAAGATTCATACGGTTCATCTTATACCGATGCTGAAGCACAAGCCGTAGCCACCCTCATGGCTGCGTGCGGAAACGCAAGCCTGATGGAATACGGAGAATACGAATCAGGCGCATACCCATACGACGCAGTATATGGAATGGTGAATTATCTTGGCTATGACAAATCCGCCGTTTTGGCGGAAAGGGATTTCTATCCGGCAGCGGTATGGAACGAAATGCTCTACACCGAGCTTTCCAACGGGCGCCCGGTGATTTATGGAGGCTACACTTCCGGGAATGCCGGCCATACGTTTATAATCGACGGATATGACGGCAAAGGATATTTCCATGTAAACTGGGGATGGGGCGGTATGAGCGACGGTTATTTCCTAATAACGGCGCTTGACCCTGAAGAACAAGGGACAGGAGGCTCGTCGGCAGGCTATAATTTCTATCAAGATGCCGTCTTGAACGTAATGCCTGCCAGGGAAGGGTCGGACTATCAACTTGTCGTGATGCTCGACGGAATTTTCACCACGGCGAAAACGGCTTATCCCAGAAGTGCCAACATAGAGTTTGCCTCGGATAGCGAAGGTTTCTATAAAGCCTTTACCCTCTCCGACCAAAACTGCACGCTCGGAATCAACATAACTCCAACCGAAGGAGGTGAGACAGTCTTTTATCCGGGCTCGACTCTGAAGTTCGAAGCCACATACGGCAATCCCATAATATCCGGCTATAAAAGATTTCGTCTCCCGGCATCGTCGCTTCCCGAATCAGGGTCATACATTGTGACCCCCGCCTATCGTTTCAACGACGAGGTGATGGATGTGGCGGTAAGAGTCGGAAAGCAGAAATCGCTTGTCATGACGTGTTCCGGCGTGGGAGTGAAGTTTGAGGAGATTCCCTTGGAAAGGGAATTGTCGGCAACCGGTTTGAAACTCGACACCCCTCTATATTCCGGGAAGAACTGTTCCGTATCCGCCACGATAACCAACCATGGGGAAGAATTTCTCGGCATGGTTTCCGTGGGCCTTTTAAATTCAAACGGAGCCGCCATCGCCTGGCTCGACGGAGTCAATATCAACCTTACCGACGGAGAATCGACAGACGTAATGTTTTCCGGAATTTTCATGAACGGCAATAACCCGGTGGCACCGGGAGAATACGTTATAAACGTTTATGACGAAAAGGGCAACCTGCTTAATCCTGAGCCATTGGATGTTGTCGTTCTTGAAACGCCTTCCGGAACTCCGGTCTTCACTTCTTCTTATAAAGTGCCCGAATATTATTCCGGCAACGGCACATCTTCCTCCCCTTACCTCATAGGCGATTCTTTTGAATGCGGATTGAGCATTGACGTGACATCGGGATTGTTCGAAGACCTCGTGGCGTTATACGCATATTATGCCGACGACAATTCGGAAGCTGTTTTTGGAGAGGGTTCCAATTTCTACAATACATTTTTCGTGGGAGAGGGAAGTTCACAGACAAAATCATACTCATTAGACACCTCACTGCTTGATTTGGATAGAACGGCATATATCATGTCTTACGGCTGGACGAGCGATTGGGTGCATACATCGTCAGCGTGGTTTGGCAAGGAACTATATCTGAAACGCACAGCCAACGGAGTTGACGGCATAACAAACGACGCCCGAAGCGAGCTTTATCCCAACCCCGCTGACAGTCACGCCACCGTAACCGCAAAATCGACCATCCGCAATGTAGGGATTTTCGGCATTGCCGGCAACCTGGTAAAAGAGATTCGAGTATCTTCCGGAGAGTCCTCGGCGGAAATAGACCTAAGGGGTATCCCCTCAGGACATTATATCGTCACGGTAATGACCGACAACGGTATCGAACGCCACAGATTGATCAAGAAATAATCTACGGCATAGTAGATTGTTTAAAAAAATCCCGGAACCGCCGACGCGATTCCGGGATTTTTCATTTCAAACGAGCTTCGGAAATTATTTCCAAAGTTTTGCCGTGGTACCGTAAACGTACGTGAAACCGTTATACCATGCGCACCATTCTTCAAACACAATCGAACCGTCGTCTTGAATATGGGCCACCACCGGGGTTTCGGCACTGTAGCTTCCGGCGAAAGTATAATAATCCCAGACCGTAGTGGGGTCAACGGTAAGCGTTTTGTTGTTCATGTCGATTTTCAGATTTATCTGGTCGTCGCTGAAATAAAGCGCTTCCATTGATACAGTATTATCGTTGACCTTTGTGATTTCCAACGTATAGTCGTATGAGAAATCCTCCTCGCTCCAGTTGTCGTTGATTATAGACGTCCCCGAAATCGAAACATTCCATGTCCCCACGAAATCATCGGCGGGGGCAGATGTCGAAGTCCCGGACCAAACGAACGTGTCATTCACATAATCGCTGGCTCCGAAAACGCAAAGGTTGATGGCCCCTTCGTTCTTGTCGCCGGAGAGACTACAATAATTATACCACGGATAGACATAGACCGATTTCTCGTCGGTCCTGCCGGTCGGCACTTTATAGCATCCCGAAGTAGATTCATACTCATAAGCTTCCGATAGCAAGAACGAATCGTCAGGGTCGCTGTCGTTAATGCTGAAGTCAAGGTCATATCCTTCAACACCGTACCAACCGAGAAGCTTATAAGCATTGTTGCTGTATGCCACAAGGACAGCATCCCATGACTTCCCGAGAATTGCACTGGTATATGTGCCGGATACCCTCCACGATTCGGTCACGCTTACTGTAAACTCCACTGATGCCGGATCGCTGTCGAGATATTCCTCGGATGAGGAAGTAGCCGTCACAATCACGGTATATGCACCGTTGTCGAGGTCGGAGAATGTAAGGCTGCACGACTCCACCGAACCGCTATCGACAATTCCGCTCTCGTTTGAAAGAGAATAATTATAGGCCTCCGCACCTTCCACGGCATCCCAACTCACCTCGTATTCCGAAATAAAGTCTGAAAATGCCAGGACAGGCGTTGCGAGCTTGGTCACGGACTTAGTCGTGCCTTTAAGCACAATCGGCTCAGACGAAGCATAGCCGCTTCCGAAAGCGGCATACGACCATACTTTAAGCGAATATTCCGTAGCCGGTTTGAGGCTGGAAAACCTTACGGAATTCATTTTTGTGACGTCACGCACCACAAGCACCCCTTCATTGTCGGTGAGCTCATAACCATACTGGGTGGTGCCGGCAACCTTATCCCATCGAAAAGTCAATGAATTGTAAGTGGCGTCGCCACTCGCTCCCGCCGTGGTTGAAAGCGGAGTGTTGACGGCATCGTCATCACTGCACGAAGAAGCCACCGACAAGGCAACCGCCGCAAAGGCAATCAATATTTTGTTGAATTTCATTTTCTCGTCATTTAATTATTAAACATGGGTGTAACCACATCCGGAACCGTATGACAGATTCCGGATGGATCAAAACCTTACTCTGCAAACGGATCGAACTTGGCATCGAACGTAAGCACAACGTCACACCATCCCGACTTGCCGTTGTCATAATCGGAAGCTATTGTAAAGTAGCCGTATCCCTTCTTCATCATTATGTATGAATAGCCTAAGCCATAAAACATCGCGTATGTTATTTTAGGCTCGCTGCCGTCAGGCGACCACACGGGATAAGTCTGGTTGGCTGTATCATATAGATACCAGCATTCATACTCGTTGTCTTCATCCGGGAAAACTTCGTCATACCATATACAGTTGGTGAAAGGCACTATTTCGGGATCAGACTTGGTAGGGTCGTCAACCGTAAACACGAAATCTACGCCGGAATTCATAAAATCGGGTATTTTAAAACGCTGCGTGCCTTCAAGCATCAGCAGTTCCGTCTGTTGGTCGGGATAATCATAGGTCCCTTTGGAGTAGTCAATCACCAGATTATCGGCAAGGACTATCCATTGCCCGGTAATCGTTACGTTCATTTCAAGCACGGAACTCCCCTCTCCATATAGCGTGGAGAATGCAGGGTCTATCTGCAGTTTCACTTCTCCCGAAGTCTTGTAAGGCATGCCGGTGAGATCCACCACAAACGAGGTTTCCTCTTCTCCGGCATCGAACGACACCGATTCGGGAACCACCACCCCCTCCGGACACGACACTATTTTCAACGGAACCGTCGCCGCATCTTTCGAATCGATTCTCCCTACGGTTACGTTCACGATATGGTTGTCGTCCGGCTCCAATGAATAATCGTATTTATCCAACTCACGGAAAAAGACGCCCATGGTATCATTTTCCTGCGGTCCCGGCTCCCATTTGTCGCTGTCGGAACATGAAGCTACCAACAACACTGCAACCAGAAGCATATATGATTTATATCCTATTTTCATCTTATTTTTTTTCTTTTAGTTGTTAAGACACTGTTATGAATTGCCCGTCCCCTGTTTATTCCTTCCATGCAGGGAGTGCCTCGGAAGGGTCAGGATTGAGCTTACAAGCCGGATTAAGCTTATTGACACGGTCGGGGATATAGTAAGTGGTCCAAGGAGCCACCTTGCCGGGAATAGAATTGAAACGATAAGCTTCTATATGGTTCGTGCCGACATATCCGCGTTCTATGGCTTTTTCAAGGCGACGGTAGTCCCAGAGGATAAGGCCCTCGCCCCAAAGCTCTATACGTTTCTGACGGAAAATCTCGTCAACCACCTCTTCGAGCGACGAACCTTTGGAAGAATACACTGTCCCGGGGTTCATACGGTATGAATTCATAAACGTTTCAAGAAGCTGTTTCCCGGCAGCCGCGCCTTGCGAATGTGCCGCAGCTTCAGCCTCTATCAGATACATTTCCTCTATACGCATCAACGGGGTGGAGATGGCGTTGCCTGTTGTAGAAACGTCGCGCGCCCCTTGCGCCGGATGGAATTTAAAACCGGTGTATGCGGTGTAATCCGTCCATTCGTCATAGCTCATAGAAGTCCCTTTCGAATATTTGGCATCAAAGGCGCTCTTGCTCCCCACATCCTCAGGGTCAATCCAGGTGTCTCTTCTCCAATCGTTTTTATCCATTTCCTTGAAAAGACGGGCATCGATCATTCGATATGCCTTGTAAGTGGAGCTCGCCACGCCATAATTGGCTTCCGGGGAAAGATAAGAAACCATCGACTGGTAAGTCAACGTTTTTGCAAGTCCGTTGTCAGGAGAAATCACTATGCACCACAACCAAGAGTTATTTGGAGAATTGAAACCGCTTACAGGGTCATACCACTGCGAACTTGACAACGGGGTGAAACCTTCGTTGATGGCCTTGCGGGCATACTCGGCAGCCTTGGCAAAACATTCGTTGGCAGAGGATATGGCAAGTTTGTCGAGATTCTCATAGTCGGGATTGCCCTCGTCTGCAATCTGAAGGGCAAGGTCTTCGGCATGGTTTTCAAACCGTGAACCCATTTCCAACCAAAGACGTGCTTTCATGCCATAGACCACGCCACGGCACACAAGGTCTTTCGACACAGCCACAGGTGTATTCTCAAGCAGTTTCTCTGCAAGGTTCAGGTCGTTCATCATGAAGCGGTAGAGCTGCTGGAAAGGAGCCCTCGGGAGGTTTCTCGCTTCCATCTCGGTAGTTTTTTCCGTGATAAGGGGCACCGTTATGCCGTAGAGGCCGTTTGTCTCGGCAAACTCGTCGAGACGAGCAACGCCGGTGGGACGGTATTCGTATGTGCGCATCAGGTCCATATAGGTCCACGCCCTGTAGGTCAGTGCAGTGCCAAGATGGACGGCATCGGCTCCCTCCGGGTCGGGGTCGCACACCGAAATTACGGAATTGGCTTTCTGCAAGAGGTAATAATACCTATACCAGAAAGTGGTCTGCAACTGATAATTTCCAAGATATGTCTGGAGATTGTAATATGTGAAATAGTCATAACCCATGTCATAAACCGGAAGGTCTGCCGTCATGGCATCTCTCCACAACCCGAAAGCAGCGAAACCTGCATCGTAGGGATAATCCGAGTTATATGAATTCAGATACGCCGGGATAGCCGATACAAGCGCCGACTTGTCGGCATCCTTAATCTGGTCGGCCGATTGCTTGTTGTCTTCCGGGAACGCCTCTTCCAGACAACCGGAAAACCCAAGTGCCATAGCTGAAAGCGCCGACACCTGTAATATGTTGCTTAAAAACTTTTTCATCTCTGTAAATTCGAATTAGTTAAAACTCAATCTGGACTCCACCGGAAATGGTGCGCATCGGTGAATAGGAACCGTAGTCGCCATCAGTAAGATCCATGCGCGGGTCGAAACCCTTGCGTTTCGTCCAATATGCCACATTCTCACAGGTGCCATAGACCCTGAGGCTACTCATTTTCATTTTTTTGACAATATTCTTCGGCAAGGTATAACCTATCGTAAGATTTCTGAAGGTAAGGAAACTTGCATCGGTAAGCCAGAAATCGGAATAGGGAGACGAATTGGAATCGCCTAAATACCACAATGGAAGTTCGCTGTCAGGGTTATCCGGACTCCAGCTCTTGAAGACATCGCGGTGGATGCCATAACCCGTGTGGGAAGTGTAAGGCGCAGTCATAAGCATCTGATAGCCGTAATCCATTTTCTTTCCTCCTATAGAATAGTTGAACTGCGCGCTTATGTCGAAATCAAAAATCTTAAACGTAGTGGTAAAACCTCCAAACACGTCGGGAAGCGCACTGTCGCACACGAAATAGGAAGCTTCATCGTATGAGGTAGTGGTCGTAATGGTGCCGTCAGACGCTTTTTTATAGAACATGGCAGCTCCGTTCTCATTTACGCCCGCATATTTCTTCTGATGCCAGGTATAGACAGGAAGCCCTTCGCCGATAAAAAATTCGCCGTCGGTGAAGCCATTGTAACCATCCACATTCACGAGCCCCTTGTCGGCGGGTATGTATGTCACGCGGTTTTTCTCCCATGTTAGGTTAAGCGAAAGATTCCAACTGAATTTAGGAAGCACTATCACGTCACCGCTAAGGTCAACTTCTATACCCTGGTTAGCCATATCGCCGACATTGTCGTAATATCCGCTATAACCCATTTCGTAGGGAGCGGAAAACCACATGAGCATGTCGCGAGTCTTGCGGTAATAATAATCGATGCCGCCGCTCAGACGGTTGTTGAAAAGTTCAAATTCAAACCCGGTATTGAAGTTGCCCACTTTTTCCCAAGAGATGTCGGAATTCCCTTTTGAATCGAACACAAACGAAACGTTATCGTTCGAATTCCTTATTTCATACATATCGACATAACGAAAATCTCCGATTTTGTCGTTGCCTTGTTCGCCGTAGGATGCCTTGAATTTAAGCATATTGACCAGATTCGACTTCGGAAACCAATTTTCTTTGGTAAGAATCCAGGCTCCGCCCACCGACCAGAAATTGCCCCAACGGTGGTCAGGATGGAAATTAGAAGAGCCGTCGCGACGGAAAGAGACATTGCCGAAATATTTACTGTCGTAGTCATACTGCGCACGGAAGAAATAACCCTCCACATTATAAAGCGACTTGCTTGAAGAGACGTTGTTTAAGAGTATGGCTCCGCCAAGTTCAGTGTTATGGGAATAATTGGCGGTCTTGGATTTAGAGCCCCACAGGCCGTCTTGCATACTTCTCGTGTATTCATGGCCTAAAAGCAAGTCAACGCTATGCGCCCCGAACGTACGATTGTAGTTTAGGAGCTGCTGGAAATTGGTGTCGGTTGTGCGGTAATGCGATATGGAGGAATATCCGCCTCGTGTCACCTCATATCCGTAAAAGGGATTAATCGCCGTTTTTGCCCTGTTTTCGGTGATATAGACACTCCCGTTAACAGTCAGATGGAAATATTTCAGAAAGTCAACCGTGCCGAATCCCTGTATATTGAACGCGTTAACAGAGTTGCGCCGCACGTTGAGGATGTCGTCTTGGATTATATTGCCGTTCTTTTCCACAGGACGATCAAGACCTACGTCATAATATCCGTAGTCGTAACGCTTGCCGTGGGAATCGGTGAGAATGTTGCCCTCTCCGTCGCGGATATAGAGGGGATAAATCGGGGCTACATTATATACAGCGTTGAATACGCTTAAGTCTCCTATATTATCCGATTCTGTATGGGTATATCCTGCATTGGCTCCCATTTTAAGGAACGAATAGGGATTAAACGTGGTTTTAAGTCTTGCAGTGGTCCTCTCCATGGCGGAGCCATAAGATATGCCCTTGTTGTCGATATATCCGAGTGAAGCTATGAACGAATATTTATCGTTGCCGCCCGAGAGGCCGGCGTTGTATTCCTGGCGGAAACCATTGCGAGTACCCTCTTTTGTCCAATCATCTGGCATGAGGGTGTAAATCTGGTTGTTATACGCCACACGGTTGCCGAGAGTGGCGTTAGGGTTCAGTTTCCCGTTTTCGCCGATTAGAAACTGGTTCTGAGGCACGGAATATACCATATATCCCAAGCCGTTGTACTGAGCATCCCTCCCAAGCGCATTGTTGGCCTGTATATGCGCCTGTTGGAAAGTCATGCCCTGGCGATACAGGTAGTTGTTCATGAGCGCGGTGTAATGTGCTTCATAATATTCCCCGGGATTATCGATATAGTCATATTTCACACGTGCATCAGAATTCACGCCCCACTTTGCGTTGAGTGTGACTTTCGTATTTCCACGGCTTGCACTTTTCGTGGTAATCATTATCACTCCGTTGGCGCCACGCGCACCATAAAGCGCATTAGAAGCAGCATCCTTTAGCACAGTGATGCTTTCAATATCGGAGGGATTCAAGTCATTCATATATCCCGAATAAGGGAGTCCGTCAACCACTATCAAGGGAGAGGTACCGGCATTGAGCGATCCTATACCCCTTATGACGATGTCAGGTTCGGCACCGGATGCAAGGCTGTTGGTTTCCGTCATCATCATTCCGGAGACCCTGCCGTTGAGGGCTTCGATAGGGTTGGAAACCTGCTGTTTTTCGATTTCCGAAGCCGAAACCACCGTTGCTGCACCGGTAAAAGATTCTCTTTTCTGCTTGCCGAACGCCACCACGATCAATTCGTCCATCAGCTCCGGCTTTGCTGTCATAAAGACCTTCATGTCAGGCTTTATTTCAGTGGTCACAGGCTCATAACCTACATACGTAATGGTTATTTTCTTTTCGCCGGCTTTAAGATTGCTTAAAGAGAACCTACCATCCACATCCGTGACAGTAGCCCTCGTAGTCCCTACGACAGTCACAGTAGCTCCGACTATAGGCTGTCCGTCTCCGGAATCGAAGACCTCCCCAGTTACATGCGCTATTTGCGCACTCATCTTGCAAGTTACAGTCAATAACAATGCAAGGAAAAATAAGAATCTACCCATATTTACTACTTTTAGTATGGAATTTTGTGTAAACCACCACAAAATTAATAATATTAATTTAATTTAAAAATAATTTACAAATTTTAATGGCAAATGACAATTACACAATATAAATACTCCAATCACTAATATCTTAAGTAACCACAATCTGACCCAATATTGCTGCAAACCCTTGATTGCTATTGAATAAGGATGTTCCTAAGGAGGTCGTTAAACCGTAAAAATGTAGGGACATGCCTCCGGCATGTTTAATTAACAATCTGATTCACAGATATTACATACCGAAGACATGTCCCTGCATTTTAATCGTTTTTTACAACGTCATCTAATCACTCACCTTCTATACGTTGTGTTGTTTCAGACTTTCGACGTAGGCGTCGATGCGGTGGAGTTCTTTAGGAATCTTGATTCCTTGCGGGCAATGGGATACGCACTGTCCGCAACCGATGCAATGGTTGGCCTGCCGCAACTTCGGCACCGACCTGTCGTAGCCAACAAGGAAGGCCTTCCTCGCCTTGACGTAGTTTTCGTCGCGCGTGTCGGAGTCTGACACATTCCCTTCGTTGACACACTTATTGTAATGCACGAAAATAGCCGGAATATCTATGCCGTAAGGACAGGGCATACAATATTTGCAATCGTTGCATGCCACGGTGGGATACTCCACCATGATGCCCGCAGTGTCGTAGAGGAATTTAAGTTCGTCGTCGGTGAGAGGTTTCAGCGGACAGAAGGAACGCAGATTGTCCTCAAGATGCTCCTTATAGGTCATGCCGCTCAACACGGTCAGCACATCGGGATGGGTGCCCGCGAAACGGAACGCCCACGAAGCCACACTCTTTTCCGGTTCCCTCTCCTTCAGACGCGCCACGATGTGGTCGGGCACGTTGGCAAGACGTCCGCCGAGCAACGGCTCCATAATCACTGCCGGGATATTCCTTTTTGCCAGTTCGCCGTAAAGATAATCGGCATTGGTGTTGCGCGGATTCAAATCTTTCGAATGCTCCCAATCAAGATAATTGAGCTGTATCTGCACAAAATCCCATTTATATTTGTCGTGGTTGGCAAGAAGATAATCAAACACCTCGATGTCGCCATGATATGAAAAACCGAGATTCCTTATTCGTCCCGCTTCCCGTTCCGCCAAAAGGAAATCGAGAACCCCGTTGTCGATATACCTTCCGTTGAGAGCCTCCATGCCACCCATCCCGATTCCATGCAGAAGCATATAGTCGATATAATCCGTCCTCAACTCTTTCAAGGAATTGTGATACATCTTTATCGACTCATCCCTCGACCACGTTGAAGGTGCGAAATTAGACAGCTTCGTGGCAATATAATATGAATCGCGCGGATGGCGGCTCAATGCAATGCCTGTGGCCTCCTCCGACTTCCCTTTGCAATAAGCAGGCGACGTGTCGAAATAATTCACGCCGTGTGCTATGGCGGTGTCAACGAGTTGGTTCACCATGTCCTGGTCGATTTCATCTTCACCCTCCCTCGCACTTGCGCCGGTCTTTGTGGGCCACCTCATGCAACCGTAGCCTAAGAGCGAAACTTTTTCGCCGGTTTTAGGATTGGTGCGATAGGTCATTTTATCGGTAGGAATCGGTCCGGTCTCGGTGCCTGTAGCCGATACTTCCACGCTTTTCTTAGGGGAACATCCAGCGAGTGCAAGACCCGAAACAGCCGCCGTACCCATTCCGAGACGCTTCAGAAACTCACGTCTGTTTATATCATTGTTTTTCATAAGAGAGTCTGTTAGATTGTTCTGTGATTTTCATGCCCTTCCACATAAATGGCACTGAAAGGGCGCGCCGGGCAAAGGTTTTCGCAAGCACCGCAACCTATACATCTTTCCGTATTCACTACCGGAATCTTAACCGAATCTTCATTGCCCGGCTCGGAATTTACCATAAGAATCGCGCCGACAGGACAATGGCGTGCGCAGTTGCCGCACTCCACTCCATCCACGAGAGGGATGCAGTTGGCCTTCACCCATACGGCATGACCGATTTGAACCGACGACTTCTCAGCCACATCTATCGGGCGGATGGCACCGGCGGGGCAGACATCGGAACAACGCGTGCATTCCGGGCGACAATACCCCCGTTCGTAAGACGATTCGGGCTGCATGAAATGAGACAGGTCGGTCGATGGCCTGAGCACACCGTTGGGACAAGCCGACACACAGAGCTGACATGCGGTGCAATGGTCGGCAAGATTCTTGATGCTAATCGCACCCGGAGGCACAATTCTGGTTTTACGCTCGGGAACCTGCTTGTCTTCAATGGCGGCGAGACCTCCGTCAACCACCTTCTCTTCCGCCTTTATGGCAGCCGCAGCTGTAGTGGCAAGTGCCGTAACTACAAACGTACGTCTCCCTTCGGAAACTGTGGCGCCCCTTTCATCGGCAGAAGCTTCCCTTTTGGCATAACGGTTGGCATAGGATATGGCACCGTGCCGGCAAGTTCCTATACAATCCATACATGCCACACATCGGGAATAATCTATGGCGTGATTCTTGCCGTCGATGCAGGCTGACTTGCAGTTGCGCGAGCACAGCCCGCAGGCATTGCATTTAGACTTGTCGATGACAGGGGCGAAAACCGAATATTTCGAGAGGAAGCCGAGAAGGGTTCCGACCGGACAAACGGTATTGCAATATGTGCGTCCGTTTTTCCATGAGAGAAAAGCAAGAATCACCAAAGTAGCGACAGCCACCCCGAGAGTGACGCCGCTTCTCAGCCAGACATCCACATCATAGAAAGCATAACTCTGGTAATGCTCGGCTATGCCGGCAAACACGTTGTTGAGCCACGCCCAAACAGGCGCGATAAGAGTCTGGGCGATGCGTCCGTATGCGCTATAAGGAGCGAGAAGGGCAACGAACGCTCCTATTCCTGCCACAATAGCCGCAGCCATAGCAACGAAAAACACTATGCGCAACACGTTTTTTGCCGGAGAATAAGAATAGCGGTATTTCTTCGCCTTCTTGCCGAACCATGCGAATATGTCCTGCATGATTCCGAGCGGACATATCACCGAACAATATACGCGTCCGAAGAGGAGGGTCAAGATCACAAGCGCGACCACCACCCCCACATTCAATGCAAGCAAAGCCGGCAGGAACTGGATTTTCGCCATCCATCCGAACAACGATGCCGCCAAGCCGGTGAAATCAATAAAAACCAATGTGACAAGCGTAATGCTTATTATCGCCAATGTCACCCTCAATCGTTTAAGCATCTGTATGTTATTTATTATTGTCAGTTCGAAAAAGCTGATTCTCGCGCCTCGACACAACTCAAGAGCCGACAGGTGCCTTGTCATGCGAAGCAATATCATTTCATTTTGCAAATTTAATACATAACTTACAAATTTACTTATACAAAACACTTTTTTTATTACCAAAATTACATGTCGGCATCTTTTTAGGAACCTCATAAAAATCAAAACGGGCACCGTCGGCGACGG
>CABRKI010000019.1 GCA_902471455.1 uncultured Porphyromonadaceae bacterium | reverse complement strand
CGACGCTCTTCCGATCTCTTACCGGGCCGCACAGGCAGCCTCTGCCGGCTTCGTCGCAGCCGGCTTCTATTATTCCGGGATATAGGAACGGTTTGAGCACGGAAACTACTTGTTGCGCGAGATGATGAAATCGAATATGTCGAGAAACGATTGTTTCCAGATGCTCTCGGGATAGCAGGCAAGGACTTTTTCTCCTTCCTTTTGCATTTCCCGCATGCGCGAGTATGCATACTCTATTCCGCCATGTTTCCTTGCGAAGTTTATCAAAGAAGAGATTTCCCCATTGTCGAGGTCCCCGCGCTTCAGAAGCTCTTTCATCGGGGCTGCCTCTTCTTCGGGGGCCGTGTTGAGGGCGTAGAGGAGAGGGAGGGTCACTTTCCCCTCTCGAAGGTCGTTGCCGGTAGGCTTGCCGATTTGTTCGTTGTCGAAATAATCGAAAATATCGTCTTTTATCTGGAAGCAAAGCCCGAAAAGTTCGGCAAACTCCAAGAGGGGGGCGTATTCTTCCGGAGAAGCACCCGCCGCTTCCGCGCCCATCTTCACGCAGTTGATGAAAAGTGATGCCGTTTTCTGGCGGATCATCGAAAAATAGCTCTCTTCGTCGAAGTGATGGTCGCGGGCATTGCAAATCTGGTCGATTTCACCGAGCGACAGCTCCTTGCCGAGGTCGGAAAGGGCGGAGATTATTGAAATATTGTTGGTGCGTATTCCGGCGGCAAGGGCGTTCGAAACGAAATAATCGCCCACAAGAACCGCGATGTGGTTGCCCCATTCGCTGTTGATTGTCGCCCTTCCCCTCCGGAGGGAAGTTTCGTCAACCACATCGTCATGTATGAGCGAAGCGTTGTGGAGCATCTCCAGCGCCGCCCCGGCGTGAAGTACGTGGTCGTTGACATTGCCGAATATACCGGCACTGAGAATCACCATTATAGGCCTCACCTGTTTCCCTTTGGAAAGGAGATAGGTTGTCACCACCCGGTTCATCAGTTCATTGGGCGTATAAAGCGACTGCCGGATGATGGCGTTCATTTCAGCCAGCTCCTTCTGGAGTCTGTTTTGTATTACGGTGAGTTGGTCCATATTCAAATTCAGTGCAAATTTAATAAATTCTCCCCAATCACCGTACCATATAAGGATTAAATTATTAATTTAGCGGAAAAATTAGCACAGATGAATGAAAAACGCCTTTTCCTACTCGACGCATACGCGCTGATTTTCCGCGCCTACTATGCCTTGATAAAGATGCCACGCCTCACCCAGGGAGGCTTCAACACTTCTGCCATTTTCGGGTTTGTAAACACTCTCGAAGAGGTGCTCCGCAAGGAGCGGCCCACCCATATAGCCGTGTGTTTCGACCCACAGGGCCCCACGTTCAGGAGCGAAGCCGATTCCGCCTATAAGGCCCAGAGGGAATCGACGCCTGAGGATATAAAGCTTTCCATCCCAATAATAAAGGAGATAATACGCGCCTATAATATTCCTATCCTCGAAGTGGCAGGGTTCGAAGCCGACGATGTTATCGGCACCATGGCGAAGCTTGCGGAGAAAGAGGGGTTCACCACATATATGATGACCCCCGACAAGGATTTCGGACAATTGGTGAGTCCCGACGTAATCCAATATAAACCCGCATACCGCGGGCAGGATTTCGAACTGCGGGGAGAGGAAGAGGTTTGTGCCCGCTATGGGCTTCAGCGAACATCGCAAGTGATTGACCTGCTTGCGCTGATGGGCGATAAGATTGACAATATCCCCGGATGTCCCGGAGTAGGGGAGAAGACGGCGGTGAAGCTTATCCAGGATTTCGGGAGCGTGGACCAGCTTCTTCAACGCACCGGGGAGCTGAAGGGGGCGTTGAAGAAAAAAATAGAGGAAAATGCGCAGAAAATCCGCGATTCGTATTTCCTTGCCACAATACGCACAGACGTGCCCGTGGCCACCACTCCCGAGGACCTTATAAGGAAACCGGAAGACCGCGACAAACTTTTTGCCATTTTCAAGGAACTGGAATTCAAGTCGCTTAAAGACCGTGTGGAGAAACGCCTGGAGGGTGACAAACCGAAAGAGTCCAAGAGCGATTTCCCGACATCGCTTTTCGATATCCCAGAAAGCGACGATAATGCTACTTCCCTTGAAATACAGTCGGCGGCGACTACTCCGCTCGACTGGAAGATTCTGAAAAAAACGGAAGAGGCTGACGGCCTGCAGAAGCAGCTTCTTGATGCCGACAGGTGCGGTATATGCATCGTGGCCGACGGCGAAAACGACATGACCGCCGTATTCAAAGGTGTGGCGATAGCCGTTTCGGAAAAGGAGGCGGCATACGTGCCGGCTTCGTTTGCCGACGGGGTGGCAATGGCACTTGACATCCTGGCGCGCAAAGATATCAAAAAGGTGACGTCGCAGGCAAAGCGCGAATATGTAATCGCCCACCGTCTCCGCAACGACGATGCGCCCTCCCTCGTGAATTACTACGACATAGCCATAGCCCATTATCTTTTGCAACCCGAGATGCGGCATTCCGTAGATACGCTTTCGTCACTTTATCTCGGTTATTCTTGTCTGCCGGAACCGGTTTTCACGGCGAAGAAAGGGAGCAAGACCCCGGCATCCACCATGGAGGATATAGCCCGGTGGGCATGCGAACAGGCCATGGCGGTGATGCGTCTTGAGGCTCCGCTTGCAAAAGAGATAGCGGAAGAGGGAATGGAAAAGCTTCTCGACGACGTGGAACTGCCGCTTTCAACCGTGCTCGCCGAAATGGAAATCACGGGAGTGCGTATCGACGTCAATACCCTTGACGAGGCCGCCAAAGACCTTGAAAGCCGACTCGGAGGCATAGAGAAGGAGATTTATGAACTCGCCGGAGAGGAATTCAACGTCGGGTCGCCGGCGAAAGTAGGCGAAATCCTTTTCGATAAGCTTCAGCTCGACCCGAAGGCAAAGAAGACAAAGACCGGCCAATATTCCACGAGCGAGGATGTGCTTGAGAAGGTGGCCCACAAGAATCCCATCGTAGGGAAGATTCTCGAATACCGCCAGCTGAAAAAACTTCTCAACACCTATCTCACCGCCCTTCCGGCCGCCATAAATCCCGCCACCGGGAAAGTGCATACCGTCTATAACCAGACAATCACCGCCACGGGACGTATTTCTTCCTCGTCGCCCAATCTGCAGAACATCCCGGTCAGGGAGGAGCTCGGACGTGAAATCAGGCGCGCCTTCATAGCCGACGAAGGGCATCTGTTCCTGTCGGCCGATTATTCCCAGATAGAATTACGTCTGGTTGCCGATTTTGCGGGAGATGAGACGATGCTCGATGCATTCCGCAACGACGACGATATCCACGCCATCACCGCCGCCAAAATATATCATAAGAATCTTGACGAAGTCACCGCCGACGAGCGTCGGCACGCCAAGACCGCCAATTTCGGAATCCTCTACGGCATATCGGCGTTCGGCCTCGCCTCTCGTCTCGGAATACCGCGCGGAGAGGCTAAGGACCTTATCGACAATTATTTCGCCACGTTCCCCACCATTCACAAGTATATGAGTGATGCGGTGGAAGATGCCAGGGAACATGGCTTCGTGTCAACCAAGATGGGGCGTAAGCGACGTTTGCCCGATATCAACAGCAAGAATCCGGTGGTGAGGGGGTATGCCGAGAGGAATGCCATCAACGCTCCGATTCAAGGAAGCGCGGCCGACATCATAAAAGTGGCGATGGTTGAAATCTATGGAAAAATGCGTGAGGCGGGGCTGAAATCGAAGATGACCATGCAGGTGCATGACGAATTGAATTTCGACGTCGTGCCTGATGAATTGCCGACGCTTCAGAAAATAGTGACTGAAGGGATGGAAGGCGCCTACAGCGGAAGGGTGAGACTGACCGCCTCAAGCGGTGTCGCCGACAACTGGCTCGACGCCCATTGATTCGGCCCTCACGCCTTAACCTTTGTAGATAGGGTCCAGGCGGTTGATGAAATGAGACCATGAAAGCGAATCGCGGAACGTGGCGAAAGCCCGTTCCCCCATTCGCGCACGGAGTTCCGAGTCTGATGCAAGTTTTCGCATTGCGTCGGCGAGGACGCCGGTGTTGGCAGGCGGTATGAGAAATCCTTCCCTGCCGTCGGTGATATATTCCGGCTGTGCGCCGCTCGAAGAGCATATCAAGGGCTTGCCACATGCCATGTATTCGATGTTGGCGAGTCCGAACGCCTCCTCTGCCGAAGAGGGAAGCACCCCGAAATCGCACTCCGCGATGATTTCGAGCGGTGTGTCGGAATGTTTTCTCCAGTCTATCATGTCCATGACCCCCCTCGTGATTGCCCGTCGTCTTATTTTATCGACGTAATCGGGAGTGCCGCTACCCACCATTTTCAGTCTTATCCTCGAACCTTTGAGCATTGACATCGCGTCGATAAGGGTTTCGATGCCTTTGCCGGGTACAAGCGGGCCGTGGAACATGGCTGCCACAGGGCCCTTCTCCGTCTTGACGGCAGGCGCATCAACCGAAATATTGAGGCTATTGTGAATCACTTCCACTTTCTCTTCCGGAAACGGGAGTCCGCGTCCGTGCCATGTCGAGAGAAACCGGTCGGCTGCCAATCTCGACACGAAAATCATTTTGTCGAGATTGCGGTAAATCCTACGGAAAAGCCAGGAATCAATCCCTTTTTTTACCTTATGCCGGGTCATGACCACCCTGACGTCTTTTCTGCCGGCAAGCTTGCGGGCAAGCAGGGCGGTGAAGGCGTTTCTGAATCCATGGGCATGTATCACAACCGTGTTTTCAGGAAGAGGGTTTATGAAATTAGAAAGCACTCTCGCCGACCCGAAATCGAATACCCCCCAGAAAGGGGCATGCAACAAATTGACACCCTCTTTCTTGAAGAGGGTGTCAACCGCCTTTGCATCACGGGTGAACGCTGTCACGTTCCAGCCTTCGTGAAGATAATGCTTGCAAATATCGAGGGCGTATCTGGTTACACCACCCCAACGGTTGTCGGTAACGATATGTATTAGATTGCCCTGTTGTGCCATAAACAACAGTAGGAATGCTTTTTTTTTCAATTTGTTGCAGCGAGCATTACTTTTATGTCCACGCTCGGCATATTGAGGAAGGAAGCCACAAGCTTGTCAACGAGTTTGCCACGGTAGCATACGATTCCCGCCTGCACTCCGGAGTTGCTTGCGAGCATGCTTTCCACTCCTCCCTTTATAATCATTTCCGAGAAGAAATTGACAAGCACGTTTGAAAGCGCCATGGCCACTGTGCGCGGTACGGAGAGAGAAGGTTTCGTCTCTTTGAAATTGAGCACATAGACCGAGTCTTTGATAGCTATGGAGAGGTTCTTGGGGAATTCGAACGGGCGCGTGCATTCCCCTATGAGTATGACGTCGGCCCCTTTTACTTTGTTGAAAAGCACCCTCGGATGAATCGCCACGGTGTTGAGCGAATCTCCGCAATACTGTTTCGCCACCTGAAGCGCGGAGATGTCGTTGTTCATAAGGGTGACGTATGCCCCCGCCGCCATAGCGGCCTTCGCGGCGGCATAAGCCACTGTGCCGTCGCCGATGATCAACACCTCACAGGGGTTCACCCCCGCCACTCCGGCGAGAAGCACGCCTTTGCCCCCTCCCACGTATGACAGGAATTCCTGCGCATATATGATTGAAGCCCTGCCGTCGATTTCATCGACAATGTTGGCGAATACAGGCTCGTCGTTGTAGCTGTACATATTGTCGAGCGATCCGGCCGTGATATTTTTTTCAAGGAGCGCCTTTATCACTTTAGCGTCAAATAGCGATTCGTCCATCATTGTGAAAAGGGCGGCACCGTCGTTCATCTTTTTGATGTCTTTAGCCCTCAACGGAAGATAAGATAACACCACATCCGCTTTCAACGCCTCTTCACGCGACACAATCTGCACCCCGAATTCCGTATATGACGAATCAGGGAAACTGATATCGGTGGCAGCCCCGCTCTCCATAAGCACTTTTACGCCGGACGAGGTGAGAAGTCCGGAGCCTTCGGGAGTGAGGAGGAAGCGTGTTTCCTCGGTGTCGGCATAGTTTCCTACGAGCCCTATTTTCAGGGCGTTGCTATTTTCGGTCTCGGCTTTCCGGGCAGGGAGAGTGTCGAGCTCTATTGTGTGGTTGTTCTCTTTTTCAGTCATGGTTTCTATGATGGATAATTAAAAAAGACATTAAGTTATGTCGCTCACAAAATTAGTCTAAAGGAATGTAAATACCAAATTTTGGCAATATAAATCGTCATTCCTCCGGAAGGAGTCCATGCGTGAGGAAATCGGCTATGTTCGAGTCTATCTGTCTGCGGTCTTCAAGAGAATCTCCTTGCCACGTCACTTTCGCTTTGGAATAGAAGGGGGTGCGGACTCCCAGCTGGTATGCGATTGTCTCCCTGATTTCGTCGTCGGTCTTGTTGGCGAGCAGAGGCCTTTTCTCGCGTTTGCGAACGAGGCGGGAAAACAGCACTTCGTCGGAAGCTTTAAGCCAGAGGGTGGTGCCGCGGCTGTTCATGAAGTCGATGTTGTCGAAGAAGCAAGGGGTGCCTCCGCCGCACGATATGATGCAGTCGGAGAATTCCGCCGTCTCGCGGAGCATGTCGCGCTCCTTTTTTCTGAATCCCTCCTCCCCTTCAGAGTCGAATATTTCACGGACAGTGGCGTGGAAACGTTGTTCGATATAAAAGTCAAGGTCGATGAAACGTAATCCTGTCGCTGCTGCCAGGGCTTTTCCGAAAGTGGTTTTGCCACATCCCATGTATCCTATGATAAAAAGAGGTTTCATATTGTTGTGTTTTTATTGTCTGATATCTTAATGAAAGTCTGTCAGAATTTATACATCCGTTTGTAGTCGCGATATAGATGGTAAGGGTGGGAGAGTATGAACTCCCCTATGATCTCTTTCCTGACAGAGTCTGCCTTTAGCGAAAGGGAGTCGATGACTGGAAGCAATAGAATCTGACGCCTCGTGTCGTTGGATACTGTTTCCCTTTGCGACGGCGAAAGCGCGGTGTAATAGTCTTTCCATTGGCGGCAACGCTCCCTCATGTCTTTTAAAACGATGGCCCCTTCGTCGAGCAAATCCCATGAACCATCTTTTTTCGATGTTTCGATAGCAAGGTTCACAAATTCTATCCCTTCATGGAACGTGGTGTCGGCCACGGTGAAAGAGCCCGCAGGTATATAGAAATAGGGATAACGTTTGAGGGTGCGGGTCAGTATTTCCTTTGCCTCAGACACGTTGCCGGTTTCGTTCAGATATTTGGCCTGTCTGATGTATGCCCCTCTCAGCCTTCTGCGATGGTCGGATGTCACAGGGTCGAGATAAGGGGGATACTTATTAAAACCCGGCAGGTCCATACCTTCCCTGACCGTCGAGACGCTTTGGGAAATAAAAGACGGGTCGTTAATATGCGGGGCATAGACATCGGCGAATGCGTTGGGACGCAGCGCGCCGTCCAGTGCATTTCTGAAATCGGAGGATATGTGTGAGAGAAAATAAATCGGCACCTTGTCGTTGCTTTCCATGTCTGTGGCGGCAATGTCGAGAAGCATGAGTTTCTTGAAGGGTATGGTTCCGCCGGAGGCTATTTTGCGCAGGTCGATGGTAAGGGTGTCGGCAATGCTCTTTCCAGGCAATGTCACTCTTGAATGCTTGAAAACGGGCGTTCCTTTTTTTTGCGAATAAAGTTCTTTGAGTGCCTGGATAAGAGGCACCGGGACGGTGTCGGCGTCGGGTGCGATTTTTGTGAAGGCGTAAGCGCCGTATGCTATGTCAGCGGGCGTGGCGGTGAACCTGAGCACAGGATTTTTCTGACGCATAAGGTTGGCGACATATTCGGGGGTCGCAAGATATGATATGTCGATTACCTGATGGGCTTTACCTATCCCTTCCACCTCCTGGGCATACCATAGCGGAAACGTAAAATTGTCGCCGTATGTGAAAATCACCCCGGAGGGTTGCATGTTCAGGATATTGGTGGCGAAATCTTTTACTTCCGAACGCCTGCTTCTGTTGTGTGAAAAAAAGTTCTGATAACATATAAGCGATGCGACCGTCATGAACGGAATAATTGTGCCAACCGCTTTCACGGATTCATATTTCGACCGATGTGCGAAGAAAGAAATTGCCGCCAGTCCGAAGGCAATCCAGATTGAAAACGCCATAAACGACCCGAGGAAGGAGTAGTCGCGTTCCCTTGGCTCGCCGGGGGTCTGGTTGAGATAGAGCACGATTGCAATGCCTGTCATGAAAAAGAACATGGAGACGACGGCGAGTGTGCGCCGTCCTGTCTTTCCGCAACGGGCGAGAAAAACGATTCCGATTATCCCCAAGATGAACGGAATGCCATAATAAGTGACTCTCGACGGCGAATCGTATGCCATGTCGGCGGGCATTTTGTCGGAAGGCCCCAGCATTGCGTCGTCGATAGGCTTTATGCCGGTAATGAAGTTGCCGTGTTCGATTTCTCCTGTGGAATTGAAATCGTTTTGCCGTCCGACGAAGTTCCACAGAAGATAGCGGAAATACATATATCCTATCTGATATGACACAAGTATTTTCAGATTCTGCATATAGGTGGGACGCCAAGAAATTTCTTTGTGGCGCACCCCGTCTGCTCCGATCTTTCCGACGGGATTCCCGAGCGAGTCTATTGTTGCGGAGATTTCAACGTGGTCCATCGTTGACTTGTTCATCCCTGCCCATGATTCATAGCTGTCGATAAGGGATTGCGACGAACCGGTGATTCTGGGAAGCCATAGGTTGAGCTCGGGGGTAGTTTCGCGTGAAAAGGAATAATCGCTCAGTAAATAAGCATCTTTACTACTTGAGAGGGCTGTCTGGTTGGCGGCTGAATCATTGGCATCGGTCAGCCCGCTGCGATGATAGAGCCTTGCGCCGGACAAGGCTTTGGAATAAAGCGGTTTCCCTTTTTTAAGGACATATCTGGAATAGTCGGGAACCGGAGAACCCGGTTTGAAACGTTCTTCCACAAGCGGTTTGCTGTAGGGGGTGGCGCCATAAACCAATGGCTTTGAACCATATTGGTCGCGCATTATGTAACGGTGGAGTGCGAATATATCGGTTGGTGCCGCTTCGTTCATAGGTGGCGACGCACACCCTCGGATGAGTATGACGGCAAAGGAGGAATAACCGAGAATTATGAAAAAAAGCATCCATGCCGAATTGGAAACTGCAGTCCTTGACAGCCTTGACTTATAGACGGCAATCCATGCCACGACTGCCGCCACCGCACCCGACAAAAGAATGTTGCCGTTGACGAGGAACGGCCCGGAAAGCCAGATAAAGAGGGTAAGGGAAACAAAAAGCGGAAGGCGCGGAGTCTTCGATGAGAGAAAGAGAGTGGCGAGGAATGTGGCGGTGAGTAAGATGGGATATAATATTACGCCCGAGAAAAAGGGGAGCCCCAATGTGTTGACTGTGAACAGTTCGGTTGCCGACGCCCAGACCAGAACACCGTTCATTATGCCGACGAGAATCAGCGCGATGATAATAAAAGAAACGGCAACCGCCCAGAATGCTCTCATCAGGGCGTTTTTACCCGGGAACTCCCGGTAAACGTAGATGAGCGCGAGCACCGGGATGACAAGAAGGTTAAGCTGGTGTACGCCCAGCGACAGCCCCGTTATATAGGCTATCAGTATCAACAGTCTGGATTTTTGCGCCGGGTCGGTGGAGATCGCCCATTTAATCATCAGCCATAGCGTAAACGACGTGAGGAATGCCGACATCGCATATACTTCCGCTTCGACAGCCGAGAACCACGTGGAGTCGCAGAACGCGAAACACAGGGCGCCCCCAAAAGCCGCCATTAATGATATAATGGAAATATCGGTATTGTAGCAAACCGCTTTCCCTGGTTTCATTTTGATTCCGACCCAGAAAACCAGATGATAGGTTACGAGAAAGAGGAAGCATGTGGCGAGGGCGGTGAAGAGTCCGCTGCAAAGGTTTATGACGAGGGCGTGATATTGCGGGGGGAATGGAATCGTGGCCGCTCTCATGGCCAACATCCATACCGGATTGCCGGGAGGATGACCCACTTCGAGACGCGACGCACAGGTTATGTATTCCGGACAATCCCAAAATGAAGCCGACGAATCGGCTGTGAGCCAATAGATGGCCATTGTTAAAAAGAATATAACGATGGCGAGGATTCTGAGAGATTTTAAAGATATGTCGTCGTTAAGCCTATACATTGGTGGCAAAATTACAAAAAAAACTTGTATTACGTCATCCCTGCAACAAAAAAACGAAGAGGAACAGTCGCCTCGACTCTTCCTCTCCTTCACACTCATTACTTTTATAAATCAAATCATTTGAACATAATCCGGCATAATCGCTTTCGCAAGCAGTTAGGTCGGTTTGATTCAAGAGTAATCAATAACCCTCAAATCATTGCAAAATTAAGGAATTATCACATAAATTCCAAAATATTTCGTTAATTATTTCTAATGAAATCAATGATTTCAAGGCTACACCTTATTTTTTTCATCCCGGAGGGTGATTTGAAGATGTTGCCGGAATGGTCGGAAGCCAAAGCGCGCAGGGCCCCTTTCGCCCCGTTTTCCGGAGAAAGGCACAGTGGACGGAAAAAAAGGTCGGTCAGACGGTCATACCATTTACCCATTCTGAGCATGGGCGTATCAACCACCCCGGGGTCGGTGCAATTTACTATTATCCCTTTGTCGGCAAGTGCTTCCGACAGATGCTTGGCGTATGCCGTTATGAGTTTTTTCGACAGGGCGTATGCTTTCAGTCGGGAAAATTCTTGTTGCGTGATTTCCCCTTTGACACGTTGGAACGGAAACCACGAGCGCGTGGCCGATGTTGTAAAGACGATATGTGCCCCATTGCCGAGACGTGGAAGAAGAAACTCTGTCAAGAGTCTTGTGTTGTAGTAGTTTACGTTTATCGTGTCCTCGTGGCCGTCGTTGTCTTTTATATATTCGCCGTTCATAGTCCCGGCGTTGTTGACGATGGCATCCAAAGCCACAGACGAGAGATGGTTTGCAGCATCCCTGACCGAACGGGAGTCGGAAAGGTCGAGGGGGATGACGGTGGTTGCTACGTTGTGGCGCATCTTCAAATCTTGGGCGAGCTTCTCACCTTTTTCTTTGTTGCGGCAGGCAAGTATGACATGGTTACCGCTTGCGGCAAGTGATTCAGCGATGGCTCTCCCGATGGCACCGGTGGCGCCGGTCAATAGAACGTTCATCTTTTTATCCCTTTATCGAGCATACGGTGTTTTACCATCATTCTTACCGGTGTCGGCGTGATTCCGACACATAAGATGGAAAGCCTGTTAAGCCAGCCGTTGATATATTGTTTTTTGCCACGCAGCATTTTCCCGACGGCTTTCCGGGCGAAGTTTTCCGGAGTGTCGAGCACTTTTATGCCTACGGCAAGTTTCTTGAGATTCCCGGGAAGTCCGAAAAGGTCGGTTGCGATTCCTCCCGGGCAAGCCACCGTTACGCCGACGCCGTAGTCTTTCATTTCATAGTGCAGCGAACGGGAAAAAACCCGGATATACGCTTTTGTGGCGGCATACATCGCAAGTCCGGGCATAGGCATCCAGCAAGACATAGACGACATGTTGAGAATCCATCCCGACCTCTCTTTCTTGCGCCGCGATGCAAACCAGCGTGAAAGCATTGTCACCGCCCTCACATGGAGGTCGATGAAACACTCCAATTTCCGTTCCGGTGTTTCATCCACGGTGGCGAAAGAGAAAATGCCGGCATTGTTGACAAGAATGTCGGGATTGATTCTTTCAAGCGAACAGAACGCTTCCATCCTGTCGGTTACATCCGGGTCGGTGAGGTCTATGGCTACGATAAAAATCCGGATGTCGGGGAAGTCTGCCGACAGTGCATCCCGGGTCTCCGCGAGCTTGTCGGCGTCAATGTCGGTGATGACAAGGTTGCAGTGGCGAGCCGCAAGCTCGCGGCAGAAGTTTATTCCTATTCCCCCCGTGGCTCCGGTGACGATGGCACAGTGTCCCGAAAGGTTATCCGGCGTTTTCATCGCGATGTTTTATCTTTTCTATTTCCTTCAGAATGGCGGGAGGGAGGTTGTCGAGATGTTTGTGGCACGCCATTTCGCGGGAGTACATCCTTGCTATGCAATAGTTCACATGGTCGCATCCGCAGCGGTGGCATTCCTCGTCGCGCATCCTGTTGACGAAGTCCGGTTCGTTGAGCAGCGCACGCCCCATCTGTATGAAATCGAACCCCTCCCCGTCGAGCACTTTGTCGGCATTCTCCCGGCTGACCACCCCTCCGACATAGACGAGCGGCATGTCAAGCTCTTTTCTGAAGAGTCTTGCATCGTCGAGGAAATAAAGCTCTTTGAAGGGCGACTTCGGAATCATGAATCGACCGAACCATCTCACACCGTATTTCAACCATAATTGCGGCATATAATAGGTCATCGAATAGATGGGCATTTCCCCGCGCATCACATACATGGGGGCTTTGCTCACGAAGCCGCCGGAAAGCACAAGCGCATGCGCCCCCAGGTTTTGCAGCTCTTTGGCAACGGTGAGGCAGTCGTCTGTTTCAAGTCCACCCTTAAATCCGTCGCGCATATTGGTTTTTACGAGTACGCCCATGTCGTTTTCCGCCGCCTTCATCACTTCCTCCATGCATTCGCGCATGAAACGCATGCGGTTGTCGAGAGAGCCTCCGTATTCGTCACGGCGATGGTTGGTGAACGGCGAAAGGAACTGCGAGATAAGGTATCCGTGGCCTGCATGAACTTCCACGCAGTCGAATCCCGCGTCGCGTGCCGTCCTTACGGCGTCGCCGAATTTCCTTGCAAGGTCTTTAAGTTCATCTTTTTTCAACCCTCTGACAAAAGTGGGGGAATAGAGGTTGAATCCTGTAGATGCGCCTACGGGAGTGCCTCCCGCCGTGGAACGGTGGGTCATGTTGCCGCAGTGTCCTATCTGGATAGATGCCTTTGCGCCATAAGAATGTATGCCGTCGGTGATTTCTTTCAGCGCGGGCACTATTTCAGGTCTGAGCCAAAGCTGGGTCTTGAAGGATAGGGCGGAGCGGCATATTCCGGCATAGGCGAGTGTTGTCATGCCCACGCCTCCCTTTGCCACGCTCAAATGATAGTCGCGCAGCATCGGAGTAGGGTCGTTGTCTTTCCCCATGCCTTCGAACGCAGCCGAGCGTATTGTGCGGTTGCGGAGTGTCACGGGGCCAATCCGGGAGGGTGTGAAAAGTTTCATTGTCAATAAATATAAGGTAGTATATAGCGTCGGCGCAGGGAGGTGAATTCCTCGCCGAATTGGGCGGCATATCTTTTATGCAGCGATTTTGCGCGTGGGGCGAGGTTGGCGAATGTCCAAAGGGCGAACACCAGTCCGGGCAGCGACCAGGTGAGGATGGCGAAACCGGTCCATTCTGTGAATTCTCCGAAATAATTAGCGGCTGTGACGTAACGGTAGAATCCTTTCCTCGGAATATAATGGCGAGTGTCCCCCGGTTTGCGCAGATTCCTGATTACATGATCCGAATGGAGATTTATCGCCATTCCTGCGAAAAATATTATAGTGCCGAGGATGAAGAGCGGCGAGACAAGCCATGAAACGCTGTATCTGTCGTGTGGAGAAACGTAGAAAAGCCATCCCCCTATCATATAGGCATTGACGGTGTTGAACACCATCCCCATAACCATTATGGCGCAGGGCATCCTGCTTTTTCCCCTCATGAGCATCGGGAATATGAACGTGCGTTGGAAATAATGGAGCATAAACAGCGCCGCCATTACGCAGGGAGCCGGTTCGAATGCCCTCGGGCTTGAAATCCAGATGGCTCCCATGGCGAAAAAAGCGGGAGCTTCCATCACCACCCATCCTATGCGGTTGTTGATTGAGAGT
This sequence comes from uncultured Porphyromonadaceae bacterium, assembly GCA_902471455.1. GTDB lineage: Bacteria > Bacteroidota > Bacteroidia > Bacteroidales > Muribaculaceae > Lepagella. The sequence goes on along the minus strand of CABRKI010000019.1, from coordinate 31,365 downwards.
CCCCATTTCGAAGAATAGGTCATGCCGTAAGCCGCTTCTATCCTTTGTAGGGCAATGAAAACCACCACAGCGAGAATTGCCATGGAGGCCGTTATGATATCGTATATCGTGGAATTGAAGATATGGTCCATTTTGATGGATTGAATGTTTCCTATGTCGGGATAAGATATGAAACCGTCGGATTGGTTTGTTTGGTGCAAAAGTAGTAAAATCCACACATAAATTCAACAAGACATCAAATAAAAATCACTCCTTAAAGACGGATTAATTGTTTTATTCTTCTTGATTATAGATGTGAAAGCCTTTTTTCGGCTTCCTCCTTTCCGTAATAATCGTAAAAATCCCGACGCGTGCGTTTCCATCTGTTGTGGCTCCATAACCAAAGATGGGGTGTCCGTCTGATGGTGGCCTCGAGCATTTCGTAATATTTTTTTGTAAGTTCGAATTGGGGAAGGGTGGCGGCATCATCCGTCATTTTCACATATCGGCATAAATATTCACCCCTTTTCGTCCGGAAGATATCGCAATAGAACACGGAAGCATGCAGCATCCTTGAAATCCGTTCGTGTCCGGTGAATGCGGGTGTGTCCTGATGAAGGAAGTCTGCAAAATAATGCATACCGTCGAAAAAGGGTACTTGGTCGGCTATATATCCGATGATGAACGGTTTCTCTTCCCGTCTCCATTTCATGACGGTGGGAAGCGTTTCTTTCATTTTGATGTTTTCAGCCCCGAACCGTGAGCGAAGTTCGTAAAACACCTTATCGGCACTTTCGTTTTCAAGCGGATGATAAATCTGGCCGGCATGAAACCCTTCGGGAAGATGGAGCGGAATGGAGCTGATCCATTCCCAGTTGCCGTAATGGCCGAGAAGCAGGGATACGTTTTTTCCGTTTTCAAGACACCCGTTCACTTCATCCTGACCTTCGAACTTCATGCGTCGCAGAATCTGTTCCCTGCTCATCCTGCCAAGCTTGACTGTCTCTACGAAATAGTCTCCGAGGAATCGATAAAACCCTTTTTCAATTCTTCTGAGTTCTTTGGCGTCTTTTTCAGGGAAAGATGCGGAAAGGTTCTTGCGTATCACCGCACGCCGATAGCCGAACACGCCTCCGGCAAGGAGTGCCACGAAATCGGAAATTCCGTAAAGCATCCAAAGCGGCAGGGAACCTGCTGCTTTAAAAGCTGCATTCATAAGCCGGTAAGCAAGTCCGGAATTCCTGTTTTCTTTCATAGCCGGGTCAGTGATTTTTGTGCAAAGTTAATAAAAAAGAGACAAAAACGCTAATTAAGCCTCCCGTAAGAATAGACAAAACGCCTTTTGCATTGGTGGATTTGGAGGATAAATCGTAATGATTTGTGAGGTCGGGGGATTTTCGTTAATTTTGCAGACACAATCTCCCGGCATTCCTTTTGGGAGATGAATCCAACATAATGAAAGATCTTCTCATGTTTATCAGGCGCTTCGCGCGCCCGTATAAGTGGAACGTTGTTTGGAGTGTCGTCTTCAATTTCCTGACCACTTTTTTCACGCTCTTTTCCTTCGCCTTTATCATGCCGATATTGCGGATACTTTTCAATATCGACACCAACGACTATGTCTATAAGGAATGGGGCGAAGCCGATTTCAAAGAGGTTGCGCTCAACAATGCTTATTGGTATGTCACCCGGTTGATGACCGATTACGGAGCTTCCAACACGCTTGCCTTTCTGGCGGTGATGCTTATCGCCGGCACCTTCCTGAAGGTGATTACGGCGTATTTCAGCGATTGGTTTATCATACCTTTGCGAAACGGAGTGGTGCGCGACATCCGCAACCGGATGTATGACAAGATGCTGACCCTTCCGATCGGGTTCTATACTCACGAACGTAAAGGCGACATAATGAGCCGTGTGAGCGGCGATGTCACGGAAATCGAAGTTTCCGTCGCTGCCAGTCTTGCCGCCCTTGTGAAGCAACCCATCATGATAATAGGATGTCTGGCCATGATGTTGCTGATAAGCTGGAGGCTCACTGTTTTCGTGTTTGTGCTTCTCCCGGTTGCCGGATGGATAATGGGGTCGGTGGGAAAAAAATTGAAAGCGTCGTCGCTCCACGCCCAGGAACTGCTCGGCACCATACTTTCCACAACGGAGGAAACCATCGGCGGCTTGCGTATCGTAAAGGCGTTTAATGCCGAAAAACAGATGTCGAGGATGTTTGCCTCCGAGACAAAGGAGTTTCTCGACGTCAGCAACTCCATACAGCGACGTTATGCCCTTGCACATCCTATGAGCGAATTCCTGGGCACTATCGCCATAGCTATAGTGCTTTGGTTCGGCGGAACGCTCATCCTTGGGGGGACGTCGTCGATCGATGCCCCGAGTTTCATATACTACATGGTGATTTTTTACAGCATCATAAATCCTGCCAAAGAATTGTCGAAGACGGGTTATACCATACAGAAAGGGATGGCGTCGCTTCACCGTATAGATAAAATCCTGTCTGCCGACAATCCTATTAAAGATGCGCCGCATCCTGTGGCTCTGCCAGCCAATGCCGCCGAAAGCGGAAGCATCGTTCTCAGGAATGTTGATTTCAGCTATGACGGTGAAAGGAAGGTCATCGATAACGTGTCGTTGGATGTCAAACCCGGGATGACGGTGGCCCTTGTCGGACAGTCGGGGTCAGGGAAGTCAACGCTTGTTGACCTCATTCCCCGTTTCTGGGATGTAGATGGCGGAGAGGTGGAGGTTGACGGCCATAACGTGAAAGACTATAGGGTCAACGAGTTGCGGTCGCTCATGGGGAATGTAAACCAGGAGGCTATATTGTTTAACGACACATTCTTCAACAACATAGCATTCGGCACTCCAGGAGCCACCCTCGAACAGGTGAAGGAAGCCGCCAGGATTGCCAATGCCTACGATTTTATAATGGCAACCCCCGACGGGTTCGACACGATGGTCGGCGACCGCGGATGCCGTCTCTCGGGAGGGCAGCGCCAACGTATAAGCATAGCGCGTGCCGTTTTGAAGAATCCTCCCATTTTGATTCTTGACGAAGCCACCTCCGCGCTCGACACCGAAAGCGAGCGTCTTGTGCAGGAGGCTCTTGAGAGGTTGATGGAAAACCGTACCACCGTGGTCATCGCGCATAGGTTATCGACCATAGCCAACGCCGACCTTATTTGCGTGATGCACGACGGAAAGATAGTGGAGAGGGGAACGCATTCCGAACTGATAGAACTCAACGGCCATTACCGCCGTCTGGTTGACATGCAGCAGGTGTGATAAAAATAAACGTTTTTATTGAAAAATCGGAAAAAAGTTTCTAACTTTGAGGATGTTTTCAGATTTAAAAGAAAGATGAGGAAAATAGCCATACTGACTTCCGGCGGCGGAGAATGTGCTGACCGTCTTGTTTCGCTTTTCAACGAGGGTAACCGCCTGCGTGTGGAATCGGTCGTTACTGACTGTGAAAATGCCGGAGTCCTGGCGGCTCTTGCCGACAAGGATGTCGAGACGGTGTGTATCCCTGCCGAAAAATGGGCGCAATCTCCTGAGGAAGTGATGGCTTTTCTTTCGGAACGTGATATCGAACTTTTGGCTTTGGATGCGTTTGGCGTGGAATTGCCCGATGTGATAAAAGAAGCTTACTCCGGCAAAATAGTTGCCCTTACCACTCCGGAAGAGGCTCCCCGCGAGGTTGTGGCTGCTTTTGCGAGAATCGACGAAAGCGACATGCCTAACCCTGAGGTCCCTCAGACTCCTCCCACTCCCAAAAGCGTTGACGAGGAATGGGCGGAAACACTCAAAATGCCTTTCGATTCTTCGAAATTGAGGACTACCCCTCCGCCGGTGCCGGGAGCGGAACATCCTCAGGTGCCACCTGCCAACCCTTCCGCATCATACGGAGCGCCGGCGCAACCGGAGCCCTTCGACGCGCCGCGTCCGACATCCGGACCCGCATTCGGAGCCGGGTTTAAGGAGCCCGTCAGGGAGCCTATGCCTTCCACATATCTTGTCTGGGCTATTGTCATGACCATACTCTGCTGTACGATTCCCGGCATCGTGGCTATCGTTTTTTCATCGCAGGTAAGCACTCGTTATGCTGTCGGCGACATCGAAGGGTCGCGCCGTGCCTCACGCAATGCCGAGATATGGATAATAGTTTCTTTCGTGCTCGGCGTAATTTCAGCCGTGCTTTATCTGCCTATGATGCTTATTTCGTAGGCGTATGACAAACGTATTTTTATTGATATGGACGCGAGCGATCACGTCCATTCTTTTTTTAACTTTAATGAAAGACGAAAATTGAGAACACGGTGGTTAATATTGTGCGCTTTGGTGGCGGTTGCCCTCTTTTATTTTATATTCGACCCTCTTGAGAGTCGATTTATGCCGCAGTGCGTGTTCTATAAAATCACCGGTCTGAAGTGCATAGGGTGTGGAAGCCAACGAATGGCGCATGCGTTGCTTCATGGCGATTTGGTGGGTGCATTTAGGGCTAATGCGCTTGCTCTCGTTTCGCTCCCGTTTATTATGTTCCTTGTTTGGGTTGAGACACAACGGAAAAAACGCCCCGGTCTGTATATCAAGGTCTTCTCTACGACTTTGATAATAACCGTAGGCGTTGTCATGTCGGTCTGGTTCATCGCCCGCAATCTCCTCTGCATCTAAACCCAAAGTTTCAATTATTGTGATATTATTGCTATTGATTGGATTTGTCTCCCTTTTTTATGCGCGATTTTGTATAAGGAGACTCTTTTTCACAAACCATACCTTCAAAAATACCATGGAGAATTGTATTATGCATAGTATGTATGTAATTGTCATGTAAAGGAATAAATCCACATTTCGCGATATCATTAAAAAGCCTGATAAGAGACCGTCCTATCGCCCAAGAAAGATTGACAGGTACGGCATTGCCTATTTGTTTGTATTGGGCGGATAGGGGACCGCAGAATTGCCAATCGTCTGGAAATGTCTGTATGCGGGCATATTCACGCACAGTAAGTGGCCTTGTCTCAATAGGATGGCAACGCTCGGTTTGTTTTTGTGCCGGTGCGCATGTGAGTGTCAGACTTGGTTCATCCATCGACAGACGTCTTGCCATGCCTGTTTTCCCGCCACCAAGATTGTAGCTGCCTTTCATATAGTCGCGTGCTACATCCGAAGGTAAATCTCTCCAATCACCACCTTCAGGTACAAGTTGCATCACTTTTCTCTTCGATTCAGGATATGATTGTCCCGGTGAATTTGGCACATCACAGGGGAAGAGGCTTCCTCCATAAAAGGCGTCTCTTAAGGTCCTGATATTCGTGCAAACATCGGGCCAATTATATTTTACAAATGGAGCAATGTCATTTCGAATGGCTATAAGTATAAGCCGTTCACGCTTTTGCGGAACATCGTACTGTATAGCCCTAAGAATCCGTGGCTCTACCAAGGTGTATCCAAGTTCTGAAATGACATTTTTTATTGTCTGAAGTGTCCTTCCATTATCATGCTCAAATAAACCTTTTACATTTTCTCCCATGAAGACTTTAGGTTGAATCTCTTTTACGGCCCTTGCAAGTTCGAAAAAGAGAGTCCCTCTGGTTTCCTCAAATCCAAGTCTTTTGCCTGCATAAGAAAATGCTTGACAGGGGAATCCTCCTGATAGAAAATCAATTTGGTTGCGATATGGTGTGAAGTCAATATCGTGAATATCACCTTCAATTATGTTCCAGCCCGGGCGATTGTGCCTTAAGGTTTCGCAGGCGTAATGATCGAATTCATTTAATAGAACATGTCTGAACCCGGCTTTTTCCATTCCTAAAGCAAGTCCCCCTGCACCAGCAAATAACTCTGCCGATGTAAATTCTTGAAAAGGCTCTGTCTTTTTTTCAGAATCCCATTTTGACGAGTTCATGGATTTAATTTCAGGCACATCGGACAAATCTGATAAGAGAAAAACTGTTTTCCCATTGATGTCTTTATGTGCTTGATACTTTCCTGAGCGAACCCATGCTTCCACTGTAGCCCGCGACACTCCGACCAAATCGGAGAAGTTATTTAAAGAGATTACAGTTTCAGGCATTTTGATTATTTACAAGTTGTTCAAAACCTTCATACGTAGCAAATGCAAGTATGTATAAAGAAGTCAACAAATCGGCATGTTCTTTAGTCAGTTCTTTATAAACGGTATTATTGAATGCTAAATTTTCATTATCGCTTACAACATCTTCAATTATATATGGGAGTGCCATGCATAATTTGTAGAATGCCATTGGGTCGCCAAAGACAAGTTCATAAAATTTATCCATTGACATCCTTCGAATTCTATTGTGGCTCCTTGGTTTCTTGTCAAGGGTGATTTTCCATGTCTCGTCTTTTGATTTTTTTGAAATCACTTCTACCAAATAACAAGTTGCTTGATCATCGTCAAGTAGTTTGGCTTGCATTTTCATGTATGTTTTTTGAGAAGAAGCGGAATTCATGGTGTTGTGCTTGTTCTTAAGCTCAACAAATATATGCATTTTATTATTTTCAACATCGAAACCCTCTTTTGGAACTATCCAATCGTTACCCGCATACTTGAAAATATTCTGATGGAAATATCCAATTTTATTTGAGTTGGATTTATCGATTTGTCGGAAACACTCGTCTTCAATAGCTTGTTCGATGGTTTTGCCATATACTTTTGAGTCAAACGTCAATTTTATAGGGTCAACAATATTCTCATTGAATTGAGACAATGTTATTTCCCGTCGATATGACTCAACAGTGTTTTTGACATGTTCATAAATGTCCTTATCCGATATAAATCCAAGATTATACTTTCGCATGGTTGATGGATATATAAGACGATATTTTTCGTAGTAATGGAGATTAGCGGCGGCGTTTTTTCGATTTCTTTTTCGACGATTTTTTTGAAGTGGCGCTTTTTGCGGGAATTTTGATTGTGGCCCCGGCACGAAGGTTATCGTTCTTCATTCCGTTGGCTTTTTTGATTTCGGCAATGCTTACTCCATATTTCTTGGAAAGCGATGAAAGCGATTCCCCGTTTTTAAGCTTATGGTTAATAGGACCTGCCGCTTTTGCCTGTTTTTTAGAAGACTTTTTAGTCGGAGCGGATGCCTGTGATGCAGATTTCGTGGAATGTTCAGGCTGTGCCGATGCCATGGCGGGAGCATCGCCCGGTGTGGTAGTGGAAATCCGAAGTTGCTGTCCCACCCTCACTGCATTTCTGCGGAGATTATTGCTCTTCTTGATGTCGGCTGGGGAAACTCCATATTTTTCCGCAATAGACGCGAGGCTTTCGCCTGCCGCCACCTTATGGACAATGATTGAAGGCTTCCCTTGAGCAGCAGCGAGAGCCACGTCGGCTTCTCCCATATCTTCCGGCCACACTTCCGTGTCTTCAACCGCAAGCATCGCGTCGTTTGGCACTTCCCCGGGTTCGACTACGTTGCGTTTGCCGTATTTGTCAGGTTCGAAATTCCTGATGTCGTTCTCGCTCATCAGATAGGCATGGATCTGCTGTGAAGGGAGAATAAGGGTGTAAGGCGATTCCGCGGTGCCGGGGATTACGTCGGCGCGGAACTGGGGGTTGAGTATGCGCAGTTCTTCCACAGGAATGTCGAGCACCTTAGAGATTTGGTTGAAATGGATTCTCTCGGCAATCTGAAGGGTGTCGATTACAAGCGGTTTCACCGGCAATACGGGAGAGATATTATGTTTCGGATAATACTCCATCACATAGTTGGCGGCTATGAACATCGGCACATATCCGCGTGTCTCTGCGGGCAGGTAATTATATATCGACCAGAAATCATGGTCTTTCGCTTCCCCTCCGGCGCGCCTTATCGCCTTGTTGACGGTGCCGGGTCCGCAGTTATAGGCTGCTATGGCAAGCGACCAGTCGCCGTATGCCGAATAGAGGTCTTTGAGATATGACGCCGCCCGTTCGGAAGCTACGTAAGGGTCCCTTCGCTCATCTACGAGCGAATTCACTTCCAGCCCAAGGCCTTTGGCAGTGCCAAGCATGAACTGCCAGAGTCCGGCGGCTCCATGGCGCGACACCGCATTCGGATTCAGCCCCGACTCAATTACCGGCAAATATTTGAGTTCGAGTGGAAGTCCCTGCTCTTCGAGAGCCTGTTCGAAAATAGGCATATAGTAGAGGCTAAGACCAAGGATGGCGGCTATCTGGGCGCGGCTTTTCTGGGTGTAACGGTCGATATAGCTGCGCACAATCTGATTGTAAGGCATTTCTATCACCGTTGGGAGCGCGCTGAGCCTCTTCACCATTTCTTCGTCGCTGGCTTCCACGTCCGGTTCGGTGGCATAGCGGTTGTCGGTGGCGGTGTAATTCTTTATAAACCATCCTTCCAAAAGCTTCTGGGTGTCGGCTTCGAAGCTTTCGGGATATACGATGGCTGGATCGGTGATGCTCGACTTGAGGTCGAGCACGTTGGGTTTCTTGTCGGTTTTCGCAAAACCTCCCGCGAGGGAAGCGGCAGCGAATAGAAAAAGTAATAAACGTTTTTTCATGTCATGACGTCTTAACGCGGCAGCACGCCCGGGGCGGCGCCGGAAGGTTTAGAAATTAAATGCCCAGTTCAATCCCAAGCTCACTTTCTTGTCGGTGGGGTTCACAATCATTGCCGGACTCCAGTCTATCGAAAGGTCGGGAGAGATGTCGAAATGGGCGAGAGAGGCATCGACGTATGCATCGACCATACAAAGGAGATACATACCGACAAGGCAGATGATGCATAGGTCGCGGTTGCGACGGTAGAAATCGCGTCGCGTCCGCATCGTGTTGGTAAGCCAAGTCTTGTCGAGGTCTTCCTCCTTGGTGGTGGAGGGGAAGAAATTCATGTATGATTTTGTGGAAGGGTCGTTGTCCATAAGGTCGCGGTAGGCTTGCGAATAGTCCTGGAGCTGACCGTTGTTCCAGCTTGTGCCATAGCCTATGCCCATGAAGGCCCCTATGACGATGGGTATCTTCCAATAACGGCGGTTATAGACTTGTCCGAGGCCGGGAAAAAGGGCGGAAAGCCACACAGCCCTCGTGGGTGACGGCGTGAAAACTTTTTTGCCGTCAAGTCCGTAGGGTGAATTCTCGTCAACCACCACCGTCGGTACGGTGTCGGCGGCTTCGTCATAGTCCCCGCCGAGAGGTTCGCGCACCAAAATCTCCGTGTTGAGAAACTCCGTAGAATCTTGCGGCGTTTGTGGGGAAGGGTCTTGCGGCATGGCGGCAATGTAGTTCGGTTCTTGTTCAGAGGCCGGCGGCATGGTGACCGGGGCGGCGCCGGAGGGGCGTGCCGCAGCTGTGACGAGGTCGAACGGTATGAGCATAAGTATGCAAAGAATTATCACCATCCTCCGGCGCGGGCCGGTGAGGACGGACGAGGCTTCTTCGTTATGCATCATTTCAAAAAGGTGTAGCATGTCAGTTTTTCATCTTCTCGAAGAGGTCAACGAGCTGCTGGAGCTCTTCGTCGGAAGTGAATTTAAAAGTTATAGAACCTTTCCCGTCGGCGTTTCGAGAGAATTTTACGGGCGTGGGGGAGAAAGAGGAAAGAGAGTGCGCGAATCCGGAATAATTGCCATAATCCGCCGCAGCTTTGGCTGGTTTCCCTGCGGGAATGTCGTCGGGCTGGGAAATCTGGCGTGCAATCTCTTCCACCCGGCGCACCGAAAGCCCTTCTTTAAGAATCAGGTTGTAAAGTTTGAGCTGTTCTTTTGGGTCGGCCACCGAGAGGAGGGCGCGTGCGTGTCCCATGTCGAGTTTATGGTCGCGAAGTCCGAGTTGTATTTCAGCAGGAAGTTTAAGCAGACGGAGATGGTTGGCGATTGTGGCGCGTTTCTTTCCCAGCCTTTCCGACAGCCTGTCTTGTGTGAGGCTGTAGGTGTCGATTAGTTTCCTGAAAGCAAGTGCCACTTCGATGGCGTTGAGGTCTTCCCTCTGTATATTCTCGATGAGCGCCATTTCGGTCACTTCGGAGTCGGAAGCCGTCCTGACGTATGCCGGCACGGTGGCGATTCCGGCGAGCTTGGCCGCCCTCCATCTGCGTTCTCCGGCGATTATCTGGTATGTGCCGTCGCCGGCGTCGCGCAGGGAAAGCGGTTGGATTATTCCCAGTTCCCTGATTGAGGCGGCGAGCTCGTCGAGTGTTTCCTCGTCGAACGTGCGGCGCGGTTGTTCGGGATTGGGGGCTATGAGGTCAACCTCGATTTCATTTATTGCCGACGATCCGTCGGTCTGTATGTCGTTCATTGAGATGAGGGAGTCGAGTCCGCGTCCCAATGCGTTTCTTTTCAACATTCTGTTGTCGTTTTATTTTAGTTTTTTTTGCGACGGTTGCGCGAAATCAGTTCGCGGCTGAGTTGCCCGTAGGCAATGGCTCCACGGCTTTCGGGGTCGTAAAGGATCACGGGAAGCCCGTGGCTCGGAGATTCTGAAAGCTTGATGTTGCGGGGTATGACGGTGGTGAACACCATGTCGCCGAAATGCCCTTTCAGTTCTTCGAAAATTTGGTTGGCAAGACGCAGGCGTGCGTCATACATCGTGAGAAGGAACCCTTCGATTTCAAGCGACGGGCGAAGGCGGCTTTTGATAATCCGGATGGTATTCAAAAGCTGGGAAATACCTTCGAGTGCGAAATATTCCGCCTGTACGGGGATGATGACCGAATCGGCCGCCGTGAGGGCGTTGACCGTGATTATGCCCAGCGAAGGGCTGCAGTCTATCAGGATGAAGTCGTAAGAATCCTTGAGGGGTTCGAGCACCTTCGACAGGCTCTTTTCCCTCTCCCTGCGGTTCATCAGTTCCACTTCGGCGCCCACGAGATCGATGCGCGAGCATATTATGCTCAGGCCGTCGATGCATGTAGGCATAATCGCCTTTTCGGGAGCGACGCCATCCACAAGGCATTCATAGACCGAAGCTTCGGCATCGTCGGAATTTACGCCCATACCCGATGTGGCGTTTGCCTGTGGATCCGCATCCACGAGGAGCACTTTCTTGCCATCGGCTGCCAGACACGACCCGAGATTGAACGCGGTGGTGGTTTTGCCGACTCCTCCTTTTTGGTTGGCGATAGCTATGATTTTACCCATTGCTCTCTTTTATATTGTTTTCGATTGCAAAGTAATAATATTTCTTTGACAATTCACAATTTTTCGTCTTAAAGTGTATTAACAGTTGTGATTTAGTTGCCATTTCTACGTTCTTTCGACCTCAATACCCGTCTAAAAGCGATTATAAGGAGCACCGATGCCACCAACAACGCGCCGGAAAAACTGTAATATACCCCGACCGATTCCATTTTCAGGGTGACAGCCATGAAAAGCAGGAAGGGAATGCCGACCACGAGATAGCTTACTATTGAAATCCACAGCAGTGGTTTAACTTCGGAAGTGCCTCGGAGGGCGTTGACATAGGTGAGCTGCGTGGCGTCGCAGAACTGATACAGTATCAAGGGAGGAATGAGAAGTATTGCTGCTGTTGCAACCTCCGTTTCCGGAGTGAAAAGATGGACGAGGTCTTTCGTAAAGAAAATGAAAATCAACGACGCCACCGTGCATAGCACGAAATTCAGATGCAGGCCTGCTCCTGTGGTGCGCCGTATGCCCGCATAGTCGCCGATGCCGGTGAAGTTTGCCACCTTAATCGACGTGGCCCATCCGAAACTCATATAGGTCATGAATCCGAGTTGGGCGATGGTGTTGATTACCTGGTATGCGGCGAGCTGCACTTTCCCGAACCATCCGCTCACGACGGCCCCGACGCTCCATAGCCCGCATTCCACTCCGCTTTGTATCATAAGCGGATAAGACGTCTCCCACACCTTGATGCGGCGTTCCTTCCCGGCGTTTTCTTTGGTGAGCACCTTCCAATAAGTGCGGTAGCGCTTTCTCGTTGCAAAGACCGTGACGATGGCTATTGTGCCGAGGGAGCGCGCTATGAGTGTGCTGAGGCCTGCTCCCGCCAGTCCCATTTCCGGGAATCCGAATTTGCCGAAAATCAGGAGATAGTTGCCGGCTATGTTCAGGATATCGACCCCGAGTATAATCCACATGGGGGTGGCTGTGTCGGTGGTGCCGTTGGCCGTCTGTTGGAAACAGTTGAATATCGCCATGGGGATCATGGTGAAGAGTATTATCAGGTAATAACGCCTGGCAAGCGGCAGGATGTCGGGGTCTTGGCCGAAGCGGTCAAGGAAAAAATAGATGCCTCCCATTATCACGGTGAAAACCACCGCCGTTATAACATTGACCTGAAGCGACGCCCTGAGCATAAGTCCCCCTTCATGATGGTCGTCTTTGCCGTAAAGAGCCCCGATAAGCGGCGTGACGCCTCCGGCGAATCCCATCAGCATCACGATGGCTATCAGGAACAGGCTGTTGACGAATGCCGCAGCGGCGAGTTCGTCAAGGCCGTAGGCCCCCACCATCATGGTGTCGGCAAAGCTCACAACAATCACCCCGAGCTGGGTGACAAGCACGGGGAACCCTATCTTAAGAAGACTTGCGTAAGATTGGAGGTAAGTCTCGGGTGTGAATTTGCGTATGATGCCTTTCATAAAAAATGTTGGTTTCTGCGACAGGCAAGGATGTGTCGCCCATATTCGGATTGCAAAGTTAGCCATTTATCCTGACGTGGCAAAATTCGACAGGGCACGTGACCACACGTTATAGGAATAAGTGGAGATAAACTTGTTCTATTTTTCAGATTGGCGTGAATTAGTAATAAATACCGTTTCCCCGATAAACAAAAAGGACGTAATTTTGTAATGATTTTGAGAGAGTCGTATAAAACGTCAGTTTTTCCTCTCGGCTATCCTTGTAATTCACTGGTCCGTTTCATGGGCCATCTATATCAGGTTTATGAAAAATACCATATTGCTAATCACGCTCGCCGCGACGGCGTTTTCCGCCTCCGCCACTGTCAGCCTCGACTCCTGCCGCAATATGGCCTTGCGCAACAACAAGACCATAAAGATGGCGGAAGAGAATCTGAAGAGTGCCGGCTATTATAAAGATGCGGCAAAGGCGGCTTATCTCCCGGGAATAGATTTTACCGGCACCTATATGTATAACCAGCATGAAATAAGGCTTCTGGGTGAAGACGCCAAACTCCCTACGATGAGTTTCGACCCTGCCACACAGAGTTTCAACTATAATATACTGAAAGGCCCGACGGGTGAACCGATTAAAGATCCCGCTACAGGAGGATACATTCCCACCGAGGTTGCGGTGATTCCGAAGGAGGCGATGAGCTATGATATACACAATGTGTTTGCCGGGGCTGTCACACTCACCCAACCGGTGTTTATGGGCGGACAGATCAAAGCTCTCAACGAGATAGCCGGTTATGGCGAGCAGCTTGCCAAGGCGATGCGCAACAGCCTCTCGCAGAATGTGGTGTTTGCCGTTGACGAAGCATATTGGCTCGTGGTGTCGCTGAAAGAGAAGAAACGGCTTGCCGAGAGTTTCGTGAATCTGGTAGATACCTTGCGATATGACGTGCAGTGTATGCTCGACGAGGGGGTGGCCACACGCAGCGATGTCCTTACGGTAGAGGTGAAACTCAACGAAGCTAAAATAGCCCTTACGAAAGTTGACAACGGCTTGACGCTATCTCGCATGGCGCTTGCCCAGATTTGCGGCCTTCCTGTAAGCACGCGGATGGAACTCGAAGACGAGGAACTGAAACACGCCGCGACGGCTATTCCCGACACCGATTATAATCTCAACGACGTGTATGGGCGCAGACAAGACCTTGAAGTGATTCGTCAGGGCATCAATATGCTGAAAGGACGTGAGAAACTCGCCATGGGCGAGATGCTCCCTAAGATAGCTGTGGTCGGGGCCTATTCGTTTTCAAATCCGAATGTGATTGACGGATTTGAAAAGCGTTTTGGGGGTGGCTTTTCGGTGGGTGCCACGCTGACGGTGCCTATCTGGCATTGGGGCGGCGATTATAAGAGATACAAGGCTGCCAAGGCGCAAACCAACGCACAGCGTCTTCTCCTTGAAGACACCGAAGAGAAAGTGAGCCTGCAGGTGAGCCAGGCCCAGTTCAGTTTCGATGAGGCAAAGAAAACCTATGACATGACTGTCACCAACCTTACGAAAGCAGACGAGAACCTCCGTCAGGCCGAACTCGGCTTCAAGGAGGGCGTACTCACCACCAACGATGTGATCGGGGCTCAGACTGCATGGCTTCAGGCAAATTCGGAAAAGATTGACGCCGAGATCGGAATCCGTCTATGCCAGACCTATCTGAAGAAGGTGCTCGGAAATCTGATGGTCAATTGATGATTAGAAATTAGTAATTAGCAATTTATGGCTCTGATTTGATAAACAAAAATAATATTCCACACAATATGGCTACAAACGAAAACAACACACGGCAAACCGCTGCCGAAGTCCAGGCGGCAGCCGATCCGTCAGTAGTTACGAAGAAAGATCGTATGCTGATATTCACTATAATCATGATTCTTGTTATCCTTGCCGCACTCGCTATTTTCGGATTCCTTTGCATAAAGCAGGGACCCGACACGGTGCAGGGGCAGGCGGACGCCACCGAATTGCGTATCTCCGGCAAACTTCCCGGACGCGTGGCTGAAATATTCGTGGAGGAAGGTCAGCATGTAAAGCAGGGTGATACTCTCGTCAGGATTCATTCCACTCTCGTTGACGCCCGTCTTGACCAGGCTCAGGCCATGGAAAACGCGGCAAGCGCCACCAACCGCAAAGTGGATGCCGGAACGCGCTCGCAGATTATTTCTGGAGCATACGATATATGGCAGCAGGCACAGGCAGCCGCCGGAATTGCGAAAAAAACTTACCAGAGGATGCAGAATTTGTATGAAAAAGGGGTGGTAAGCGAGCAGAAACGCGATGAAGCGAAGGCTGCTTTCGATGCCGCGACTGCAGGCGAGGCGGCAGCCAAGAGCCAGTATGAACTTGCAAAGGCGGGCGCACAGAAAGAAGACAAGCAGGCCGCAGAGGCTATGGTAAACGTGGCGAAAGGTGGGGTGAAAGAGGTGAACGCACTTCTTGAAGACCAGTTCCTTACCGCTCCGTGCGATGGGGAAATCACGGTGATTTATCCACATGTGTCGGAACTGATAGCCACGGGAGCTCCGGTAATGTCGCTTCAGAAAGACGACCATTGGGTGGTGTTTAACGTGCGTGAGACTCTCCTGAAAGATATAAAGATGGGTTCCGTGCTTAAAGTTAAAATCCCGGCCCTCGACCAGGAGGCCCAGGTAAAGGTGTTTTACATCCGCGACCTCGGCACGTATGCCAACTGGCAGGCCACAAAATCTACCGGCGACTATGATGCGCGCACATTCCAGGTGAAGGCGCGTCCGGAGAAGAAAATAGAGAATCTGCGTCCCGGGATGTCGGTGATTCTCGAGCAGTGACGATGCCGGGATATTGAGATAGTCTATAGTTTAAAATCAATCTGTTGACAAATGGAACCGACCGGATTTAAATCCATATTCATGAGGAGCGTGCTCCAGATTGTGAGGCGTCCCCTTTATTGGGTGGCGTTTTTCGCACTCCCGCTCTTCATTTTCCTTCTCCTTTCCAATCTGATGGAGAATGAGCTGCCTTATCATGTGCCGGCGGCAATCGTAGATAAAGACGGCACATCTTTGTCGAGGTCGGTGACACAGAATCTTGCGGGCATGCAGCTGGTTGACCTCACGGAAAACTGCAATAGTTTCACCGAGGCGCGTCATCTTACGCAGGAGGGGAAGGTGTTTGGCTATTTCCTGATTCCCGAGAATTTCCAGCAAGACCTTCTTGCCGGCAGGAAACCAGTCATCACGTTCTATACCAACATGACTTATTATGTGCCGGCTTCGCTGCTTCTCAAGACTTTCAAGACCACCGCTATGTACACCAAAGCCGGCGTCGCCATGAATGTGCTTGAATCCGTTGGCGCGTCGCCGGGGCAGATTGCCCCCCTTCTTCTCCCTATCAATATAGAATCGAGGGCTATTCATAATCCGGGACTGAGTTATGCCGTCTATCTCTGCAATTCGTTCATACCTTGCGCCTTGCAGTTGATGATATTCCTTGTGACCTGTTTCAGCCTCGGCCAGGAGATAAAATACGGCACGTCGCGCAAGCTTCTGCAGATGGCGCGTGGTTCGATTGTGAGGGCGCTTGCCGCCAAACTGTTGCCCCAGACTATAATTTGGATTGTGGTGGCTGTTTTCATGGAGTCGTGGCTTTATGGCATAAACGGCTATCCCATGCATGGCTCGTGGTTCTGGCTTACATTGTCGGAGATAATGTTTGTGTTGGCTTCGCAGGGATTGGCGGTCTTCTTTTTCGGCTTGCTGCCCAACTTGCGTCTGTCGCTGTCGATTTCCGCGTTGCTGGGCATCCTCTCGTTCTCTATCGCGGCCTTTTCATTTCCCGTGGAGAGCATGTATCCGGCGATGGGCGTTTTCAGTTGGATAGTGCCTACGCGCTATAATTTCCTAATATATATCGACCAGGCCCTTAACGGCATCGACATCTATTATTCGCGTGTTTGGTTTGTGGCGTATATCGTTTTCATGCTTTTGCCTCTCACCATGCTTTGGCGGATAAAGGGGTGCATGGCGAAGCCTGTATATTGTCAGTAAGAAAGGAATACGGTTATGTGGAAAAATTTCAAAATATTTGTGAGCCGGCTCTTCGATGTATATTGCAGGGAGTTTAAGATTGTGCTCCACGACGAAGGGATAATGCTGTTTTTCCTTTTCCTTCCTCTTGCCTATCCGGTGATATATTCCCTCATATATAACCCGGAAGTTGTTAGAGATGTGAAGATGGTGGTAGTTGACCATGACCGCAGTCAGAAGAGCCGTGAACTTGTAAGGAACATCGACGCTACTGAAGAGGCGTGGGTGATAGGATATGCCGCCGATATGCCGGAAGCCCGTAAGGCTGTGAATTCGCATGAATGTTACGGCATTCTTGAGATTCCTGAAGGGTTCGGGAGGAATCTCGGCAATGGAGAACAGGCTAATGCGGTGATGTATTGCGAGGCGAGCCTACTGTTGCGTTATAAGGGTTTCCTGATGGCCACTACCGATGTGATGGCAGCCATGGGTGCGGAACTGATGTCGGAGAAGATTAACGAAATAGCTCCTTTGGCGGGAACTGTGGTCGATGGCGACCTTATGCCGATAGAGAGTGTGGCTATGGGCAACATAGAAAGTGGCTTCGATTCGTTTATCATGCCGGGAGTGTTGATTCTGATTCTTCACCAATGCATCATCCTCGCCACCGGTATGGCCGGAGGTGCAAGAAGGGAATATCCCGAAAAGGAGGGGCTGATAACGGGAAGGGTGCGCAACGGTGTGGTCACGACTATGATCGGCGGCATGCTATGCTATATAACCATCCTGTTTATCCCGACCATTTTCCTTGTGCATTACGTGCCTCTTATATTCGCGTTCCCGATGGAAAACCATATCATCGACATCCTTGCGTTTCTATTGCCGATGGTGCTTGCCTGTTTCGGGGTCGGTTTCTGTTTGCAGGGGGTGATTAAGGAAAGGGAAACGGTGTTTGTGATATGGGTTGTAACTTCATTGGCGTTCCTGTTCCTTTCCGGACTTACGTGGCCGCGCTATGCCATGTCGCCTTTCTGGCATTTCGTAAGCGACTTGATACCTGCCACTTGGGGCGTGGAGGGATTCATCAGGATGAACACCAACGGGGCTACGCTGGCACAGGTGCAGACAGATTACATAGCCCTTTGGATTCTTGCGGCGGTTTATCTTTTTGCCGGATATTGTGTGCAGCGTTGGGTAGTGCGCCCGTCTCTCCTCAAAGGTTACGACGCCTACTATGCCGTGCGCGCCCAGTCCTTCTGACGGACGATTCCGAAAGATATTCCGGGAGCATATAATTCGATAGATAAAGGTGGCGGAACTTGCTGTTGTCAACAAGTTTCGCTACCTTTGCTTTTATTATTAATCAGGAAGAATGGCTATGGCGGAAAAAGTGTATTACCCTATCGGGGAACAAGACTTCAGAGCATTGCGCAATGACGGATGTCTGTATGTGGATAAGACCGGCTTCATTCGTAAGATAATTGAGTCGAAGGAGAAATATTTCTTTCTGTCGAGGCCGCGTAGGTTCGGTAAAAGTCTGTTCCTTTCCACGCTTCAGTATTTCTTTGAGGGAGAACGCTCTCTCTTCAAAGGATTGGAAGTGGATTCTTCCGATTGGGGTTGGGAAAAGTTTCCGGTGATTAGACTTGACCTTAACACCGACAGATATGAGGCCCCGGGTCAACTTGAAATCACACTTGAAAGCCGTTTCAATAAATGGGAACTGGAATATGGGGTTAAGGAGAAAGTGGATAATCTGTCGGCAAGGTTTAGGAATATTATCGAAGCCGCTCATTCCTATACCGGAAAACCTGTGGTCATTCTTGTCGATGAATATGACAAGCCCTTGGTCAATAATCTGAATCGGGATGAAAACTTCGAGCATTACCGTGCGCGTCTTGCAAGCTTGTATTCTAATTTCAAGAGCAGTGCCGAGCATATCCGCCTTGTCTTTCTGACAGGGGTAAGTCGCTTCAGCAAGCTGAGTGTATTTTCCGACCTCAATAATATCAAAGACATATCTTTTTCCAACGAATTTGCCGATATTTGCGGCATTACTGAAAATGAACTTTATTCTAATTTTAAAGCCGGAATTGAGCGGTTGTCTTTGAAATACGGGGTGTCTTGTGAAGAAATCTGCCGGAAGCTTAAAGAAAACTACGATGGGTACCAGTTTGCCGAAGAGGGTAGTGATGTGTATAATCCGTGGTCTTTGTTGAATGCCATGAGCGATTGCGCTATAACCAATTATTGGAATATGACAGGCATGCCTACGATTATTGCGGAATCATTGAAGCGTATTGATGCCGATTTAGAGGATATCCTGAACGTAGAGTGCGAGAGAAAGACCCTCATGGGTCTCGACCTAAAGAGTGCCGACCCTCTTGCTTTACTTTATCAGACCGGATATCTTACCATAAAACATTATGACCGTGAGTTCGACACTTTTCTTCTCGGTGTTCCCAATCGGGAAGTGAAGGAGGGCTTGTTTGATGTTCTCCTCCCATACTACGTTAAAGTGAAACGCGGTCTTGTATCAACCACACTTTCGGAAATAAGGAACAGCATAAACCGTGGACGTCCTGAATCTTTGATGAAGAGTCTCCAGTCTTATTTCTCAGGGATTCCTTATGAACTCCATATCGACAACGAGAATAACTTTCACAATGCGTTCTACATATTAGTGACACTCCTTGGTATTACGTCTCGTGCCGAGGTTCATACCTCCCATGGGAGTATCGATTTGCTGATTGAATCGAAAGGTTTTATTTATATAATTGAGTTGAAATATGACGGCTCTCCATGTCAGGCACTTCGACAGATAGAAGAGAAAGGGTATGCCCTACCATTCCGGGCAGATTCCCGGCATGTCTTTAAAATCGGGGTAAATTTCTCTTCTAAAAAACGCACCATCGAAAGTTGGCAGATCAAATAATTGATTATAGCCAACGCAGTTAATATTTGTGCATTTCAATTCCTTGCAATCAAACATGCCAAAGGCATGTCCCTACATTCAAAATTGCACAAATAATTTATGTTTTACCTATAAACATCCCGGAGGCATGTCTCTACATTTGACAAATCTGATTGATTTCGTCTTGCGATAGTTGACGGTCATATATACGGTAATTGGCAGACACTCCGTCGGGGAAATGGGGTTGCAGGCTGCTTACGGCTACGTCATCTACTGGCACCGATTGGTCCATCAGACCGTTTATGTATGTGCGGAACACTCCGTCGCAACAAGTTATGCACAACGTAGTCGAAGAGGGCATTTCCGGTGCAAGCCATTTTCCGTCTGTGGCACGTCGGTAACGGGTCCAGGCATCGGAGTTGCCCATCACGTTTGAACTGCCGTAAAAAGAATTGTCAATCATCAGATAAGGTTTGGATGTTCGGCAGTCAACGCCATAAACGAAATCTCCGAAGTCAAGTTCAGTCCCATTCAATGATTTGTTGATATTGTTAAGTGACAGCAATATTGTGAATTCATTCATCGGACTGCCGCTTAATTTGGTTGTTCCTTTTGAATTCACTCTTCCTTCCCTTGTCGGCTTAGGGATGGCCGGCAGATTGTTTCCTGTCAGATTGTCGATGCTGTGGATGGCGGTGCAGTAACCTTTCGGACGAAGGTCGCTTACAATCCAGTCGTAATAATCGCCATGCATCCATGTGAGGTATAGCGGCGATGATTCGGCACCCGCAATGAAGTAGGGCCTCGAATTGTTTTTCTTTGAATTCCATGTTATCGGCTCGCTTTTTACCTCGCCGTTTTCCAGAACGGAATACTTGACGATTTCATAAACGGTGCGGTTGGCTCCATTTACTGGAACGGAGGCATATATGTTGCGGTCGTCGTTTTTGTCAATCGCCATGCCTGCACTATAACATTTCTCGATGTCCGGGGTCTGGTGGAAATGGCCCCCGGCATTTGCAAGAAACGTCTTTTCCCATTTTCCGCCGGTCCATTTCACTCTGAAATAGTCATGTTTGTTTTTATCCGGCGCAATCCTTGCCATTGCGATGCAGGGATTTTCGAGCGAATCAATGCTCACTTCCCATATCCAGTTCCTGAAGTCGGAATGTTCTACTACGGCATCGGGATATGCCGTCAGGTATTCCTGCGATTTGTTGACGCGGTGTAGGCTGTTTTGTATCGTTGACAATTCGTTGCCTTTAACGTCTTGAAGTTTGAGCGAATTGATGTCGATGGTGTTGAAATAAACGTAATTGGGCTGTTCATTGTCGGGATGTCCCGTGGTATATGCCATGAAAATCTTGTCTTTGCCGTTGGATGTGTATTTGGCATAAGGGCGTGCTCCGGTTGACTGCACCATCTGATAAGGTCCCCAGTCGAAATTGGTGTTGCCGGCGGCATCCGGAACAAGCAGCCGCGCTATTGTGGGATGCCAGTTGATACCCCTCCAACAGAGATAGATATGGCTCGGGTCGTCCGAGAGTATGAAAGGTGAGGGGTAGGTGGTATTGTTTTTGGTCTTGATTATTTTCTCGTCGCCCAACGTGGTCAGGTCGCCCGGTTTGGAGGTGACGCGGTAATAGAAGCACGGTTCATCCGTATGGCGTGAATAGAAAACCATGACACGCTCGTCAGGAAGGATAAGGAATGTCGGGTTGTCGTGGTCGTCCGGTTGGAACCATGAGCGAATGAGCACGTCATCGCGCCGGTTGGTTTTTTTGTCTATTTGTGTAGCTTTGATGCTGCCGTGGATGTCGATATATCCGATGTAGGTTTTGTCGATGCTTCCGTCTTTGCTAACATGGCGGAGTGCGCGAGGGTCGGCAAACCAGCACCACGCACCTTCCGGAGTCACTTCATAACCTTCGAATGCTGTGTCCTGTTCAGCAGTCCGTGCCGAACATTGCAGGCTGCAAATGATTGCCAGTATGATTGTTAATATGTAGGCTTTCACGATTTGTTTAAAGTTTAGGGTTTATAGTTTAGGGTTTAAGGTTTAGGGGAGGAGGGGCGGAATTGGGCTATGTATTCACGGGCGGTCATGCCATATTCCTTTTTGAAGGCTTTGGCGAAGGAGGAATGGCCGCTGAAGCCGGTTTCGAAGGATATGTCGGTGACGCTCAATTTACCTTCCCTAAGGAATTCGGCAGCTTTGGTCAGCCTTATTTTCCGGATATAGTCGGCGGCGGGGAGTCCGAGGAGTGCGTTGATTTTGCGGTAGAGGGTGGAACGGCTCATACACATCTTGTCGGCAATTAAATTCACCCCAAGGTCTTGCGCCGCCATGTTGTCGATGATTACGGAATTGAATTTGTCAATAAACTCGCGGTCAATCTGTGATACTGCCGAGAACATTTGGCTTCCTTCATTTTCGGTAAATTCCGTATTCCCTGCGGATTCATTTTCTTGATTGGTATCCTGTGTTACGCTTTTGTCGATATTGCCGATGAAGGCTGCCGCAATCTGGCGGCGGCGCCTGATGATATTGTGTATCCTGCTCAATAGCAACTTGGCGCTGAATGGCTTGGTGAGGTATGAATCCGCCCCCGATTCGTAGCCGGTCTCTTTGTCGTCCATCGAGTCTTTGGCCGTGAGGAGGATAATCGGGATATGGCTCGTCACGATGTCGTCTTTCAAGGTTCGGCAAAGCGTTATCCCGTCCATTTCCGGCATCATTATGTCGGAAATAATTAGGTCCGGACATTTCGCCTGTACAGATTGCAGACCGTCAAGTCCGTTGCACGCCGTCGTGACGGTGAATTCATCGGAGAGTGCTTGCCTGATATATTCCCTGATGTCGTTGTTGTCTTCAATTACAAGGATGTGCATCTTCTCTTGGCTCATGTCTTCCGGTTTAGGCTCTTCGTCGGAAAGTGCGTTCGAAGGTTTCCTCGCAAATTCCCTGTGGATTGCGTCGGGATAGATGGAATCCGTGAGGAAACGCACGGTGAATGCTGAGCCGACGTTCTCTTCCGAAGTTACGTCGATAGTGGCGTTGTGGATTTCTACGAGGTTTTTTACGAGCGCGAGCCCTATACCCGTGCCCGACGCCTGATGCTCGCCTTTCACCTGATAATAACGGTCGAATATGTGGGGAAGTCCCTTCTTTGAGATTCCGTAGCCGGTATCGGATACTTTTATCACGGAATATCTTAGACCGTCGGCCTCTTCAATGAAGTAGGAGAGCGTCACGCGTCCTTGCGGGGTATATTTCAAAGCGTTGCTCATAAGGTTGTTGATGATTACGGTGATTATCTCTTCGTCGAAATATATTTCTTTCCCGTCATCATCTATTTCCAAGTCAACCTGCACTTTCGGATTGCCGTTCGATTCTTTGAAACGTAGCCCGATTTCCCTGATAAGGTTGGCGATGTTTCCCTGCGCTACGGCGAGTTTCCTGTTCTGGGTTTCGGTTTTCCTGAATTCCAGGATTCCGTTGATGAGCGAAAGTAAAGAATATGAACTTTCCCTTATCATTTTGAGTTTGCGGGCATAGCGCGGGGGGAGCGAGGGGTCGCTGACGAGGTCTTCGAGCGGCCCTAAAATCAGTGTTAGGGGAGTGCGCAGTTCGTGGGTTATGTTGGTGTAGAACCGCAGCCGTTCTTCATTGAGGTTTTGACGGTTTCGGCTGTTCTCCATTTCCGTTTTAAGGCGTTGGCGCAGATTTACCCTCCGCTTGTAGAAGATGGCCGCCCATGCTATGAATGCCACTATTGCGACGGCATAGGCCGTTTTCGCCCACCACGTCAGCCAAACCGGCGGTTTTATCTCTATATATAAGACGGTGTAAGGCGCGCCCAATTCCTGTCCTTTCAGGCATTGCCTTATCTGTAACCGGTAGTTTCCGGGCGGAAGGTTACGATACATCGCCGTATTTTCGCCGTGGGTTTCCATCCACACGTTGTCAAGTCCTTTCATGTTGTATGAGAGGTCTGTGTCGTCGTGTAGCGCGATGTCGGTGATGCCGAATGTTATCTTGAATGTGCTTTGGTTGTGTTCCAAGACTACGTGTTTCGAATTCACCGGTATGGAGTATTCGTTGTCTTTGCTGTCACGCCCCTCTTTGAAAACTGTAAAGTTGCTGACCGACACACGCAGGTCGCTTGTTTCGGGCATGGAAGCGTCGGGATTCACTTCCACCACTCCATTGCCTGATGAGAAATAGAGTTTACCGTTGTTGCCTTTGGCTGAGCCGTTGCCGAAGAAAGAATTCAGCGGCAAGCCGTGCGACGACTGGTAGAGGGCAGCTTTTTTACCATCGTCGCTGAGCCTTGCAATCCCTTTGTTGGTTGTGATCCATACCTCCGACTGCTTGTCTTCTTCTATGGCTTTCACATAAGTGATTCCAAGGCGTTCCAACACCGGGAAAGTCTTATGTAGCGTGGGGTTACCGGAATCGGGAAAGAGTGCGAGACCGTTCCGGGTTGCCACCCATATTCTGCCATGGCTGTCGCATTTGATTGAGTTTATGGCATTTGAAATGAACCCGTTTGTCATGTCGAGATTGCAGATGCTTTTCCCGTCTTTGGTGAGCACTGATATACCCTTGCCGAAAGTTCCGATCCAGATATTTCCGTTTAAGTCTTTTGCCACACATTGCACCACGTTGTCGCGGAGCAACGCGTTTATTCCCTCGAGGCGGTGTGACGATTTCCCGTCGGAAGAATAGATTCCGTAGTTGGTGCATATCCACATGTCGCCGGGGGCGTTGGGAAAGAGTCCCCGGATGTTGTCGGGGACTCCGGTTACTCTTTGAAAAGTCGCTTTCCCGGGATTGTAGATCATTGCGCCGGCTTCGTTGGAACCAATCCAAAGCATTCCGTCGGAATCCTGGCATATAGTGTTTATGGGAGCCTTATAGTCGTTGAAAGGGAGCGATACTATTCCGGAGTCGGTGTCATTGAACCATACGATTTCGTTCTCGCCTCCTACCCATAGGGTGCCATCGTTCCCCTGGAAACACGCCCATGCCGGTTTATAAACAAATGTTTCGTTGATATTCACCCTATAGTCCATCCTTGATAAAACGGGAGGGATATGGCTTATGACATCTATTCCGTTGCGGTAGTTGCCGATCCATACGTTGCCGAAAGAATCAGGGAAAATACAGGTGATTGCTGCCCCGGAGGTTCCCTCCGGTTCCCCTTCTATAGGAATGGAGGAGAACTTCACGTAATTAATGTCGGAGAAAGTATAGACTTTAGGGTTGAGGATGCTGATTCCTCCTTGCGAAGTGGCAAACCAGATGTTGCCGTCAGCCATCTGTCGTATAGATTTTATTCGTCCGGCTCCAATGGATCCCGGACCCCCATGTACGAAGGGGGTGATACGCCCGGTGGAAGGGTTATACATCGCCGCCCCTTTGTCAGTTCCGATCCAGACGTAGCCGGCAGAATCGACGCATACGCTCGTTACGTCGTCGCCCGGCAGCGAAGGTTTGCCGGGTTCGGCGCGATGGTTTATGCATGTCTTCGCCACGGTATCGACCACGCTGAATCCTTCATGGGCATGGCCGACATAAATCTTCCCGTTGTTCCCTTCCGCCATGGTCCATGCCCGCCTTGGCATTCCCGGCACGGATGAGAAATTATAGCACCTTCTTTTCCCGGTGGTGGGATTGAGGTGTTCTATCCCGTAATGATAGTGCGTGAACCATACTCCACCGTCGGATGCCGGAATCACTGATGTGACACCGGTGGAAGCAAGCGAGACATCGAACTTCGAGATTTTTCCGCTCTTCCTGTCGAATATGCATACGCCGTCACGCTGCGTGGCGATATAAAGTATGTCGGGTTGTGCCGGATTGAACGCCACACAATTCAGTTCATTGGCGATAAGTCCGGAATTCCCTTTGTTGTAATTGATGAAACGCAGTCCGTCAAACATGTTGAGTCCATCTTCGGTGGCTACCCAGATATGACCGTCGGCATCCTGGGCTATTGACATAACATAGCCGTTGGAAAGTCCCGACGCTGTATTCAGGTTTCTTGTTGTCCCATACATTCCGTTAGGAAGAAGGAAGGCAATCAAGAAGCAGAGAAGATATAAAACAGTTGTTGTGAATCGATGTTCCATGGTCTTGTTTGAAAGAGTTTGGATGTTTTTTGCAAAATTAAGGAATATTATGCTATCCGGAAGTGTCCGGGCGTGTCTTGTTTCTGTTTTATCGTCTCAAAAACGGCTCTTGGCACGTTCGGATACATTTTTGGGAAACCGGGAGAGGTATGTTTTCTTGATGCCTTATTAACTTTGCCGCCGTTAACAACCGATTGTTTAAGGAAGCTTCAATAAGACGACAGGCATTCCATTTTAAGGTAAACAGATTTTTTTAGGTCAAAACATCATTGAAACAATTAAACAAACTACCAATGAAAAAACTAAAGGTTTTCGTAACGCTTCTGGCGCTGATATTCGGGCATGCAGCCATGCTCGCCCAGCGGCAGTACACAATGAAAGGCGTGGTGACGGAAGAGAGCGGAGAGCCCCTCATAGGCGCCACGGTGCAGGTGAAAGGGTCATCGGTCGGAGTAGCAACCGACATCGACGGCAATTTTGCGATTTCCGTGAAAAACGGCGACGTCCTCACGGTGAGTTATGTGGGTTATTCCCCGCAGGAAGTGACGGTGAACGGACAGAACGACATCACCGTCGTGATGAAACAAGATTCGAAAGTGCTTGAAGACATCGTGGTGATCGGCTACGGCACCATGAAAAAGAAAGACCTCACGGGAGCCATTTCGCAGATTGACCCGGAGAAAATAGCCGACACCAATCCCGGAACCGTTCAGGATCTCCTAAAATCGGTGCCCGGTCTGCAGGTGGGTTATGACGCAAGCGCGAAAGGTGGCGGCTCGCTCCAGCTGCGCGGTCAGAACTCCGTGTATGACAAGGGAGGCCACAACAACCCGCTCCTTGTGGTTGACGGCATGATTTTCTATGGCGAGCTTTCCGAAATCAATCCTGACGACATACAACAGATAGACGTGTTGAAAGACGCTTCCTCCACAGCCGTGTATGGTGCGCGTGCCGCATCGGGTGTAATCATCATTACCACCAAGAAAGGTAAGCAAGGCAAGCCCGTGGTTTCACTTAGCGCGAACTGGGGCATCAACACCAAAAGCGCATATACCAAGTATTATAACGAACAAGACTATCTTCGTTTCCGTTCGGATTATTTCAAGTCAGGCACATACGGTTTTGATGCAAACGGCAACTACGGCGCCTACAACGCCAGAGACGGGAAGACCGGTAATCTTGTGGTGCAACCCGGCTATTATGACCATTATTCGGTTGCCGGCAACTATGGCTTAAATGAACAATCTTGGGCTGCGCTCGGCACCAACCCTGAGGGAGCCTCGCTCGACGAGATTTATTTCCGCCGCATTTATAATATGAACGGCGACGTTTCCCAAGATCTCCTCGACAATTATCTTGCAGGAACCAGAACGGATTGGGACGACCTTACCTTCCGCACGGGTTTCAACCAGGACTACAACGCTTCGATGTCGGGTGCCACCGACAGGGTAAACTATTATCTGTCGTTCGGATTCCTCCGTAACGAGGGCGTGGTGAAGGGCAACAATTATCGGGCTTTCCGTGGCAACGCCAAAATCAACGGCAAGGTGACAAACTGGCTTGAAATAGGAGCCAACATCAACTTCCAGGACCGTACGGACGGCGACCTCGCCGTAGGGCTTTCAGAAAACTATTGGGATGCCGACCAGCTTCGCAACTCTTATTACTCATCGCCTTACAAGGCCGACGGTTCTCTCAACCAATATCCGATGGGCGTGCATGAGAAACGCGGTTACAATTATCTTTTCGACCGTCAGTATTATGAACTCGACAAGGGTTACACCGTGTTGAACACTATTTTCAACGCCAAGGTCACCCTTCCTTTCAATATCACCTACCAGTTCAACATCGCTCCACGCTACCAGTATTTCCACGACCGTTATTTCATGAGCGCGGACCTTCCTAACAGCGACCCTGCCACCAGGGGCGTGAACAGGGAGTGGAAAAAGACGTTCGACTGGACCCTCAACAATACAATCAACTGGGATTATACGTTCAACGAGGTGCATCACGTAATCGCCACCGTAGTTCAGGAGGCTGAGGAAAACAGGTCGTGGCAAGACCGCATAGAGGCACGCCGCATCCTTCCTTCGGACGCTTTGGGATTCCACAACACATCCAACGCCACTATCGCCGACAGTAAGTTTTCTACCAACGACACTAAGTTTACAGCCGATGCCTGGATGGGACGCCTGTTCTATTCCTACAACGACCGCTATATGATTACGGCTACCGTGAGAAGGGACGGCTACTGCGCATTCGGTAAAAACCATCCGCACGCCACTTTCCCCTCCGTTGCCCTCGGTTGGGTATTCTCCGATGAAAAATTCTTCGAGAAGATTGCCGACGTGATGAATTATGGCAAACTTCGCCTTTCCTGGGGTAAGAACGGTAACCGTTCGCTCGAAGACCCCTACATCTCGATGGCTAACCTCGGTTCCGGTCTCGGTGCGACCATGTCATATCTCGACAAAAACGGCAACCCTGTGACGGAACTCAAGTATCTGATGATGGACCGTCTTGCCAACAACGACCTGATGTGGGAAAATACCGCTTCTTACAACTTCGGTCTTGACTTCGGCTTCATCAACAACCGTCTGCGCGGTTCGGTCGATGTCTATCACAAGGAAACCAAAAACATGCTTATCTATGAGAAGCTGCCCGGATTCTCCGGTTTCGGCGGAATCTGGACCAATATCGGGCAGGTGAACAACGACGGTGTGGAACTGTCGCTGACCTCGACCAACATCCAGAACCATAACTTCACTTGGGAAACCACATTCGGATTCTCCTACAACAAGAACACCATCAAGCATATCAATTATGCCATGGAGGAGGTTACAGACGAGAACGGCAACGTAATCGGATTGCGCGAGATGAACGATACGGGCAACAACTGGCACATCGGTAAATCGATCGGCACTATATGGGATTATGAATTCGACGGCATCTGGCAGGTAAGTGAGGCTGACGAGGCTGCAAAATACGGTCAGAAACCCGGCGACCCGAGAGTGGTGAACCATTATACCGCCGACGACACTGTCGATAAGGATGGAAACGTAAAACATGTATATAACGAGAAGGATAAAGTTTATCTCGGCAATACGATAGCACCTTTCTTCCTGAACATGCGCAACGAGTTCAAACTTTGGAACAATCTGTCGATTGCATTCTCGCTCTATTCCAAATTCGGACATAAATCGAAAGACGGCACATATCTCAACCAGGGAATCAACAGCGGCAATATGTTCGTTTATGGGTTCAACAGGCCTGACCGTGAATACTGGACACCGGAAAATCCAACCAACGATTTCGCAAGGTTCAATTCGCAGGGACCTTCGGGATGCACATCTCCCCAAAGGATAATCAACCGCAACTTCCTGCGTCTTGACAACCTCTCGGTGGGCTACACCCTCCCCGCCAAATGGACCGAAAAGGCAGGCATCTCCAAGATTCGTCTTTCTGCATCAATCCGCAATCTCTTTACCATCCATTCTTCCGACTGGACTTTCGACACTGACCCCGAGAACGGAGGTCTCGCCACAAGAGTTTACAATCTGGGTATAAACATGACTTTCTAAGAATAATACGACATGAAGAAATCAAAATATATATTGTCGGCAGGCATTGCGGCCGTTGCCGTGCTCAGCTCCTGTTCCGACAGCTTCCTGGAACCCGAGGCCCTCTCCTTCTATGAGCCGGGCACTACATTCACCACGGAGAGCGGTCTGAAAGCCGCCATGGCAGTCTCCGACCGTCATATCCGCATGATGATGACCGACGGCAACAACAACGATATGACTTATAGTGCGGAACTGATGTATTCCGATATGGGACTGTATGGCAAAACCGACGACGGGTCAGGCATCCAGGACAATATGGCGTCGAAACTCACGCCCACTACAATCCCGGGGCATATCAACAGGATGTGGAACGAGGCGTGGAGCGGTATCAAATATGCCAACACCGTGCTTAGTTACGTCGATTTGGTCAACATCTCACAAGAGGAGAAAGACAAATACCGTTCGCAGGCTTATTTCCACAGGTCGTTGCGCTATTATAACCTGGTATTCCAGTTCGGCGACCTCCCGCTCGTGACGAAAATCATCACCAGCCCTAAAACAAACTATAAGAGCTGCCCGAAAGAGGAAATACTCGAAATGCTCTCGAAAGACCTTGAGTTTGCCGTGGAGCACTGCCCTTCGCAGAGCGAAATGGAATATTTCGGAAGCCCCAACAAGGAGGCGTGCCGCATGCTTCTCGCCAAGGTCTATCTGGCATTGGGCGAATATAAGAAAGCAGAGCAGCAATGCGACGAGCTTATCAATAATTCCGGACTCCAGCTCATGAAAGAGCCTTACGGCACTTTCGTGGAGGGGAACGGCGAGACCTGGCCCATAACGCGCAACATAATCTGGGACCTCCACCGCTCGGAAAACAAGATTACCTCCGCCAACAAGGAGCTGATTATGGGTATTGTGAACTGTTCCACTCTTAAAGGTTCGATAATGGCTATGCCTTGGATGCGAATTTACGGCCCATTCTGGAACGGCAACCTCCGTTGTCCCGACGGTGCCGACGGCACCCCGGTTGACCGTATCGCCAAGAACAATGCCAATTACGATATAGCAAACGACTGGGTGCGTGCTCTCGGACGAGGCATCGCAACCATGCGCCCCACATATTATGCCCAGCACAGCATGTGGGTGGTTAACGGCATTGAAGACAAGGAAGACCTTCGCCATAACAGCAGCGTGGGCAACTGGGTCAACATGGAAGACATACGTTACACCAATAAGAAATCGAAATATTACAATCAAGGCCTCATGCTCTATGCCCCGGAAGACGTGCTCAGGGAAGACGGTTCGGTAAAAGTACACAAGGGAGACCTCCTCTGTACCGACACCATCCGCACGTGGCATGACTTCCCGCTCTACAAGATTTATTACCAGGACCACACGCAGATTGCCAACGCCGGTGCCAATGACTTCCAGGGAATCAGGCAGAACACTGAAGACAACGGCAACATGTATCTGTTCCGTCTTGCAGAGGCTTATCTCGTAAGGGCAGAGGCTAAGCTCTATCAGAACCAGCCTGCCGCCGCTGCCGCCGACCTCAACGTACTTAGGGAACGCGCACACTGCTCGCAGATGTATGGCAACGCGATAACCATCGACGACATCGCCGATGAAAGAGGACGCGAACTTTGGTATGAGGAATGGCGCAACGTGGAGCTGACGAGGATTTCCATGTGTCTTGCCAAGACCGGTCTTCCCGACCGTTGGGGCAACACCTATGGCGCCGACTGGGACAAGCAGAGCGGCACGGATCGACAGGGTGGTTCCTATTGGTATCAGAGGCTCATGCACTGTTCCTACTATAACTGCGGCTACACCATGTCGTCGGGCAACGCAAAGGCCCTTAACTACACCATGGACAAGCGCAACCTCTTCTGGCCGATTCCGTTCGCAGCCGCCATCGAGGCCAACCCGCAGGGCAACCTCCATCAGAACTATGGCTATGACGGATATGATGCCGGCATAGAGATGTGGAAGACCTGGGAGGAGGCTGTGGCCGACGAAGATTCATCCAACTGATTAAGACTTGCGATTCTAAGTATATTACGTCATGCCGATTTTTTCCGGCAGGCATGACAAAAGGAAGGGGCAGATCGGAAGAGCGTCGTGTAGGGAAAGAGTG
>CABRKI010000018.1 GCA_902471455.1 uncultured Porphyromonadaceae bacterium | reverse complement strand
CTCGCTTTGCTTCTGGATGATAATCATTGCGCCCGCTTTGCCGCCGATATAGGTCTGCTGCGTGCGTTCCTCAAGAGAGTCGTCGATGCGCGCCACATCTTTAAGATATACGGTTTTCCCCTGGAAGGAGCCGACGGGAATGTTGGCGAGCTGCGAAGTCTCGTCGAATTCCCCCTGCACGCGAAGGGCATAGGTGTTGGAGCCGATATCGAACGAACCGCCCGGAACGTTCCTGTTCTCCGCACCGATTATAGACGCTATCGTTTCCACTGAAAGGTTGTATGCCTCCAGGCGGTTGGGGTCGCAGTAAACGTGGATTTCGCGTTTCGGGGCACCTGAAATCGACACAGAGCCTACGCCGTCCACGCGGGCGAGCGGGTTGACAACATCGTCGTCAAGAATCTTGTAAAGGCCGGCCATGCTCTCTTCCGCCTCTACGGAAAGGAGGCAGATAGGTATCATGTCGGTAGAAAACTTGAAGATGATGGGGTTTTCGGAATCGTCGGGAAGCGAGGACTCCACCATGTCGAGTTTGTCGCGCACGTCGTTGGTGAGCACATCGATGTCGTAGCCGTATTCGAATTCGAGGGTGATTACGGATGTGTTTTCACGGGAGTCAGACGTGATGTGCTTGAGATGCTCCACGGAGTTTAGGGTGTTTTCAAGCGGTTTCGTCACGTTCTGCTCGATGTCTTCCGCACTCGCACCGGGATACATGGTGATGACCATGATTGTGTTGGTATCGATGTCCGGATAGAGGTCGATTGGAAGTTTGGCAAGGGAAAACAGGCCGAGAATAATCACCGTGACGAAGCAGAGGGTGGTCATAATCGGGCGTTTCACAGCCGATGCATATAAAGAAGCCATGTGTGAGTCTGTAATTGGCGGTTAGTTACAATGTGTTATTTGGAGATTTCGACTTCAGCGCCGTCAGCAAGTTTCGACTGCCCCGAAACCACTACCTGTGAACCGGGTTCAACGCCCGAAAGAAGTTCGTAGGAGTCGCCGAGGCGTTGCCCGAGTTCCACCTTATTATAGCTGACTTTTCCGTCTTTATAGACATAGACGTAGTGGTTGCCGGAACCGGGTTGCTTCACGACCGCCATGTCGGGGACCACGACATGTTCGGCAGAACCGAGGTTGAGTTTCACGCGCCCGAACATGCCGGGGAGTATCCTGTCGGCGGGGTTCTGCACGGTGACTTCCGCGCCGAACGTGCGGCTGTTGGCATCGACTGTGGGCGACACCATCGTGAGCGTGCCTTGAAACACTTCGTCGCCGTAGGTGTCGAAGGTGACTGTGGCAGGCATCCCTTTTTTCACTTTAGAGAGTTCGCTTTCCGAGATGTTGATGACGATTTTCACCGGTTGTACGCGTGCCACCGTCAGCACCGGGAGCGAGCCGGTCATGTCTCCCGGGTCGTAGTTGCGTGCCGTTACGACGCCTGAAATCGGCGAAACGAGCACGGTGTTTTCAGTTACGTTGCGCAATGTGCGTTCCGCCGTGGCGAGGGCGTTTTTCGCATTTGTGAGCTGAAGTTGCATCTGGTCAACGTTCTGCTGAGTGCCGCCGCCTATTTTCAGAAGCTCGACGGCGCGGTCGTAGTTGAGCTGCACGTTTTCGAGATTGGCTTTAGCGTTTGCCACCTGCATTTCGTAGGTGGAAGTGTTGACATCGTCGAGCACCACGAGTTTCTGCCCTTTCGACACCCTCATGCCTTCGTCAACGTAAATTGCTTTGATGCGGTTTGGCGATGACGCCGATATATTGTTGATGAGGTCCGGCTCCACGGATGCCGTATAGTTGCCTTCCTGGATAACGTCTTTGTTTTCTACGGTCTGGACCTTTACGAGAGGTTTTTTCTCCGTCTGCGTCTGTTCGGAATTGTCGGTTTTTTCTCCGGAGCAGGCTGTGATGACAGCCATCATCAGAAGAGGGAGGGCTAAGATATGTTTTTTCATTCTGGAGTATTGATGAAATGGTTGTTTTTATGATATTAATCCACGGTTTTGCCAAGCAGGGTGTCGAGTTCGGAATTGGATACGAGATAATTGTAGATGGCCTGTAGATAGGAGAGCTGTGCCGAAGTATTGGCCAGCTCGCTGTCGCGCAGGTCGAGATATGAAGCGGCACCTATGTCGAAGCTTTTCTGCATGATTTCATAGGCCTTTTTAGCCTGTCGCACCCCCTCTTCCGAAGTAGCAATCTGTCGAGCTTCGCGGTTGATGTTGTCGATGGCGAGGTCAACCTGCATGTTGAGGGCGTTGACGAGGTCTTCACGCTGCAGGTCGAGCTCCTTGCGCTGCACCTGTGCCTGTTTCAGACCGTAATACTTGGATCCACCCGAGAAAATCGGAACCGAAAGCGACAGACCGACGTTGCTGTAGGGGTTAAATCTCTGGTCCTTGAAAGGGCTGCCGTTGCTGAGGGAGAGCCAGGAGAGATTGAACTGCGCCCCGAGCGTAGGAATCCAGGCGAATTTTTTAAGATCGATGTTTTTATCAAGGATTTTCTTCTGGATGTCGAGAGAGCGCAGGGATGTGTTGCCGTCGATAGAGAATCCGGTTCCGGTCGGGATGACATACATGTCGCGCTGATAGTCGGCGAGGGTAGTATTGGGAACGATGTCGGCGTCGGTGGATATTCCCATGAGCACTTTCAGCTGAAGTTTGCACTGCTTTATGGCGATGTCGGCCTGAAGGAGCTCCGGTTCTATATTCTTAACCTGTACGGAAGAGCGAAGCACGTCGTATTCGGATGCTGTTCCGGCTTTGAACTGTTTTTCATAAATGGCGGCGTTCATCACGGCAATGTCATAGTTTTCTTTTACCACCTTGTGCGAGGCGATGGCGAGAAGAAGGGCATAATATGCCTTGTTGACATTATTTACGAGGTCGAGACGTGAAGCCCGCGCATTTTCAAGATTGGCAAGAATCTGGGTCTTTGAAATTGAAATAGATTTCCACAAGGTAGGTGAAACCAAAGGCATGGAGGCAGAAAACCCCATGTTCCATGTGTTGTCTGACCCCATTTTCAGGCTTTGGCTCTCTCCCCCCATGTTCATTCGTATTGTCTGCAATTCAATCGACCTCTGATAGGATGCCGAGAAATCAATGGAGGGGAATAGAGATGCCATCACCTCTTTTTTAGCATAGTCCACCTTTTTCACCTCCATGTCGGCTACTCTGACGGTGGGGTTGTCGCGCAATGCGATTTCCACGCATTGCTCCCGCGAGAGTGTCAGCTGTTGCGCCGTAGCAGGCGCAATGACACTGAGCGCGGCAAGCACTGTGTAAAGGAATTTTCCGGTATGTTTCATATACAGCATTTGGTTGTTGTCGGTTATTTCTTTATTTTTACGAGGAGGTCGTCGAGCATCTTCATCCCTTTAGGGGTGGCTATCCCTCTGAGGAAACCTATGCAGATGGAATCATAAACTTCAAGAAGCGAAATGTCGGGAGGAAAAAGTTCTTCCATCCGCTTTAGCGATTCCATCTGGATAATCATCATCTTGCATTGCACCATGAAGTTGATGTCGTCGCGGAATACACCCTCGCGCGCCCCGCGTTTGAGTATGCCCACAAAATTGTCGAGGTATGCTTCTTTTGAATTATTGCAGGTTTTGCGTGCATTTGCATAAAGGATGTCCATGTCTCTGAAGAATTCAACATTGGCTTTCTCCATTACGTCCCTGTGATGGAGAAAACCGTTGAGTACGGCTTCCATGGAATTCGCGGAATTTTCAAGAATGCTTTTATTGGCATCCGAGAGTTGCTGATGCAGGGTTTTCAAAGCTTCCGACACCATGTTGCTTTTGCTTGAAAAGATCTCATAGAGTGTTCTCTTCGACATTTTGAGCGAAGCGGCGATGGAATCCATAGTGGTAGCTTTCAGACCGTTCTTTACGAGAATGTCTGTGATAGAGTCAAGGAGAGCTGCGTAGGCCTCCGGTGTCATATCTTCGCGTGTCATAATGAAAGGATTTGCATCTGCAAAAGTAATACAAAAAACCGAAAACCGACATTCGGTTTCCGGTTTTTTATTGTAAAGAGAAAAATCGGCTAATTAATAAGGATTTTAGACCCTTTTCCCCTATATTTGTGATTGCATAAAAAAGTATGGTTATTATTTGCAATCCTGTCGGATTATGCCATGGCGGGGACAGGGGCGGGGATGCCGAGTTTGAGGCGAAGGTTTACGAGCATGTCCTTGGTCATGGCGTCGAGGTCGTATTCCGGTTTCCAGCCCCATTCTTCGCGTGCGCAAGTGTCGTCAAGGCTGTTGGGCCATGAATCGGCGATTGTCTGACGGAGAGGGTCGAGTTCATATTCCATCTTGAAATCAGGCACGTATTCCTTGATTTTTGCCGCTATGATTTCCGGGTCGAAACTCATTGAGGCGATGTTGAAAGAGTTTCGGTGGCGCAGTTTCGAAGGGTCGGCTTCCATAATCTCAACAGCGGCCCGAAGGGCATCGGGCATATACATCATGTCCATGAACGTGCCGGGTTTCAGGGGGCATTTGAAAGTTTCCCCTTTCACAGCGGAGTAGTAGATATCGACGGCATAGTCGGTTGTTCCGCCGCCCGGCGGCGCCACGAAGGAGATAAGCCCCGGAAATCTTACGGAACGGGTATCGACACCGAAACGCCTTGCGTAATAGTCTGCGAGAAGCTCTCCAGTCACTTTAGTAACCCCATAAATTGTTTCAGGACGCTGGATAGTGTCTTGAGGAGTCTTGTCGTGCGGGGTGGAAGGGCCGAAAGAACCGATTGAACTCGGGGTGAACACGGCGCATCCCTTCTCCCGAGCAACCTCGAGAGTGTTGTAAAGACCGCCTACGCCTATTCTCCACGCAAGTTGCGGGCGCGCTTCCGCAACCGCACTCAAGAGGGCGGCAAGGTTGTAGATAGTATCAACCTTATACTTATCCACAGCTTCCGCAATCTGTTGTGGATTGGTGATGTCAACCTGATGGGCCGGCCCGCTTTCAAGAAGGACCCCTTTAGGCTCTGCGCCCGGGATGTAACCAGCCACGACATTGCCGTTCGGATAGAGTCCGCGCAGTTTCATTGTCAGTTCGGAACCGATTTGTCCGGTAGCTCCGATAATAAGAATATTGTTCATTGCACAATCGTTATGATGGGTCTGTTTGAGCCTTGCCTTGAAAAGGTTGTGGACTAATAAGACCATTCGTTTATATTTTAGCGCAAAATTAATACAAGTTTTATAAAAAATTGCTTAAATTTGCTAAAAAATTATCGGGACAACCTCGGTATGGCGGGACAACTGCTTGACAACTGTCGCGTGATGCAAGGGTATAGTCAAGATAAATGGCTGATAACAACCATAAAATATATATTTTAGCTATGTACAAAAATTTTAAATCACATCTCGAAAAAGAACTTCAGGACATCAAGGATGCCGGACTTTACAAGAACGAACGGGTGATCATAACCCCTCAGCGTGCCGACATAGAGGTGGAGAACACAGAAGGCGACGTGCTCAATTTCTGTGCGAACAACTATCTCGGTCTCGCCGACAATGCTCGACTTATCGATGCTGCCAAAAAAGCAATGGACAAGCGTGGTTACGGAATGTCGTCGGTGCGTTTCATCTGTGGCACGCAAGATCTCCACAAGGAGCTTGAAAAAGCTATCAGCGACTATTTCAAAACGGAAGACACCATACTTTATGCCGCATGTTTCGATGCCAACGGCGGTCTGTTCGAGCCCCTCTTCACGGAGGAAGACGCCATCATAAGCGATTCGCTCAACCATGCCTCCATCATCGACGGCGTGCGCCTTTGCAAGGCTAAACGATTCCGTTATAAGAATGCCGATATGGAGGACCTTGAACGCTGTCTTAAAGAGGCTGCCGATTGCAGATATAAGATTATCGCTACCGACGGTGTCTTCTCTATGGACGGCAACGTCGCTCCGATGGATAAGATATGCGAACTCGCCGAGAAATATGATGCGCTTGTGATGGTTGACGAAAGTCATTCGGCAGGAGTGGTAGGCAAGACTGGTCATGGTGTAGCCGAACAGTTTGACTGCTATGGAAAAATAGATATCTTTACCGGCACACTCGGCAAGGCGTTCGGCGGGGCTATGGGTGGATTCACCACAGGTCCGAAAGAGATTATAGATATGCTTCGCCAGCGTTCGC
This sequence comes from uncultured Porphyromonadaceae bacterium, assembly GCA_902471455.1. Classification (GTDB taxonomy): domain Bacteria; phylum Bacteroidota; class Bacteroidia; order Bacteroidales; family Muribaculaceae; genus Lepagella. The sequence goes on along the minus strand of CABRKI010000018.1, from coordinate 39,307 downwards.
GTCCTTATCTTTTCTCCAATTCTGTGGCTCCTTCCATCGTAGGCGCAAGCCTCGAGATGCTGAAGATGCTCAAGGAAAGCAATGCCCTGCACGACAAGCTCGTGGAAAACGTGAATTATTTCCGCGACAAGATGATTGCCGCCGGCTTCGACATTAAGCCTACCCAGAGCGCCATCTGCGCCGTGATGCTTTATGATGCCAAGCTTTCGCAGGATTTCGCAGCAGAGATGCAGAAAGAGGGAATCTTCGTCACCGGATTCTATTATCCCGTAGTGCCGAAGGGACAGGCACGTATCCGCGTGCAGCTTTCCGCAGGACATGAGCGCGAGCATCTTGACCGTGCCATAGCCGCCTTCATCAAGGTGGGCAAGAAACTCGGCGTTTTGAAATGAAAGGATTGAGCCGGAGAAAGATTTATACGGATTTATAAAATTTATAAGATTTATAAGACTCATAAGACTTATAAGATTTATAAGATTTATAAGACTCATAAGACTTATAAGATTTATAAGATTTATAAAATTCAATAATAAAGAGGCCGCATCGATTGGTGCGGCCTCTTTATTATTGCGATATGGGATTTTGCTATTGCTTCGAGGGGAAGCATTTGTCGATAATCAGGGCAATGAAGCCGTCGCCGGTTACGTTGCAGGCGGTGCCGAAACTATCCATTGCTATGTAAAGGGCTATCATAAGGGCCTGGTCGGCTTCGCTGAATCCGAGCATGGCGCCGAGAAGTCCGAGAGATGCCATGATGGCGCCACCGGGAACACCAGGGGCGGCTATTATAGAGATTCCCAGCATACAGATGAATCCGGCAAACATGCCGGCGTCGTATGGAATGCCTTCCATCAGCATCAATGCCACCGCACATGCCACAATCTTCATGGCGCTTCCCGACATGTGTATTGTGGCGCACAACGGTATGACGAATCCGGCCACATCTTCGCTGACCCCCATCTTGATGGTCTGGCGGAGGGTGACGGGTATAGTTGCCGCCGACGATTGGGTGCCGAGGGCTGTGAAATAGGCAGGGAGCATTGTGTAGAGCAGTTTGAGCGGATTCCTTTTTACCACCAATGCCGCTATGGCATATTGGAACACCAACAGGAATATGTGCATTGCGAAAATCACAAGAATAATCTTTGCGAATGCCGCAAGCACGGTGGCGACTTGACCCGAAACCGTCATATTAAGGAAAATACCGAAAATATATAGAGGCAGGAGAGGGATGATGACTCCGTTGATGGTCTTGGTGATGATTTCGCGAAATTCGGAGAGGAGGGATTTCATCGTTTCCCCTTTCATATAGGCGAGGCAGATGCCAAGTGTGAAAGCAAGCACGAGGGCGGTCATGACGCTCATCAAAGGAGGAATTTCGACTGTGAAGAAAGGGGAAAGATCGTGAGCCCCGTCCATGGCCTGCAAATTGCGGGGTGAAATAAGGCGTGGGAAGAATGTGTCGCCAACGGCAAAACTCATGAAGCCGGAGAGGGTGGTGGCGGCGTAGGCAAGTGCGGCGGTGGCGAGAAGCATTTTGCCGGCTTTATGCCCGATGTCGGAAATGGCAGGGGCTACGAAACCGACGATGATAAGCGGTATGAGAAAGCCGAGGAGTTGGCTGAATATGGCATTGAAGGTGGCAAACACTCTGCCGAGCCAAACCGGAAAGAACTGTCCGGCAAGGATTCCGAGCCCTATGGCAATCAGGATTTTGAAAAGAAGGTTTATCTTCGGGAGTTTCATGGCGTGTGATGTGGGTCAATATCTTTTAATCAAATTTTTGTAATAAGGGGTCTGTTGTATCGAATCGAGCCAACGGTCAACGGTTGCAAGCCGTGTTGTATCGCCCAAAGGGAGCGCCCATATTTGGAACTGGGTGAAACTTACGGGGTTGTCGTATGCAAGACGAGGGTAGGTAGCCCTCATTGTCGCGGCTGTTTTTTCGTTGACGACCGCAAGTTTAAAGGCACCCGTGGCAACTTTCATGCAGAGATATTCTTCGGAAAGTCCGTTTTCCTGTTTCACCGGAATAGGGGTGCCTATTTCGCTGGAAAGGTTGGCAAGCCTTGCGGCAGCCGGCGAGTCTTTTTGGATGTGGATGGAATCAGGGCCAAGGTCGAGAGCTGAGTTGACTATTACCTTACCTGAAGTGTCGGCAAGCTGCACGAGTACAAGACGGTCGAGAAAAACACTTTTCGAAGTGAGGAAACGTTGTTTCACGGAGTTGTCGAGCGGAAGCGAAGCAAGCATGTCGTAGTTCCCTTTCTCAAGTCTTTGCAGAGCATCGTGCAGGGAAACCACAGGCCAAAGTTTTACCGGGGTGCGAAGGTCTTGTTCCATCTTCTGGAGGAGTTCATAGTTTAGACCTCCGAGCGTGTCGTTGTAAAGGTAATAGCTTAGGGGGCCGTAAACTATAGCCACGTCGATGGTGTCGCCTTGCGAATTACCCTGCGATAGAAAAGGGAGCGGGGCCGACGAACTGCAACGTTTGGCGCCGATCATAACCACCGCCACGGCGAAAAGTAGGATGATATAAAGCGACATCTGTCCGTATCTGGTTTTCATTTGTCTCATGACCTTATAGGTTTTAGTTGGCGAAATCTACGGAAATGCCGAATTCGAGACGGCGTGGATTGAAAGGATAGTGGGGGAGGATGAAGCTTTCTTTCGAGAACATCCCTTGGTTGACATGGCTCCAAAGGACGTAGAACCGTGTTTTGTAAAGGCGCGCGGTGACGTAGGCATTGCAAAAAGGATAATTCCCGATTTTTATCGGATTCTCTCCCTGCACATGGAAACTCATGGTGGCGGGCTGATAATCGAGACCGTTATATTTCGTATAATAGTCGCAATCTATGCCGATTTGAAGTTTAAGCACCTTGAAAGCTATGAACTTCAGGTAGAGGTTGCTGTAGATTGCCAGCTGAGGTAGCGGCAAAACGCTTTCATTAGAACTCTTCTGATAGTATATGGTGTTGTCCCAGTTGAGTATGCCTACTCTGAAAAGCTGGTTGAGGCGCGCGGAAAACACCTGTATGTTGCCACCATGCTGCCGTGGAAGTGATTCTGAATCGAAATATACGAGGTTTTGTATGTTTTCCACTTCCGCAGAAAGCGTGGTCTTTGTCCAAGGGATGAGGAGTTCGCCCCCGACTTTATATGAGCGTGTCTTGCCGAAATCGTTGTCCCACGCGAAATGGTTTGAAATGTATTTCTGAAGCAGATAGGGCTGGGCGGTGTTATGGAACGCCGCTTTTGCCGTAATGCTTACAGAATCGCCGAAAAGTTTGAAACGGGTGTTGATATGGCCGTCGAGTTCAAGGTCGCCAACCACGTCGCCGACGAGTCCGAAACGCGCGTTGGCTGCATATTTAAGTATTGACCCCTTGTCTTTCTGCAGGCGTCCTCCCACCCAAAGCATGTTGCGTGTTTCGGCGGGCGCCACGTTGAAATTCTCAGGCAGCGGAGTCAGTGTTTCCAGTTCCGAATCGCTGAGTTCCGGCTGACGGAAATAGGTGGGTTGCTTGTATTTCTGAGTCTGATAGGATATGAAGGCGGATAGTCCGAATTTCGCCCATTTCTGAAACCCTTCTATAAGCTCTATGCCGAATGAATTAGTCATTTGCGTGAGGTAGGCCTCTTCTCTGGAGCCGGTAGGGTCGAGATAGCAGTTTTTCCAGAATTCCCGGGCTTGCGACGTGTTGGTGTTCAGGAAGGTGTGGTGGCGGTGCTGAAGGTCGAACGAATAGATGAACCTTGTCATCGGCACATATATCTCACGGGTGAGGGTGTCGTTGACTTCCTCGCTTCTCCAGAAACCGACTTTCCAAGCATGTGTCATGAAGAGTTCGTCGCCGTTGAGGCGCGTATGTGCGGCGCTTAGCCGTGTAGGGATACTCTTCGGTTCGATTTTATTTACACCCCCCTGAAGCTGTGCAGGGTCGGTGATGTATAGGTCGTCGGTGATGCCACCGTTTTCCTTGTTCAGGGAGTTGAAATGGTTGTAGAATGCCTGAAGTTCGTATCGGTCGCCCTTATAATAGGTGGATAAACTGAAGATAAGGTCTTTGAGGGCCTGGTTTTCGTAAGCACCCTTCGAATATATATAGTCTATTGTCGCCCCGATGCCTATACGCCTGTTGACATTCCCGGCAAAATCCGTCTTCAAACGGTCTTGATGGTTCAGCTTATTCCCTCCGAATCCGTAGGATAATATAGTGGTAGGCACATATACGTTGTAGAATTTTTGCTTGTTGAAAGTGGGAATCCAAGCATCGAGTGCATCCTGGAAAAAAAATGTGGCCCTTTTCGGCCTATTGGCGAAAATAAGGTTTATCCCTTCCGCGCCGAGAGTGCCGGTAGTGGCATAGGCGTCGGTCACCATGGAAGGGATGGTGGTTCTTTGGAAATTGTATGTAAGCGTGTCGATGGTTGATTCCACAGGGTTGCCGAGAGGGAACGTAAGGGTCCAGGCAGTGCCCGGACGCACCGAATCGGGGGCTTCTCCGGAAGGCGACGAAGATATCTGTTGCTTTTGACGGTCTCTTGAAGAGGGCCTTCCAAGCCTTTCCTGGGCATTTGCCGCAGCTATCGTCAGCAACGCGACACAAATTGGAATAATGCGTTTTGCAATCATGACGCGAAGTTAGCAAATAATTGGGTAATTATTAGGGGTAAGTGTAAAAAAAAAGAGAAGCGCGGTTTCACAATCACGCTCTCTGATAGCATTAAATTCTAATACCATGAATAAAACACAGTGCAAATACAATAATCGTACTTGAATAACGGAGTAAAATTATAGATTGTTGTGTGAGGTGTGAAATTTTTTTATAAAAAATATTGTTTCATGGTTGATATAAATCTAATGCTTTGATATGTAATGATATGATTTTGTAATTGCATTGGATGCAGCCGATATCGGAAGTGCAAATTATTTTAACGCGGTGTCGGGAAATAAAACAAAACCGGGCATGGAGCGTTTTATATGTTGTAAAACATAATTTAATAACATCGGTTGCAAGGGCAGAGGCTCTTGAATCGCTAAAAATTTATGTATTATGAAACATGTAATATCAAAATTTGTAAAATGGTATTGCGAGGCAGCCGCCATGGTATATAACCACGACTGATTCCACAATCCATGTGGCACGTAAAAGCCATGATGCCACAAAACCATGAGGACTTATGCCCCATGTTGACCTTTTGAATAATTAACAAGCTTCTTTTATAAAATGATTAAAAGAAAGGGGAGGATGCCGCGAGCGACATCCTCCCCGATTGTTTTCTATTATGCCGGAATGTTTATTGATGGGCGGGACGCAGAAGGTCGTTGACCGTTTTAACGGGGTTGAACGTGCTGACCGGCACTTCGACGAGCACAGTGTTCCAATCGCTCATAGCACCGTTCCAAAGGCCGGGGAGCTCCAGGGCTTTGATTTCAACGCCTTCACGGCTCTTTTGTGAGATGAAACCGGTAGCTTTGTCCACATAATCGGGAAGGTTGAACTTATTGCCTTTCCAGTCTTTGGTGCTGACCACGAGGTCAACGGGATTGAAATGGGTTGATTCCTTGAGCATTTTTTGCGCCTCCTTGTTCTTGGGGTCAATTTGCGTGGATTCAAGAATCTGGGGGCTGACCGTGCCGTCGGGGTTGTAGGCGAGGAAGGGACCTCCGCCGGGTTCTCCCTCATTTTTCACCATGCCGCAGACGCGGAAGGGGCGGTTGAGCTTCGAATATATGTATTCGGCTTTTGCGGCAGCGTCCATGCCGTCCGTATTGTCGTGGGTGATGCAAAGCACCTTGTGGAGGAAATCGAGCATTTCAGCAATCACATCGTCGGAAGGCACCCCTTTGGAAAGGATTTTGCAATATTCGTCGGCTTTCTGTTTTACACCCACCAGCACACCGCCGATAATCTTCTTGAATTTGAGGGTGTCGCCACGTAGGGAATCAGGAACGACATTGTCGATGTTTTTGATAAACACAACGTCGGCGTCGAGGTCGTTGAGGTTTTCGATGAGCGCGCCGTGTCCTCCGGGACGGAAGAAGAGTGCTCCGTTTTCACGATAAGGAGTGCCGTCGAGATTGGCCGCTACCGTGTCGGTAGATGGTTTCTGGAGGCTTGTCGAAAGTTCGTATTCCACTCCATATTCATGCTGGAGCCTTGCCTTGACTTCTTCGAATTTCAGATTGACGAGTGGAAGATGGTCTTCGCTGACGGTGAAATGCACACGCACTTTACCGTCTTTGCCGGCAGCATACTGTGCGCCTTCGGCAAGGTGTTCTTCAATGGCGGTACGCGATGTGCCGGGCACTTTGTGGAAGCGTAGCAAAGCCTTGGGAAGCTGGCCATAGTTCATCCCTTCTTTCTCGATCAAAGCCTTCACCACGTCTTTGTAACGTTTCTCTTTGATGAGGGAATCGATGGAGAGCCCATAGAGCGACAGGCAAACGAAATTCAACATAGGATAGAAAGCAAAGTCTTCGATTTGGTCGAAGAATTTCTTCATAAAATCGTTGTCGGGCTTGTCTTTTTTGCCGTTGACGAAAGAGAAGAGGTCTTTAAACATGCGTGAAGCCGCGCCACTTGCCGGAACCATCTTGAGCACTTTCCCTCCTTTTGAAAGGTATTCGTCCCAAAGAGATGCCGCCTGGGCTTCCATTTCGGGGGATAAAACCGATATTCCGTGTCCGGGTGTGGCAGCCCCTTCAATCTTTAGGAAGGGGAAACCGTCGGCGAGCATTTTAAGCTCTTCCGCGAGTTTTTCTTCAGAGATTCCTTTCGCCTTCAGAACCTCAAGGTCTTTTTCATTCAATTCCATAGATATTTTTCGTTTATGGGTTGTCTTAATTCGGGTTTTCGACGTTGTCGCCGCCTTCGAGCAAACGGCGGCAAGCGGAAATCTTGCCGGAAAGCCTCGGCATTTCCTTTTCAAGGGAATGTGCTTTTTTCTGCATGGAATATAATTGCCATGTGGCGGCAACCATCAGGCGTTCGTCGGCAGGAAGCTGCAACGACCCGGTGCGTCTGCCGTCGAGATAGCTGACGGTGACCGGCCCGGATTGATGGGCGGCTATAAGGGCGCCGACCGAATCGGCTTTTTCGCCCGAGAAGCAAACCTTGTTGAGGTTTCCCGCACGATAGTTGAGTGCCTGGTCGTGGGGAACAACGCCGGAGGAAGCCGTAACGCCGTCAGAGGTGGCGGCTATTTCGTTGAAGAAGCCGCCTGTGAGGGTGGCAATCAGTTCGAAACGCTCGTCTTCGGTGACACGAGCCATCAGCCCGGTCTGCGTCAAGGGATAGCGTGACTTCCATCCTTTATAAATGTAATATCCCTCCACTTCGCGGGGATTGTTGACGTAATCGAAGTCGCCTACCATTTCGCCGACTTTACGTTGCACTTCGGAAAGTTCGGCCGACACCCCCTCCATCTGTTTCTGATAGAGTGCAATCGAGTCGTTGAGACTGGCGAGCCAAGCTTCCCTTTTCTGCTCCGCTTCTGTCTTTTTCGAGCCTCCGCAAGCCGACAGTGAAACCGCTGCCGCCAGAAAGAAATAAATCTGATATTTCGTCTTCATAGTCGTTGTATGTCTTTTACCCCTTTTACGGTTTTGAGTTTCTTTAAAAGGGTGTTGAGTTGCCGTTGGTCGGACACGGCCACCACAAGGACTCCCTGGAACATACCGTCGTGGCTATCGACCGTAATGTTGCGGAGGTTGGTGTTCATTTCCTTGGAAATAATCGACGTGATGTTTGCCACGATTCCGATGTCATCGTTTCCTATTATTTTCAGCGAAACGGGGAGCATATCACCCGATTTGCCGCTCCAATCCGCTTTTATGATGCGGTAGGGGTAACGTTGGCGGATGTTGGAGGCGTTGGGACAGTCGCATCTGTGGATTTTGACCATGCCGTCGGAGCTGATGAATCCGAACACGTCGTCGCCATAAATGGGGCCGCAGCATTTTGCGAATTTGTATTTAAGGCCGTTGATCGATTTTTCGCCGATTACAAGTACGTCGCTTTTGGAATCCGACTCGTCTTCCTGTCGCTTCATCTGGAATTCGCCGGCGGAGACTTTAGGGCCTTCCCCTTTGAAGGATGTCTCCTCTATGTAGTAAGCAAGGAATTTGCCTGGTTCGATTTTTTCATCCGCCATGTCGGCGAAAAATTCGTTGGCATACTTATACCCCGCCTTGTTTATGAGCTTCATGAGCACGGCTTCCTCCAGCTCGATTTTGCGGTTTTTTGCCCTACGCTCGAGCATCTCCTTCCCGAGGTCGGCACGCCGCTGCAACTCTTCGTTGAGGCTTTGCTTTATTTTGTTGCGGGCTTTAGTGCTCACCACAATGCTGAGCCAATCTGCTTTCGGGGTCTGGTTGGCGGCGGTGAGTATTTCCACGGTGTCGCCCGAGTTGATGCGGTAGGTAATCTTACGGTGTTGGCCGTTGACCACCGCGCCGGTGCAATGCGCCCCGACGTTGGTGTGTATCTGGAATGCGAAATCGAGCACGGTGGCCCCCGCCGACAAGCGGAAGAGGTCGCCTTTAGGGGTGAACGCGAATACTTCCTTGCCATAGACGTCCATCCTCATGTCTTTCATTAGCTGCATGGGTCCCGTCTCGGCCGTTTCCAGGATGTCGCGGATGTTTGTCATCCATTGGTCGGTGCTGTCGCTCTTCACGCCCTTGTAGCGCCAATGGGCGGCAAGACCTTTCTCCGCCACGAGGTCCATTCTCCGTGTGCGGAACTGCACTTCCACCCATTTCGACCCGGGTCCCATCACCGTGGCGTGCAGGCTTTCATAACCGTTGCTTTTGGGTATGGAAATCCAGTCTTTCATACGGGCCGGGTTTGCCGTGTACATGTCGGCGAGGATGGAATATGCAAGCCAGCAGTCGCTTTTCTCTTTCTCCCGTGGGGTGTCGATGATGACGCGTATGGCGAAAAGGTCGTAGATCCCTTGAAGGTCAACCTTTTGCTTTTTCATCTTGTTCCAAATGGAAGAGATTGACTTCGTTCTCCCTTTTATATCGAACTTAAGGCCCGCGTCTTCAAGCTTTTGTTTCACGGGGTCGATAAACGACTTGATATATGCGTCGCGGCTTCTTTTGGTTTCGTTGAGCTTATGTGCTATCTGTGTATAAATCTCGCGGTTCGTATATTTAAGGGCGAGGTCTTCAAGTTCCCCTTTTATCTTATATAGCCCGAGACGGTGTGCCAGCTGTGCATATAGGCAGCTGGCTTCGAAAGCCACGTTCCTCACCCATTCGTCGTCAGGGTGATGGTTGATAGCCCGCATTAGCACAAGGTTTCTGACAATCATGATTATGATTACCCGGATATCGTCGGCGAGCGAAAGCATGAGGCCGCGGAAGTTGTCTTGGTTGACGACGTTGTTTTTGTTGGAGAACTTATCGACCGATGTCAGGCCTTTGAGCAGCCCGGCGACATCGTCGCCCCATTGTGCCTTTACCTTTTCGGGTGTGGTCAGTCCCTCTTGAATCAGAGGGTATAGGCCGATTGCCAAGAGTATGTTGTGGTCGGGTTCTATCGCTTCAGCAAAAAGGAGGGCGGTTCTCAGCGTGAGAATCGCGGTGCAGAGATTTTTTTCGTTGTGGGGCGACGAAGACTCGCGCATCCCATTGCGCATAAGCTTGCGGAATGACGAGATTTCCTCATCGTCGTAACGGCTTTCGGTATATTTCCGCATCTCGTTCAATAGAGAGATTATCTCCCTCTTTTCAGATATGCTCAGAGTGTCGTTGACCGTATGCTCCATTCTTCGTTATTGTTGTGTTTGTTCGGGTGTAACGGATCAAAACATGGTCCGGTTTCACCTGACTTCAATACTTATGTAGTGCAAAAGTATGAAAAATGAATCAGACTGACAAGTAAAACCACATGGAATATCGTTAATGTGAAAATAAAAAGACAATTATAAGAAATCAATGTCGCCTGATAAAGGAGAATATTGTGTCGTAGGCTGCTTCCCTCACCTCGGGACGGCTAAGAATGAGGTCGTGAAGCCCGCTGTCGATCGTGCAGACCTGGCGGACCGAACTAAGCTGCATGCCTCTCTCCTGGAGCATTGCAGGGTCGAGCACGGCGTCGCCGGTCTGGAACTCGGGCGTGTAGTTGCAACCTGCTATCTTACGGCTGCTGTGCATCACAAGAATCGGCACGCTGATGTTTTTCCGTTTTTTCATGAGCCGGCTTTGTGCAGAGTTGATGGCTCCTATCCATGACCATGTCACCGGAGGCGAATACACCATTTTCCAATCTGTGTCGTAAGTCCATTCACCGTAATATTCTTTCAGGAGGCTATAGGCGTAGCCGTCGCAGCGGTGTTGTTTGATTTTTGCGTTTTTGAATATTTTCCCTAAGAAACTTACTGTCGGTACCGCGACGTTGCGCATAAAAGCGGAATAATTCCATTCGAGAAACGGACTGTCGGTGACGATGCGGTCAACGCCGATTTCTTTCCCTTTCATAGCCCCCATGAACGCAACGGTGAGGCCGCCGGTGGAGTGTCCTCCAAGGGTGATGTCGGTGTTGCCGTCTTTTCTAATCTGGGCTAACGCTGAATCGATGTCGGCGAAATATTCTTCCTGCTTACGGATATTGAAGGGGTATTGCCAGGGCTCGCGGCTCCTTCCATACCGGCGGAGGTCAACGGCATAGAAATTGAAACCGGAATCCACGAAAATTTCTCCCATCTCCTTCTGGAAGAAGTAGTCGTTGAATCCGTGGATGTAAAGGAATGCTTTCCTTGACTTCGATTTGCAAAGCTTCCTTATGATTGTGGAGCGGCACGGGCCATCGAAAGCTTCCCCCTGGTTGACGTATCTTGCCTCGTAGCCAGGAAGAATATCGGCATGCCATGAAGTGTCGGTGGTGGGAGTTTTCTCCCCTTTATATTTTTCGTTTACGTTCCATGCACCGGCTATGGTGCAGAAGAATATGGCGAATAAGAGAGCAGGCAGTTTTCTCATAAGTGGATATGTTAAAAATTGCGGGGGCCGGCCGGGTGAATCCGGTCAGCCCTCGTAATGGGTAACGCATGGCGCATTAAAATTGTTTTATCAGAATCTGCCTCTGCCTCCTCTGCCTCCGCCCGGAGGAGGTCCCATCGGACGTCCGCCATGACCGCCGGGCCCCATCATCATGTCGGATTCACCGTCGGGACCTTTGTTTTTCTTGCGGAGCGTGTTGAAATTCCATGTCAGACCGAACATTACGTAGCGGGTGAGGTCGTTGAATTCGGAATCGACAATGGTGTTGGCTCCTACGGAACGGCTTATGTTCTGTTTCTGCCCGAGAAGGTCGTAAGCCCTGACGGAGAATGTGAGAGATTTGTCGGAGAGGAAGGAATAAGATATTTCGGCGTTCCAGAGCCATTGCTTCGAATCGAACCCTGCGGAATAGCCTGTCGAGTTTGAGAAGTGAATGTCGGTGTTGAACTGAAGCCCGAACGGCAGGTAAAGCGAAGCGTCGCTTCTGAAGCCGTAGGAGTGGGTGATTCGGTTTTGCTGTTTTGGGAGAGTGTTTGTAACCTGTCCGTATGAATATGTTGGGTTTACGCTCATCTGGAATACGTCGCATGAGAATGTGATGCCGCCGGAAGGGGATAGGCTGAGGTTGCCGGTGCGGTTGAATTCTCCGTTTATGTATCCCGGTGTCGATGCGTAACGGCCGTTGAGGCGGGCGTTGAATCTCCATTTGCGGTTGCTGAACGGACGGTTGATCATCGCCATGCCCATAAAGTTGAAGTTGCCGTTGGCATTGGTGTAGGTCGTTGTGCGGCCGCCTGTCTCTGAATTGGTTATGGTTTTAGAGACAATGGTGTTGATGGCAAACGAAGTGTTGAGCATCACGAATAACGCTTGCTGCGATTCCATTCTGAAATCGTTGAAATGCACACCGATGTTTTGCGTGAAAGTCGGCTTCAGTTCTGGGTTGCCCTTGATAATGTTCAAAGGGTTGGAAACATCCTCCACCGGTTGCAGCTGGGTCATGGAAGGTTGGGTGGTGCGTGCGCGGTATGTGGCCCTTATCGAAGACCTCTCGCCGAAGCGAAGACGGAAATTGGCGTAAGGCGATACGTTCCATACCCAACGCTCGGGGATATTGCGGGCATTGTTGATAAGGTCTTCGCTTTTAGAACTTGAGGGGGAGAAGAGGACGCCGGCGTCGAGGTTGTATTTTTTGTTGACCTTCTTATATCCGAACTGGAGTTCTTGGGTGAAGAATTTGTTGCGGAAACTATTGCTCAGGTTTTCTGAAAGGATAGCTCCGGCTGGCACTCGGTCGAATTCTTCAGGTGTGAAGTTTTCCGTATTTTCCGGCTCCGGGAGGTTGTAGGTTAGTTTGTCGGCATTGTTCCACTGATATTTGATGCGGTAGGCAATGTTCAGGAAGTTGCCGTTCTTGACGTTTCCGATAGGCTCTGTCCATGTCAGGCGCCCTTCTGTGGAGTTTGCCCAAGTCCTGTTGTCGAGGAAACGGTAGAGCAACTCGCTGTCGTCTTGTCGGAGATAATATTCGATATCGCTCCAGGTGGTCGATTTTTCGCGGGTGTCGGAGAAATTATAGTTCACCTGCAGACTTATCGAACGCCCGGGATGTGAGGCGAACTTATGGTTGAAAATGAAATTGCCTCCGGTCTGTATGCTATGTCCTTTGTTGGTCCTGACGTTGCGGTTATTGTTGACTAACGTCTGTGCAGGATCCCCGGCACGTAGGATAGAAGAGTCGTTGGAAAACGAATTTCGGAAGTTCAACCGGAAATTCGGACGGAACTCGATAGTGTTGTTGGGGTCGATGTTCCATTGTACTCGGAAATCCGAGCTGATGTTGTGTCCTTTGTCGCGTGTGCGGGAGCCGGCGTTTTGTGTGCTTACAGAATCGGGGAAGAGATATTGGGTGGAGGTGCGGCGTGTGGAATTTCGGTCGGAATGGGAATAAAGCACGTTGCCTCCCACGCGGAAAATCTCTTCTTTGCCTACGTTGAAGTTCAGGCCGAACCTCTGGGTGCGGTTAATGCCTCCGTTTCCGCCGAAATCGCGGAAGCGTCCGCGCCCTCGGTCGGAAAAGCCGCTTTCGTTTATATTGTTGGCTCCGCCGAGGATGGTAATTTGGTTGCCGTTGTTGAAGTTGTTGACCACAAAACTTCCCTGGTAGCGGTCGTCGGTGCCGTATCCTCCACCGACGTTACCGAACCATCCGTTGTTCATGTCTTTCTTGACGGTGAGGTTGATTACAGTTTCCTCTTCGCCGTCATCCACTCCGGTGAGGCGTGCGAGGTCGCTTTTGCGGTCAACGACTTGCACTTTGTCAACCATGTCGGAGGGTAGGTTTTTGGTTGCCATCTGAGGGTCGTCGCCGAAGAATTCTTTACCGTTGACGAGGATTTTAGTAATTGATTTTCCGTTTGAAGTGATTGCACCGTCTTCGCCAACCTCCACGCCCGGAAGTTTCTTGAGAAGGTCGTTGACGGTGGCGTTGGGTGCGGTGTGGTATGAACCTGCATTGAATTCTATGGTGTCTTGTTTCGCCACTACGGCGGCTTTTACGGCTGTCACTACCGCCTCGTTGAGTGTATATGCGTTTTCAGATAGTATAATCTTGCCGAGGTCGAGCGTTTGTGCGGAATCTTTCACTTCAATAGTTTTGCCGATTTCTTCCATGCCCGTCATCGACGCCAAAAGCACATAGCTTCCGGGTTTGATTTTATTGAAAGAGAAATCCCCGTTGTCGGAACTCAGTTGGTAGCCGGCACGGACCGTGTCGGGGAGTGAGACGAGTTGCACGGAAGTGCCCGGAAGAGGCTGCCCGTCAATGTCGGTTATCTTACCTTTCACTGTGGCTGCCAAAGCGGATGCTCCGGCGATGGAAACGGAAAGAATTAGCGGCATAAGCCGTTGTGTTTTCATTATGGATATGTGGGTTTTGGTTTATAGAATGCGGATTAATAACGGAAACGGCAACGCATCTGAAACATGTTTCCCGGGCGAACTTTCAGCACTTTGTTTGCCGCAATCACGTATTTGTGACTTTCCACATCAAAAAAAGTTTAAAATATGAAGGAATAAAAAATGGCAAACGGCAAAACATAGATATTGCAAAAAAATAGAGCCGAACAAATCTGTTCGGCTCTAAGAGAGGGTGAAATGTGGGTCTCGAACCCACGACCTTCGGAACCACAATCCGACGCTCTAACCAACTGAGCTAATCTCACCATGTTGCTTTACCGGGAAATTCCACTAAAGGCTTCGCAAGGTCTCTCCCGAAAAGCGATGCAAAGTTAGTGACTTTTTTCGAAACTACCAAATCTTTTGTGCGAAAAATTACAATAAAAAATATCTCAGAATTCCAATGTGCTGGTTCTTATTGGGATAAATATTTATGGTAAAATTCGGTTATCTTGATTGGTTCTCCGATTAAACATGACGGATGTGTGCCCTATATTGGACGGATAATCAGAATTTGATGCCGGAGAAGCCCATGAAGGCCATGGCAAGGATGCCGGCGCAGATGAGGGCAACCGGCACGCCACGCATTGCCTTAGGCACGGAGGTCAATTCGAGTTGCTCGCGGATGCCGGCGAAAATCCAGAGTGCGAGGGTGAACCCGATGGAAGTGGATATGCCATAGGTGAGCGCTTCCATGAGGTTGTAGTTCTTCTGGATTACCAATATCGCCACACCGAGCACGGCGCAGTTGGTGGTAATCAGCGGAAGGAACACCCCCAAAGCCTGATAAAGTGACGGAACCGTCTTTTTCATCACAATTTCGAGGAGCTGCACGAGGAATGCAATCACAAGGATGAAGACGATGGTCTGGAGGAACTGCAATCCGAGGGAATTGAGAACGTATGACTGCAGCAGCCACGCCACTGTGGTGGCTATCGTGATTACGAAAGTCACCGCCGCCCCCATACCGAGTGCCGAACTGATTCTTTTAGATACCCCGAGGAAGGGGCAGATGCCGAGAAATTGTGAGAATACGATATTGTTGATGAATATCGCCGTAATTATGATGGATATATATGTCAGCATGGCGGTCAGCAGGTTTTACGTATTTTATTGACGATTGCAATGAGATAGCCCAAAGCTATGAACGCTCCGGGTGCAAGCACAAAGAGGAGCATGCCGTAGTCTTCGGGGAAAATCTTGGCACCGAAAATCATGCCGGTGCCGAGGATTTCGCGCACGCCTCCGAGGAGCATGAGGGCGAAGGTGAATCCCAGACCGGTGCCGAGTCCGTCGAGGAACGAATCGAATATGTCGTTCTTGCTCGCAAAAGCTTCCGCCCTTCCAAGAAGTATGCAGTTCACAACGATGAGCGGGATGAAAATACCCAAGGAGGCGTTGAGCGACGGTAACCACGCATTGACGACAAGTTGGAGTACTGTCACAAAGGAGGCTATCACCACGATGAATGCGGGAATCCTCACTTTGTCGGGCACGAGATTTTTGATGAGGGAAATCACTACGTTGGAACATACAAGCACGGCTGCCGTGGCCACGCCCATCATCAGTCCGTTGTAGGCCGAAGAAGTGGTGCCGAGAGTGGCGCACATTCCCAACAGAAGCACGAAGACCGGATTTCCCGGCACAATTCCGTTATATAGGGTTTTCCAATAATTTTTCATTTTCCTTGATTCTTTTCGTAATCTTTATAAGCCTGGAAAGCATTGCGCAATGTCTCCAGAAACGCCCTCGACGAAATGGTGGCGGCGGTGATGCCGTCGATTTCGCCTCCCGCGTCTTTAGCGACATAGAACGACGTGGTATCCGGATTCTTACCTATCACGGACCTGGCTCCCGCAGGGTCGCGAAACCACATTTCCATTTTAGTGCCGAGACCGGGGGTTTCCGCCTGCCGGAGCACGCGATAGTCTTTGACAGTGCCGTCTGCCTCGAAACCGCACATTACCACGATTTCACCGGCGAAGCCGTTCATAGTTTCCCCTTTGACCGCCGCGCCCACGAGTTTACCGTTTTCTTTGGCGGGGTAAACCGTGAATGGGAGGCCGTCGATTTCCGTTTCCCATTTTTCTGCTTCCGGGTCGTTGTCGAACTTCGGAGCTACTTCGGCAATGGCGGCCTGTTGTTGCGCCTGTGCCTGCTGTTCGATGGGTTCTTTTGTGATTGAATACATCCAACCGAGAATGGCTCCGGCAACCACTGTGATGATGCCGAGAGAGAGAATCATGTTGGGTAAGGTGGATTCCAACTTCTTCATGACAAAGCCCTCCTTTCTTTTTCGCCGAACACGGACGGCCGCATATATTTATTGATGAGAGGCACAAAGCTGTTCATAAGAAGGATGGCGAACGAGACGCCCTCAGGATAAGCTCCGAAACGTCGTATTATTATCGTGATGAAACCAATCATGAAACCGAAGAGGAGTTGTCCGGAGCGGGTCATGGGCGACGTAACATAGTCCGTGGCCATGAAAACCGCGCCGAGGAGCAAACCTCCGGCGAAGAGATCGAGGAGCGGGTTGCCTCCAAACGCCCAGGAGAAAAGTGCCGCAGAACCGAGCATCGACACAGGGATGTGCCACGTAATGGTGCGGGTGAGCAAGAGATAGGCGAGGCCAATCAAAATGGCAATTCCTCCCACTTCGCCAAGCGAACCGTTCATGTTACCGATGGCCATGTCGAGGAAATTATAGTCGGCCATCGATGTTTCTCCTCCGTTGAGATGCGTCAACAGGGTAGCTCCCGTAGAGGCGTTTGCCTGTTGTGAGGCCCCGGTTGCACCATCGAACGCCGACTGCACTCCAGAAGGCCATGTGGTCATGGCGGCAGGGAAAGATATGAGCAGGAAAACACGCCCTACAAGCGCGGGGTTCCAGATGTTGCATCCAAGGCCGCCGAAGCTCATCTTTCCTATGCCGATAGCCACTATCGCGCCTATTATAACCATCCACCAAGGGAGGATGCTCGGAAGGTTGAAGGCAAGAAGAATGCCGGTAATCAGCGCGGACCCGTTGGCAAGAGTACACGGGCGATGGAGCATGAAGTGCGTTATCGCCCACTCTGTGGCGAGACATGCCGCCACACTTATGAGCGTTACCTGCAACGCCGGGAGTCCGAACGTCCAAATCGCAACGGCAAGCGCAGGCATCATGGCTATAACTACATTCCACATGCAGCGACTTATGCTTCCCCCCGAATGGATATGAGGGGAGAGGGATATTGTCAGTTTGTTCATATCTTAGCTTTCCGTAATTCCTGTTTTCCAAGTTTTATGAAATCGAGCAGCGGTCGCGAAGCCGGGCATATATAGCTGCAAGAGCCGCATTCGAGGCAGTTCATGACGCCATGTTCCGACATCCCGTCCCATACTTTATGCTCCGCCTGAAGCATCAACAGATATGGTTCGAGGCCCATCGGACAGACGGAAACGCATCTTCCACACCTTATGCACGGACCCTCCGGTGCGCGTCTTGATGCCGACTCAGGAATGACGACAAGTCCTGACAGTCCTTTCGTGGCCGAAGAATCAAGAGCGGAGACCGCCCTTCCCATCATGGGACCTCCGGCCACCACTTTCCCGGCATCTTCAGGAAGCCCTCCTGCAAAATCCAGAATCGCCGAGAGCGGAGTCCCGTTTTTTACGAGGAAGTTACCGGGATTCGACACTTCCGGACCGGTGACAGTTACAATCCTTTCCATCAGCGGGACGCGATTATAGACGGCTTCGTAGATGGCGTATGCTGTGGCTACGTTGTCAACGATGCAACCGGTTTCGATGGGGAGTGCCCCGGCGGGTACGGTCTTGCCTGTGACGGCATAGATCAACTGTTTCTCGCCCCCCTGCGGATATTTCTTTTTCAACACCTCCACGTGAAGGGCTGGGTAGTGGGAGGCAGCCCGGGTCATGGCTTCTATTGCTTCCGGTTTATTGCTCTCTATTCCTATTATACCCTCGTGTGCGCCTGTGGCTTTCATCACAAGGAGAGTGCCTTTTGCAATCTTCTCTGCTTCCGCACGCATGAGAGCGTCGTCGCAGGTAAGGCATGGTTCACATTCCGCGCCATTGATGATTACCGTTGTGGCTTTCTTCCCTTTCGGCACACTGAGTTTCACCCTCGTCGGGAAGGTTGCCCCTCCGAGTCCTACGATTCCGGCATCGCCCACGATGGTGATTAGATCTTCCGGAGAAAGCGCTTCCACTTCTTCTGTAGTGCGTGCCTGCGGTGTGAAAGTTGCTGAGTCATCCGGGGCGGTGGCGATGACGACGGAATCCTGCCAGATTCCCTGCGGTGTACGCGTAGGTTCTATTTTTTTTACAGTGCCGTTTACGGGGGAATGTATTGGGGCACTGACGAATCCGCCCGCTTCGGCTATCATCTGCCCGCGTTGCACGTGGTCGCCCGGTTTCACCACAGGTTTCGCCGGCGCACCGATGCATTGCGAGAGCATAATCCTTAATTCAGTCGGCACGGGAATCTCTACAATAGGTTTCCCTGCCGTGAGTTTATTTTCGGGAGGATGTATCCCTCCCTTTCTGAAAGTTCTCATTGTTGTTGCGGGTGTGTTTGTATTGGAGAAGACGACACGATAGAGTGACGCGGACATGCGGCGATGCATTCACCGCATGCGATGCATTTCGATTGGTCTATGTGGGCGAGGAAAGAAGTGATTTCTGGAGCCTCATTTGGACAAACTTTCCTGCATTTGGTGCAGCCAATGCATGCCACACCGCATTCTTTCATGGCCACGGGACCTCTGTCGCGGTTGGCGCAAGCCACCCAAACCACGGGGGACGGCGGATTATATGGTACGAGTTCGCATAGATGGCGCGGACATGTTTCCACGCATTTCCCGCAGCCTGTGCATTTGTTGAAATCCACTTTAGGCAAAGCCTCTCCGGGAATAATAGTTATGGCTCCGAACGGACATGCCTTGACGCAGTCTCCGCAGCCGAGGCAACCGTAAATGCAGTCTGATTCTCCTTGGTATAGGGCATTCTCGATGGCACATGAACGCACTCCGTCGTAGTTGTTGCGAGGGTCGCGTTTTTCACAGGAAGCCGAACATTTCACAATGGCGACATGGCGTTGCGACGCTACCGGAGCCAGACCTACAATGTCGGCAATCTTCTTCATCCCTTCGGAGTTCACGCCTGTGCAGTTGAGGCCGTCCATCGAAGAAGCGTTGGCACATTCTATGGCGAATGCATGGCATCCGGAGAATCCGCATCCCCCGCAGTTTGCCCCGGGGAGTATTTCTTCTATTTCGCCGATTCTCGGGTCCTCATAGACATAAAACTTCTTGGCAGCCGCAAAAAGGAGCACTGCAGCTATAATCCCGATTATGCCTAATACGATGATGGATACTGTTATAGTCATACAGAATATGGTTGTTCAAAAAGTGGAAGCTTATATCATTAAGCGTCGCCCGCCCTTTCCGGCGACCCTACGATGACAAATGAAAATTCATGGGCCACTTTATTGCGAGCTCCCCACAGGAGGAAGAAAAATACAATCATGGCGCCTATGCCGGCAAGGGCGGCTTTGAGTTGGTCAAGGGTCGTAACATATACCGCCACCATGACGGCAATCATGGCTACACTCGGAAATACCGTGGCATACATTATGGCTTTACGATGCATCTGTTCGGTGCCCCTCACGGTGACGATGTCGTCTTTTCGATAAAGGGAAGCCTTTTTCGTATAGATCGAAATGGTATTGGACGGGGAGCCGTTCGCACTGCATAACGCCGCCGCCGGACAGCTGCCGCATTCCCCCGAATCGTCGATTCTGACGTTGACGAGATTGCGCTCCGGATTGACGGAAACCACTATCGCCTTATGGTCGATATGGTCGATGGTGTCATAGTTGTTCATGACTGAAAATTAGTTGCTCATGATTCAGAAAAAAGAAGTGTTCTCGACTTCTTCGCAAAATTAGTAATTTTTTCAATTCATATAGCAATCTTTTTTATGGATTTTATTTAGAATCCGATTAAACTTCGTTGTTCTGTTTGTCTTTGATGTATTATTTGTCTGAAGTTGCCCAACGTGACGGCAAGGCAGAATCGTCAGTCGTGAAAAAAGATGCATCCGGACTTTTGTCGGAAGAAATGTTTTGGAAAATTATAGGCGATTCTGACCGGGGACGAAATCTTAAGAAATTGATTTCGAATGGAGCGAAGACGATGAAAATTCTTTAAGGGATGTTTGTCCGCGAACTTACGATAAGTGGTGGGGAAAAATGAGCTTTTAAATAAATTTAGGTTTTTGTGTTAAAAAACATATTAAAACGTTTGCTTTTTTGAAAACGTTTGTGTAATTTTGGGCACTTTAAAAAATGAACAGGAAAAATCTATCTTTTTCCCCTAATTTTAATGATCGGTTCCTTACCTCACCACGCCTGATAGCCGTTATAAACCCGAGAGGGCGCGACCGCTGTTGTTAAAGCGTTTGTTTTCCCTATTTGCGGTATAACATCGGGTGAGAGTAAAAGATGTCCGGCTGGTTAATTATCAGCCGGATTTCTTTGTATATATGGATTCTTGGTCAATTTCCAGCGAGGTATGGTGCCGGATTATAGTTCCGGTTTACATTTATTTTATTAAGACCTTTTTGCCGTTGCGGATATAGATGCCGGAAGAGGGATGACCGACGACGGGAAAACCTTGTAGATTATAAAGTATGTCGGATGAGCCATTGTCGCCTATCTCGGTTACTTCGACGGAACTCGATAAGTCGCCTAATAGAAACTTTAGCGGCCGTTCGGCTCGTTGCTGCCAGAACCATTCATTATGCCCCGCCCCTATGGCATCAAAAGTCATAAGGGTTCCGTCGGAGCCGTGATATCCATGTCTTGCAGCTATTTCTCTCGCGTCTGACTCATAGGGCAAGTATTCTGCATCCCAACCTGTTGTGCCTTGGTCAAAATAAAGTTTCCGTTGCTTAGGTTCGGGTAGATTTTCGTCAAAATATGCGAGGACGGCATCTGCGCATATAGGGTCGGGATACAGAGTATAATCGGGGTTCAGATTAAAAGAACCTATCCAATGGGTTGACATGCAGCCTACGCCTCCGAATATTTCGGGATACTCACATAATAGATATAAGGAAGCCAACGCACCCATCGACGAACCCAATGCGAAGGTGTGGGTAACGTCGGTTGACGTATTATACAGATAATCGATAAGGGGCTTCAACTCCAAAGCAACGAAGGCGGCATGTTTGTTGCCATTGAAGCCTTCGGGGCAGGTTTCCCATATCATGGTCGATTCCTTCTCGCTTTCAGCAATATAGCGTAGGGCTTTTTCCGGGAAATAATCGTTTGGCCGCAGATTCTTTGCTCCGCGATTATGTATGCCTACTATAATAGGAACTTTTATCTCCCCTTTGTCGGCAAGTACGGCGGCTGTTTTGTCAAGTTCCCAAGCCACATTGGCGAAAGAAAGGGAGGGGTCAAAAAGATTTTGACCGTCAAAGGTATATATGACCGGGAATCTGGCTGACATTTTGGAACCGTAAGAGGGCGGAAACCAGACATCAACCGTCATATCGTCGCGGAGGCTATCTGATTTCACAATAAGTCGCGTGGAGGTTCCGGGAAATACCGAAGGAAAAACCGCAGAGGGAGCCTCTTGATATGCCGGGAGTTGCCCCGAAGCTGCAGTGGCATACATGGCGAGGGAGCCGACAATGGCGACACTTTTACGGAGATAGGATGTATGTCGGGTAAGGGGACTCATCATAGTTTGGGTTAGTATGCAAAGTTAGCAAATTCCTTCCTTATGTGTTTCATTGGAATAGTTAATAAATATTTCAATAGACAGTTAATAAATCAATAAAGGACTCATATAAATCAAATTGGGTTTGCGACAGTGAAAACTTCATGTTTCATTTGTGGGAGAAACTTATTTTTTTTAAATTCGCAAGTATAATAGAATTACTTGAGATCATGAACCTGCGAAAACTTTTATTTTTATCGGCATCGGCGTCTGTAATAGGATGCGGTGCAGCCGTTATCAACAGTCCGTCGGGAAAAATTTCGGTCACGACATCTGTCGGCGCCGACGGCACCCCGATTTATTCGGTTACCGTCAACGGCAAACCGGTTGTGGAAAACGCCTCACTTGGGATTGTAACCGATTTTGCCGACCTCTCGAAAGGGATGAAAGAGGGCAAACTAACCGTATGGCAAGACAAACGGAGTTACAAGCAAGACAAAATTAAGAAAAGCCATATCGACGTAAACGCCACCGACGCAATAGTGGAATATACCGGCGAAAAGGGTAAGAAACTCAACATCGAATGGCATGTGGCAGACGATGGTGTCGCTTTCCGTTATCAGGTGCCCCGCCAGAATGGCAAAGGCTCCATGGTGGTGAGGGAAGAACTCAGTTCGTTTGCTTTCCCCGACGGCACCACCACATTTCTAACCTCCCAGTCCGACCCGATGATTGGATGGAAACGCACCAAACCGAGCTATGAGGAGTATTATGTGGTCGATGCGCCGATGGACCAAAAGTCGGAATATGGCCACGGCTACACTTTCCCGGCCCTTTTCAAAACCCCTGACAACGTCTGGACCCTCGTGACAGAAACGGGTGCCGACGGTTACTATTGCGGCTCACATCTAAGCGATTTTGAAAACGGACGCTATTCTATTGCTTTCCCAATGCCGGAAGAGAACAACGGCAACGGCAGTTCTTCGCCGGGCGTGGCGCTTCCGGGCAAAACCCCCTGGAGGGTTATGGCAATCGGCGAAGACCTTGCGCCCATAGTGGAGACCACGCTTCCGTGGGACCTTGTGGAACCCAAGTATGCCACGTCACGTCCTGCACGTCCCGCCAAAGGCACGTGGAGCTGGATTCTGTGGCAGGATGGTAGCATCAATTACGACGACCAGGTGAAATATATTGACTTTGCTGCGGAAATGGGTTACGACAATGTGCTCATCGACAACTGGTGGGACACCAACATCGGAGAAAAGCGTATGGAGGAACTTATAAAGTATGCCCATTCCAAAGGTGTCAACCCTATCCTCTGGTATTCTTCGTCGGGCCATTGGAACGACATCGAGCAGGGACCGATTAACAGAATGGACCGTCCTATCGAGCGAAAGAAATGGATGAAATGGATGCGCGACAACGGTGTGGATGCCATCAAGGTGGATTTCTTCGGTGGTGACAAGCAAGAAACGTTCCGCCTCTATGAAGACATCCTCAGCGATGCTGCCGATTATGGCATCGATGTTGTTTTCCACGGTTGCACCCTTCCGAGAGGATGGGAGAGAATGTATCCCAATTTCGTAGGTTCGGAAGCCGTGCTTGCTTCGGAGAACATGATTTTTGAACAGAAATTCTGCGATAAGGAAGCCCTTCATGCCACATTGCACCCTTTCATTCGGAATGCAGCCGCGATTATGGAGTATGGCGGTTCTTTTCTCAATAAACGTATGAACAAGGGGAACGACGGCGGCAACGTGAGGAGAACCTCTGATGCCTTCCAGCTTGCTGTGGCGGTGCTTTTCCAGAATCCGGTGCAGAATTTCGCACTTGCACCCAACAATCTCACCGATGCACCCGCCGTTGCACTCGATTTCATGAAAAAAGTGCCTACAACGTGGGACGATACTAAATACGTTGCAGGTTATCCGGGCCGGTATGCAGTGGTTGCTCGCCGTAATGGCGACACGTGGTATGTGGCCGGGGTAAGCAATCTTGAAAAACCGTTGAAACTTGAACTCAACCTCCCGATGTTTGCGAAAGGGGAAAAAGTGAAGATGATAAACGACAATAAAAAAGGGGAGCCGGTTGAAACGGAACTCACTGTCAAGAATCCTTCGAAAGTGGTAATTATCTTAAATCCCTCCTCCGGGTTTGTTATTCGGAATTGATTATTATAGGCAATCTTGTTTCAGGATTGCGCATTAAGACATGCCTAAAGACATGTCACCCTAATAAAAGACGAAAAATCCGGCGATTATTATCGCCGGATTTTTCGTTGTTTTAAGGGAGATTATTTCTCAGATTATTTCGCTATAAGCTCATCGAGTTTTGTGAAGAATTCCGGGTCATGTCCGGTAGTGATGTTCTTGATTATGCCTTCGGGGTCGATGATGGCTTTAGTGGGGAATCCCTGGATGCCATATTGTTCGAAAAGGGGATTGCCTTTCGGGCAATATACATTGACCCACGGAAGCTCATATTTTGCCACGCCGGCCTTCCAGGCTTCTTCCGTTTCGTTGCAGTCGATTCCGATAACCTCAAGTTTATCCTTATATTTAGCGTACGCTTCTTTCAGTTCCGGGAATCCTTTGATGCACCAGATGCACCAGCTCCCCCAGAAATCGAGAATCACCCATTTGCCTTTGAAGTCGGAGAGTGATACGTCTTTCCCATCAAGGTTCTTGAGGGTGAAAGCAGGTGCGGGCGTAGAGCCGTTTGCCATTTCCTGTTGCTTTTTCTCTATTTCCATACTCTCCTTGATAGCTTTATATTTAGCCTCGGCAAGAGGATAGACAATCGATGTCTTAGCCCTTTCGGAAAGGCGTTCGAAGTTGTCGATGAAATCTTGGTCCCTGAGTTGCATGATGGCATAGACTGCGTTGGGAGAAGTGAGGTTTTCTTCAACATAATCCTTGACGGTCTGTGTAAATTCATTGTAGAGCGCCATCATATCTTCCTGTTTGGGTTCACCTGCAGCCATCATGGCTTTTTGCTTTTCAAACAACGGCTTGGAAAGCGCTTCCACTTCGTTCATTCCGTCGATGAATGGAGAACCGGAGAGTTTATAGTCGAAAGGAGAAAGTGAAGTCACTTCTGCCACAATCTCGTCGTCTGGTTTGGAGTATAAATCGATATAGTCGTTTTCGGAAAAACTGATTCCGACGCGTGAGGCGCCGTCGGCGGCATTTACGGTTATTGTAGCTGCATTGTTGACTACAGGAACTTTCCCTTCCACGATTCCTCTTTCTGCACGCGATTTGGCGGTAGCGAGCTTTTGGATAGGTGCAAGATAATAACTGATAGAGTCTAATCCGGAGTTTGCCGGGACCTTAACCGTGATGGCTGCCGAGGCATCAATGCTCGACATGGCCATTGCCAACACACCGGCGAGTAATAATTTTTTCATGTTATGTTATTTTGAGAATTGTTTTCCATTATATTAACGCCTCCCTTCGGATATTATTCGGTCAAGAAGGTTCATGAACTGATAATTCTTGAGTCCCCATTTGGGAGCCACTACCATATCAGGAGGACTCTGGGAGAGGAAACGTTCGATTACAATACGGGGCGGGACAATATCTATAATCCTTGCGCACAAGGAAAGGTATTCGTCGAGTTCGAAAGGTTTTATGTCGATTTCTCCCGCCTCCCATTGGCGGCAAAGGGGGGTATCTTTGAGAATCTGTAGTTGATGCAGTTTGAGTGTATCAATTGGCAATGCACACGCTTTTACCACGTTTTCGAGTATTTGGTTGTCATCTTCGCCCGGAAGACCCGCTATCAGATGCAGCCCGCAGTGTATATTCCGGGAAGAAGCCCTCCACACGGCATCTTCCACGTCGTGCCAGGTGTGGTGGCGGTTGATGAGCCGGAGTGTGTCGTCGTTTGCCGTTTCCGCTCCGATTTCAAGGAATACGGTCGTTGCCGACGACATTTTTTCAAGGATGTCGAGAACGTTGTCGGGGAGTGTGTCAGGACGCGTGCCGATTACGAGCCCAACCACGTCGTCGCAAGCCAGGGCTTCTTCATAAAGTGCGCGGATGGCTTCGATGTTTTTTCCATGGGTATTGGTATATGACTGGAAATATGCCAGATATTTCATTTCAGGATATTTCCTTTTGAAAAACGACTTCCCTTTTTCGATTTGGATGCTGACAGGTTCCCTTTCCATGCAATAGGATGGTGAAAAAGAATCGTTTCGGCAATAAGAACACCCTCCCGTGCCGATTGTGCCGTCGCGGTTTGGACAAGAAAACCCGGCGTTGACAGAAATCTTCTGCACCTTTACGCCGGGGAAAAAACGGTTGAGATAGTCTGAATATGTTTTCAAAGCGCGGATAATGTATAGGCCGGCTTTAAGGCCGCTAACGTTGTTTAAACCATGAAATCGGCAATCACGAGAGCCGTCATCGCTTTCACCACGGGCACAGCCCTGACGGCAACGCAAGGGTCGTGGCGTCCGGCAGGCTGAAGCACGGTGGCTTCGCCTGAAGTGTTGACGGTCTCAAGCGGCATCATGAGGGTAGGGGTAGGTTTGAACGCCACCGAAAAGAATATGGGCATGCCGTTGGAGATTCCCCCCTGTATCCCTCCGCTGAAATCCGTGGCGGTGCGCAGGGGCTCTCCCGGCTCCGAAGCGGGCAAGAAACGGTCGGCGGTTTCGCTCCCTTTTGACGACGGGGCGCGGAATCCGAGTCCGTATTCAAATCCTTTGGCAGCGTTGATGCTCATCATCGCGCCGGCGAGGGCGGCGTGGAGTTTGTCTGCCACCGGGGCACCGATTCCTGCAGGCATTCCCGTAATAAGACAACTTACGCGGCCACCTACGCTGTCGCCCGATTTTTTCGCCAGTTTCACTTCCTCTTCCATGGCAAGACGCAAGTCGGGGTTCACTTCAAGCGAGAAGGGCTTTTCGGGCTCGGTCATCAGCCCGTCGAAAATATCGCCGGCTGTTACCGCCCCCACCTGCGAAAGCACCGTTTCAATCCTGATTCCTTTGGTTTCAAGCCATTGCAGGGCGAGTGCTCCCGCCACGACCCAGTTCACCGTTTCACGCGCGCTTGAACGTCCTCCGCCACGATGGTCGCGTATGCCATACTTTTTTATGTATGTATAGTCGGCATGGTTGGGACGGAACACACGTGCCATCTCGTCGTAGTCGGAAGAATGGTGGTCGGCGTTTCGGACTATAAAACCTATGGGGGTGCCGAGTGTGACCCCGTCGGGCGATATGCCGGAAAGGAATTCCGGCATGTCTTTTTCGTTGCGTGCGGTGACGAGGGGTGATGACCCTGGACGACGCTTCGCCACTTCCTGGTAGAGTGTATCGAAATCGATTTTGAATCCGGAAGGGAATCCGTCGATTACACCACCCATTGCCGGTCCGTGGCTTTCGCCGAATGTGGTGAGTGTGAGGTGCTTGCCAAATGTGTTCATAATTCTGTCGCTATGTCGGCGCTTATGGCGTCTGCCGCCTTCATAAGGTCGGCGGGAGCCAGTTTCAGCTGGAGCCCGCGCTTCCCGGCGCTTACGTAGATTTCCGGGAAAGAGAGGGCTTCTTCGCTGATGTAAGTCGGGTAATGCTTTTTCATTCCTATGGAGGTGCAACCGCCCCGTATGTAGCCTGTGAGCGGCAGCAACTCTTTCATCGCAATCATCTCGGCTTTCTTGTTGCCGGAAACCTTGGCCGCCTTCTTGAGGTCAACTTCGCGGTTGCCGGCTATGACGCACACGAAGACTCCGTTCTTGTCGCCGCGAAGCACGAGGGTTTTGAAAACCTGTTCGATGGGTTCGCCAAGTTCTTCCGCCACATGGTCGGCGGCAAGGTTGTCGGGGTCAACCGTATATTCCACAAGCTGATACTTGATTTTCATCTTGTCGAGTATTCTTGCGGCGTTAGTCTTTTCAGCCATAATATAATGTTTGCTAAAATTAATCCGTTTAACGGTCCATCGTCACAAGGAGTTCCTCGTTGTTGCGGGTCATCTCCATGCGTTTCTTGATAAATTCCATCGCTTCGAGCGAATTCATGTCGGCGAGGTAGTTGCGGAGAATCCACATTCTGTTGAGGGTCTCCTGAGGCAACAGGAGGTCATCGCGGCGCGTTGATGACGCAATGATATCGACAGCGGGGAAAATGCGCTTGTTAGAGAGCTTGCGGTCGAGCTGCAGCTCCATGTTGCCGGTGCCTTTGAATTCTTCGAAAATCACCTCGTCCATCTTCGACGACGTCTCGGTGAGGGCTGTGGCGATGATGGTGAGCGAACCTCCGTTTTCGATGTTGCGGGCCGCTCCGAAGAAACGCTTGGGACGCTGGAGTGCGTTGGCATCGACGCCACCTGAAAGGATTTTGCCTGAGGCGGGCGAAACTGTGTTGAAGGCACGCGCAAGACGGGTGATGGAGTCGAGCATTATCACTACGTCATGGCCGCATTCCACGAGACGTTTTGCTTTCTCCAGGACGATGTTGGCTATTTTCACGTGGCGGTCGGCGGGTTCGTCGAATGTGGAGGCTATCACTTCGGCGTTTACGCTGCGTGCCATGTCGGTCACCTCTTCCGGACGTTCATCGATGAGGAGCATGATGATATACGTGTCGGGATGGTTTTCGGAGATGGAATTGGCAATGTCTTTGAGCAGGATGGTCTTACCGGTTTTGGGAGGCGCCACGATGAGTGCCCTTTGTCCTTTCCCGATGGGGGCGAACATATCTACCACGCGGGTCGAGATGTTGGCGTTCTTACCCTTCGTGATGTCGAACTTCTCTTCCGGGAAGAGGGGGACAAGATGCTCGAACGGCACACGGTCGCGCACGAGGTCGGGCGAAAGTCCATTGACGGAGAGTACTTTGACGAGGGGATAATATTTGTCGCCTTCGCGAGGAGGACGGATCGATGCCTCCACCACGTCGCCGGTCTTGAGCCCGTATTCCTTTATCTGGTTTTGCGAAACATATACGTCGTCGGGGCTGCTGAGGTAGTTGTAGTCGCTCGAACGGAGGAAGCCGTACCCTTCAGGCATTATTTCAAGCACACCGAATGAAACGAGTATGCCGTTGAAATCGTAGGGCGATTCTTGCTGCGGAGCGGGCTGCAGACCCTGCTGGCGCATCATCCTCTGTTGCTTTTTCAGCTGGTTTTTCTGTTGCTTGGTGAGGGGCTGCTGTGTGGTGGCTCCCGGTTCGCGAATCTGGATTGGCTCGGCCTGCGGTGTTGGAAGCGCGGCAAGCTCCTCCTTTTCTGTATGTCGCTGGTTCTGTGTGTTTTCCCTTTGGCTGTTGTCGCGCTGTCCGCGGGGCATAAATGTTTTTCCCTTTGTAGGTGAGAAGAACGATGTGAGCGAAAGCCCTTCGCTTTTCTGATTTCTTGGCGTGAATATTTTCAATTTCGGGCGCTCCGGCTCTTCGATTACCGGCTTGAAATCCTCCGGCAGAACGGCTTTATTGTTCTCGGGCGCCATGTCGGCGTCTTGGGGAGCGTTGTCGGCGATATCGTTGGCCGGAGAGGTTTCATCTTTCTTTTCCTCCGGCTCTGCAACCACCGTAAGCGCGGTCACATTGTCATTTTCGGCAGGCATGGCCGGTTCTGTAGCGGTTTCCGGAGCCGCCTCCGTTTTTTTAGTGCGTTTCTTCGGGGTTGCGTTTTTTATTTCAGCCTCTGGAACCTGCATTTCAGTATCCGTATTTGCCACGGGTTCTGCGGCTTTCGGTTTTCTGCCCCGTTTTTTTGGTGTGGCTTCTTCGGCAGTGGCGTTTGTGTTTTTTTCCGGGTTTGGACTTTCTGTCACCTCGGAACCTGCCGGGGTGCTTTTCGGAGCCTTTGCCTGCTGGTCTGCATCGCTGCTTTTCTTTGTACGCTTGGCGCGAGGCTCCTTTTCTTTTGCGTTTTTCTTCTTATCGGCAGCTTTCGAAACAAAGTCTTTTGCCGAGGTCTCGGCCTGCATGTCGAGAATCTGGTCGATAATCTCGTCGCGTGAAAGAGAAGATGCTTTTTTTATACCCATGGATTCGGCTGTTTCCCTGATTTGGGAGTCGTCCATTTCGTGAAGGTCATTGATGTGGAACATAAATGGATTATGTTTTTATTATTAAGCATCCGCGCAAACATATTTACTGGATTTGCACCTGATATGCCATATATGCCAAAACCCTGTGCGGGGGCATAGAATGCGCTGATGATGATGAAATTCTATTGAAAGGATTGAAGGAGAGCCCTCATTTCATCCCTGCCCGGAACCGGGAGAGTGTCTGAATCGGGATTATGAGGAAACAAAGTTGAAATGGCGTGTTCGGATATTCGCCAAATTTTGTGCAAAGTTAAATAAAAAAACTGAGTTGCACAATTCTTAAACGCATAAAATGTGTAAAATGTTGTAAATGGGGATGGAAAAATGTCGGAAAACAAAAACGGAGCCAAGGTGAGGTCCCTTGGTTCCGTTTTAAAAAGTTGCTTGGTCGGATATTATTTCCCGAAGAAACGGTTGTAAAGTCCGGCGAAACCCTGGCCGTGGCGTGCCTCGTCTTTAGCCATTTCGTGAACTGTGTCGTGGATGGCGTCGAGGTTCTGTGCCTTAGCGTTCTTGGCGATGCGCATCTTGTCGGCATTGGCGCCGGCTTCTGCATGCATGCGTTTTTCAAGGTTGGTCTTGGTGTCCCAAACCATCTCGCCGAGGAGTTCGGCGAATTTTGCGGCGTGTTCAGCCTCTTCCCAAGCGTAACGCTTGAAAGCTTCAGCGATTTCGGGGTATCCCTCGCGGTCTGCCTGGCGAGACATTGCAAGATACATGCCAACTTCCGTGCATTCGCCCATGAAGTGGTTGTTGAGGTCTTTCTTCATCTCGTCGTCAACGTCTTTTGCAACGCCGATTTCATGCTCTGTTACAAACTGGAGAAGCGACTTTTGGTCAAGTTCTTTGAATTTTGAAGCCGGGGCGCCGCACTGGGGGCATTTTGCGGGAGCTTCCTCTCCCTCTGCTACGTATCCGCACACGGTGCAGATCCATTCTTTTGCCATAATCTTGAAAAGTTTTAGTTATTTAGATTATTCGTGTCTTTCTTTTGGGTCCTGATATTGAAATTAAATCGATAAGTATTTCAAATATCTTCACTGCAAAGTTAATATTTTTTTTTAACTTCGCGACGTTGAAAAGAATTAATTTTTTTAAATAAAGCGTAAGATAAAATGAAACAGGGGCAGCTACGGTTGGAAAGGAGGGTTTGGCAGTCTTTTCGTGATTCCGGTTTTTCCCGGGTAGTGGCTACGGTGAGCGGGGGGGCCGACAGTGTTGCGCTCCTTTCCGTCCTTAAGTCGTGCCGGGGGCTTGACGTAGTGGCAGCCCATTGCAATTTCCACCTGCGCGGCGAAGAAAGCATGCGCGACCAACGTGTGGTCGAGGCGTTGTGTGGAAGCCTCGGAGTGACTTTGCATGTTAAAGACTTTGATGTGGAGGGTTATATTGTCGCTCATAAGGGGGTGTCGGTTGAGATGGCATGTCGCGAACTCCGTTATGAATGGTTTCGCGATTTGAAATCGTCCGTAGGGGCTGACCGCATCGCCACCGGCCACAATGCCGATGACAACATCGAGACTCTTTTTCTTAATCTGTTGCGCGGGTCAGGCACCATGGGGCTTAAAGGGATGCTCCCGGACACCGGTGAAATATGGCGTCCGCTTCTTGCGACACACCGTAGGGAAATTTTGGAATATATAGAAATCAAGGGTTTGCATTATATCACCGACTCTTCTAATCTTTATTCCGACTACAGACGCAATTTTATCCGCAACGAGGTGATTCCCCTCATTCGCACCAGATGGGAGGGGCTCGACGGTTCGCTTGACCGCACGTTGCGACATCTTCTTGAAGAAAGCAGGGTCGTTGCCCGTTCCATAAGGGAGGTCATGCCATCCCCGGGCAAACCTCTGGCCCGTGAAACCGTGCTCTCTTATCCTTCCCCGGAATTGCTTGTGAGGCGGTTCATAGAACCGGCAGGCCCTTTCACTACTACCGCTTCAGAGGTGGTGGCTGCCATGAAGGCGAATAAACCAGACGTAAAGCGATGGAGGCTTTCTTATGGTTCCCTTGAACTTAGAGGAGGGAAATTGTCAGTTTTTAAGTCTTAACTAAAAAAATAGTTGAAATAATTTGTCAACTAAAAAAATAGTTGTAATTTTGCGGTTGTATCATAGTCTCTCCGAATGAGGTTGGACCGGGATACAGTCACAAAACATTATAACTATATGTCTGACAAACGTGTAAAACTTACCAATAAGGAAGAAGAGGTGATGAGGGTGTTCTGGCAACACGGTGCCCTGTTGGTGAAAGAGATTGTTGATTACCTTCCGGAACCGAAACCTCATGTAAATACCGTCTCCACGGTGGTTCGTGTGCTTGAAGGTAAAGGGTATGTAGGCCATGAAAAGGAGGGCGGTTCTTTCCGATATCATGCATTGCTTGAAAAAGACAGTTACAGGAAAAGCACCTTGCGTGAAATGCTCAGAAACTATTTCGACAATAGTTTCAAAAATATGGTGTCGGCGCTTGTTGAGGAGGAAGACCTTGACACAGACGACATCAGGGAGGTTATAGATATAATCGAAAAGAAGAAATGATATGGGTGGATTCATTGTCTATACCCTGAAAGGGGCGGTTATCCTTGGTGTGATGTTTTCAATCTATATGTTGACTATGTCGCGCTTGAAATGCATCCGGTTGCGCAGGCTGTCATTGGTCCTGATATACGTCATGTCGTTGTTTTTGCCCTTGTTTGGCTTTTTAAACGTTGCCCGCGATAATCCATCGCCCGTAGCCGACGTGCTCACTTCTTCCATATCGGCGCCGCAGTCTGTCGTGGGCGGGGAAACCGAGTCGATGGTTTATGATATAGTCGGCTTGCTTCTTATTGCTGGGATGTCGCTGTCGGTGTTTCATTATGCATACTCTGTGTTTTCTTTGATGCGGCAAACCCGCAAAGGCAGGAAAGAGAAAGTGGGCGGTTTGGAGGTAATGGTTGTAGGCGGCAATCTGTCGTCGCCCTTTTGTTTCGGCAGACGGATTTATGTTTCGGAAGAAGATTATGGAAACGTCGGTCTGATGGCGCTGGTACATGAGGACAGCCACGTGCGCCACCGGCATTTCATCGACCTTATTATTGCCCGCACGCTCGGCGCGCTGCAATGGTGGAACCCTTTGGCGTGGCTGATGATGAGGGAACTTCATGAAGTGCATGAATTCCAGGCAGACGGCGACGTGATAGAGGCGGGCTATGACAGGAAGTCCTATCAGTATCTTTTGTTGGAAAGAGTTGCCGGTAAGAATATTATATCGTTGGGCAACGGGTTGAGGCACAGCAGACTTAAACATCGGTTGCTGATGATGGACCGAAGCGTTGCCCCGGGATGGAAACGCCTTTCGGCGGTGTGGTTGGTTGCTTCGGGGGTAGCCGGATGGGTGTTGATTTCCATGCCTGCGTTGGGTTCTGTTTTTAATCCTTTCGGCAATATAGGTATCCCGTTTCAGCGCGATGCTGTAATGTCGTTGAAGAATGATAAAGATAAAGACGCCGTGGTTGTCAATCTCGATTCCATTCCCCGTGAAAAGACTCCTTCGGTGACGGTTGACGGCAGGCTGGTGGATTATGACGACGCTTGGAAAAATATCGACCCCCAAAGGATTAAGAGCATTACCGTTCTTAAGGAACCTTCAGGATATCCCGAAGGGAGGATCGAGATAGAGCTTTTGTCGGAAGAGGAATATGAAGCGAAAAGGAAAGAAATAGAATCCGGCAATAATAAAACTCTTCGGGAAAGCAGTTTGTCGGATGTAAAAGTCGTTGGAACCGGCACCGTTAGGAAATAGTTGGGATTACTCTGAAATAATAATTATAAAACGTTTATGAAACAGTGGTTTATTGCTGCCATGGTTATGGCGGCGGGGGCGTCGTATGCCGATGTGCCGGCTCTTTATGATTGTATTTATTTCTATCGGATGGAGGGAACTGTCGGCGACAAGGAGATATCCGAGGGGTATGACTGCATTTTGCGCATTGGCGAAGAGAAGTCGAAATTCTACGATTATTCCTCCTTCCGGCTTGATTCCGTTTTGAGCGTGCCGGACGTGTCGGACGAGGTGGTTGAAGATTATCGTAAGAAGGAGCGCATGGTTGAGAATTACTTCGACCAGACAGTAGTGCAGTCGTTGCCCGATGGAGTGTTGAAGGTCTTCTGCGACATGGCGCCCCATACCTACAGATATGAAGAAGAAATCCCGTTGATGAAATGGGATTTGAAGGAAGACACCGACACGATTTGTGGCTACGTATGCCGTAAGGGGGTGGCGCATTACGGAGGAATGGAATGGACGGCGTGGTTTTCGGAAGAGATACCTTTGCCGTTCGGCCCTTGGAAAGTAGTCGGACTTCCGGGGCTTGTTCTCAAAGCTTACGATTCGGCGTCCAACCACACTTTCGAGGCGGTCGCTTTCCGCAAGGCTTCCGGAGGGTTTTCCGAAAAACCGGTGCCTAATTCTGTTTCCATAGACCGCGACAAGTTTGTGGAACGCAAAAACAGGTATGACATCGACCCTTACTCCACGATTTCCCCGGAAAGCATCACGGATATAACGGTGCGGGAGGATAAAAGTGTATTCGTCAACGGTGTCAGGGTCAGGCAGCGTAAAAACGGCGGTATCCCGTTGGAATATTCGGAGTCGGAACTTAAAAAAATAGGCATCGGCAATGATTCCGGGCGAAAAGGAGAAGTTATAGAACCCGAGATTAAGGTTGTAGGAGTTGGGTCAGTTGTCAAAAAGTGACTTCTATGAGAAGGTTGTGGTCTCTTATTCTGCCTCTATTGTTCCCTTTTATGGCATTCGCGGCTAATAATGCGGTGATTTCCGGAACTGTGAAAGACGGGTCCGGAAAACCGTTGCCTTCGGTAATGGTTCGTGTTATTAACGGCGGAAGTGCCGGTAGGTTCACGATGACAGGAGCTTCCGGCGGTTATTCTCTGGATATTGCCGTCGGTGATTCTGTCGTGGCTATCCGTTACAGCAAATTGGGTTATGAAGCGGAGACGGCAATCGTTGAAAACAAGTCGCAGGGACTTGACATGGTTTTGTCCGGCAGCGCGTCAACGCTTAGGGAGGTCACGGTGAAGGCACCCGACGTGAGGATTATGGGCGACACCGTTTCTTATCTTCTGTCGGCTTTTATGGGAAAGGGCGACGTGTCGTTGAAAGATGCGTTGAAGAGGGTGCCGGGTGTGGAGGTGGCTAAATCGGGCGAAATAAGTTACAACGGGAAGAAGATTTCAAATTTCTATATCGAGGGTATGGACCTTCTCGGCGGAAGGTATGACGCCGCAACCACCAATCTTCCTGCCTCATGCGTCAACGCCATTGAAATAATCAACAATCATCAGGACATGAAAATTGACCGCGGCGTCTTTAGCGACAATGTGGCTTTAAACGTCAGGCTAAAACGGAAATCCATGTTCCGTCCGGTCGGCACGTATGGAGTGCGAGGCGGTTACGGACGCCGTATTCCTGTGGAAGCGTCGGGTGCGGGAATGTTGTTCCGCGATAATCTTCAAACCATGCTTACTATTAAAGGGGGCGACATAGCGGAGTTTTCCGAAAGGGAGAACACCCGTTTCTATGATGGCGGGGGTGAAAAACTAAAGAATCTTGCTTCGGAGGCGGTCGGCACCCTCTCTTCGTCGTCCCCTCCGTTGGAACGGGGAAGATGGATAGAGCCGTGGGATGCATCGGCAGGCGTTAATTTCATCAATAAGGTTAACGACGATAGGAGCATTCGCGTAAATGCAGGGTATTCTTTCCTTGAGACGGAGTGCCGGTATTCCGACATGCGAATGTATTTTGACGGTGGCGGTGACATCGTGATCAGCCGTCGGACAGAACCGGAAAGCCGTCGTCACGTTCCCTCGTTTTCAATGGAATATCGTAACAACGGCGACGATGTTTTCCTATCGAACGACTTTTCCGGGAAGGCGGCTTTTTGCGACAGGTCAATGCCTGTGTTCTCATTGGAGTCTGATATAAGCCAATGTCAGGGAACGGTGGATTTTGGTTTCCGTGATGTGATGGATTTGAGATGGAGACGGGGAAAGATACGTTGGAATTTCAGTTCGGTGGCGGAATATCGTTCTTCTCCGAAATGGCTGGTTGATGCTTCGGGCGAGTCTTTCGGGCTTTTCCAACGCGGAAGCAGCCGAAGTTTCGTTGTCAGGGAAACTTTCGGGGGAGTGCTGGAAAAGAGGCATTCCCGTTTTTCATTCTTGTTCAACGCAGGTTATGTAAGCGACAGGGTACGTACTGACCTTTGCTTTTATAATTCCAAAGATGAGCTGGATGCAAAGAACCGGATAAAAGGATCTTCCTTCCGTTTTAATTTTTCGCCCGGTTATGAATATTCGTCTGATTATGACCGCTTCGTATTGAGGTTGTTATGTCCTTTAGGCTTTGAATATTTGGATTGGAATAATTTCGGGAGCGTGCCGTATGAAGAAAAGGGGGTTCATTTCACGATATCTCCATCCGTTTATGCTAATTATAAAATGTCGGGAGCTTCCACATTACGGGCATCTGCCTCTTATTCGAGAGAATGCGGCGATATACTTGATTTACTTACGGCGCCCGTGATGAAGGATTATCTTTCGATGCATTATAGGTCGGGATGGCTTGCGGAGAATCGGAATTTCGAGGCAGCATTGCATTATGGACTTAATTTGCCGGTGAGCCAATGGTTTTATAATGCCGATGTAAGGTATTTAGCCACACACAGCAACCTGGTTGATAGCAGGATGGTGGCTTCGTCGCTTATCGCTTCGACCGACCTTCTGATGCCTCATCTTTCGGAAACGGTGGTTTGTAGTGCCGGGGTCTCGAAGAATATCGGGATATTGAAATTGAAAGCAGGGTTGCGTTGTTCGTATAATTGGAATCGTAATACGGTTGAACAGAACGGTCTGCCGGTAGTTTATTACGGGCAGTCCCTTACGGTGTCGCCATCGTTTTCCGGAAATCCGACGGCATGGCTTTCGTTTTCATACGAGGGTTCGTTTTTCACGAATTATTCCCGTTATCTTGGGGTTAGAAGGTCTTTTTCCGGACAGGACCATAATTTATCGGTTTCTTTTTTCCCGATAGAGGTGTTGGAGGTGAATGGTGGACTGGATGTGGCGGGAAGGGAGATTGAAGAAAAACGCTACAAGACGATATCGCTTTTGGATGCCGGGATGGCATATAAGGCGGGGAAATTCAGGCTAACGTTTAAGGTGCGCAATCTTCTCGATGCAGGGAGCTGGTCCTACTCCGTTTTCAACGGTGTTGACCGTTTCGTTTACGATTTCTCGCTGCGGGGCCGGGAGTTCATAGCCGGCGTCGAATTCCGCCTTTAGTATATTTGGCATGTGGGAAGGGGGTGGAAAACTCTTGGTGGATGCGTGTGAAACTTTCCCTTCGCAAGGATGGGCTTGACAGGCGATTGTAGAAACGTGATAGAAATTTATAAAAATGCTATACTGAGGATCAGTTGCTTACGAATGATTTGATAGAAAATTGTAGAAATGCGAGAGAAATCTCCCTTTTATCCGAGAACCCGGTTGGTTGTGCGGAAGTGTGCGGATTTGTTACGTGAACGATTTGTGGATATAAAATGACCGATTTTCATCGGGGTGGGAAAAATAAGATGCTTATCTTTGTCGCGCAATGATGAATCTCTTAAAAAATATCGACAGGAAAAAGGGGCGGAAGATGCTTGGAAAAGCGTCGGACGTGGTGTTCTGGCTTATCGTCGTGGCCGCTGCCCTCTATTTGTTGCGTTGGTTTCTCGTATTCACGACGTATGACGTGTTCCGCACCCCCACCGGTTCGATGATCCCCACCATTTTGCCGGGCGACAAGGGTTATATCAACAAATGGAAACTCGGGGGAAGGGTGTTCGATTTCTATGCCGCCGCCGAGGGGAAGCCCTTTAACGTGAGGCGTCTCCCGGGCTACGGCAGGCTTGAGCGTGGCGACGTGATAGTGTTCAACGCCCCTTTCATTGAGAAATGGGACAGTATAGCCATGAACATGCGTCTTTATTATTGCAAACGGGCCGTGGCGGTGGCCGGCGACACTCTTGAAATCCGCGGAGGTTTCTACAGGGTTAGGGGCGACGGCCGCGTTTTCGGCAACAAGCACGAACAGGAGTCGATGGTGCGCATAGTCACCGACATCTTGCGCAATACTCCCGATTCGGTGAAACCTCCGCGCTGGACCACTGTGGCGCCCCGCGACTCGCTGATACAATGGACCATCCTTGAGATGGGGCCGCTCGTGATACCCGGGGAGGGGATGGCGGTGGAAATCGACCGCAGGAATTTCCTTCTCTACAGGAAATATATCGAATGGGAAACCGGCTCCAAAATAGAATGGCGCGACAATAGCGCATGGATTGGCGGTAAACGTATCTTCCGATATACTTTCAAGGAAGACTATTGCTTCGCCGCCGGCGACCACACCATCGACTCCCAGGATTCCCGCTACTGGGGGCTCCTCCCGGAGAAGTTTATCGTCGGTGTGTGTCCCTTCATCTATAAATCTGAAAAAGGGATGAGATGGTTATGAAAAGGGTGGTTTGCAGGGCGATTGTCGCTGTTTTGTTGTTGTGCGCGGGCATGGTGGAGGCGGTATGGGGGCTTTTGCAGTTGTGCGGCCTTCTCCCTTCGCGCCATGCGCTGTTTCTCCTCACCGGCTCTTTCTACAATCCGGGTCCCTACGGCTGTTTCCTTGCCATGATGCTTCCGTTGGCGGTGGTGTTCTATTTGGGAAAGACGGCATGGAAGAGATGGGCGGGGATGGCATACATAATGCTTGCGGTGGCGCCCCTTGCCGCATCCATGAGCCGCACGGGATGGTTGGCGGCCGCACTCGGCTGCTCGTTTACGATATTACTGCTCAACCGACACTGGCTTACAACGGCGTGGCGGCGTCTGTGGGATTACCACAGGCGTCACCGCGTCAAAACTTATCTGTGCTTGGCCGTCATTGTGGGAACGGCGGCATTTGCGACATATGCGCTTGTCGGCTTAAAGGCGCAGTCGGCGCAGGGTAGGGTGCTGATGTGGAAAATAGGGGCGAAGGCGATGGCCGGAGTTCCCCTTGCAGGAGTGGGGTGGGACAATGTGGCGGGTGCCTATGGCGAAGCGCAGGAAGCTTATTTCAGCCTCCATTCCGACAGCGGCGAGATTGCGGTGGCGGGAGCTCCGGAATATCTGTTCAACGAATATCTGCAAATTGGCGTGGCATACGGAGTGCCGGCTTTTGTGGCGTTCATATTGGTGCTCTGCTTGGGTGTATATCGAGGTGTAAAGGGCCGGGCTTACGGATTTGCCGGGTCTCTTTTGGCGTTTATGACGGTAGCCTTCGCTTCCTATCCGTTGCAGTTCACGTTGTTTTTGGTTTGTGTATGCGCCGTGGCGCTTTGCTGCTTTTGGAGCGTGCCATGCCGGCGGTTTTCCTCGTGGTGGTTCCTGAATTGTCTGCTGACTGCGGGGGGATGCATCCTGTGTGTTGCCGTGGCCGTCACCCG
>CABRKI010000017.1 GCA_902471455.1 uncultured Porphyromonadaceae bacterium | reverse complement strand
CTCGTTAGTCATTAGTCATTAGTCATTAGTCGAAAGTCATTAGTCGAAAGTCATTAGTCGAAAGTCATTAGTCGAGAGTCATTAGTCGTTGGCGAATTAGAATTAAAAATCCCGGGTTCCGAAGAATCCGGGATTTTTTTATTAGCGGTTGGTAATTAGCAGTTGGTAATTAGCAGTTGGTAATTAGCAGTTGGTAATTAGCAGTTGGTAATTGCGTATTGAGTCATTGCTAATCACAATTACTAATTACTAATTTCTCATTGATAATTGTTAACGTGTCATCGAGATGTCGGTCGAGACTTCAAGTACGCCAAGAATGCTTCTGAGGTCGGGACTTGCCACTACGAAAGCAATTCCTACTTCGGGGTCGAATGAGATTGTCTTGTAGTCTTGCGATATGTCGCCTCGGGTTACAGACTGTTTAAGGTCGAGGGAAACCCTTCCTTCTTCATTGATTTCACCGCGCATCGCCCAGACATAATTTGAGGAATTATACACGGCGATAGGTTCGGGAAGCACCATTTCTACAAATGTTTCTCCGCTTGTCAAATCATTATGAAAGTCGAGGTCGAGACTTGTAACCTCATTTTGGAATTCTTGTCCGGTCAATCCGTCAAGGTTAAGCAGTTTGCCGTAATTGGGAGATTTTTCGTCAAATCCTTTTATCGAGACGTTCCACGAAGTAGCCTTTTTATCAGGATCTGCCTGGCTGATGAAATTGAATTTCCAGTCACCCTGTATTTTCTCATACGGTATGGAGTCGTTGTCTTTGAGAGTGACGATGGTTGAGGCGATATTTCCGATGGTAGCCCCTTCTACCGAGACAATTGTCACCGTGAACGTCCTGTCGGGGTTTTCGTCGAAGTCGTCTTTCGTGTTGATTTCGATGTTGACTTCGCTGACACCTTCCGGGATGTTGATGGTCTTGGAAGTTACTATGAAGTTGCCGCTCCATTTGCCGTCTTTTTCTTCAAACGGCGATGCGGGGTTTTCGCCCGTGCCTTCCACTTTCACCGTCACCCTCACGTTGCCGTTGGTTTTGCCGTCGAGCACGATAGGCACGTTGAATATTCCGGCATTCTCCCTGACTGTCATTTCGCTCCGGCCCATCTCGACCGACACTCCTTGTTCGGTGTTGAATTCCTCGCTGTCGGAGCAGGCGGTCAAGGAAAAGAGCGCGAGGGATGCGGCCAATATTTTATAGAATTTCATATCT
This sequence comes from uncultured Porphyromonadaceae bacterium, assembly GCA_902471455.1. Lineage (GTDB taxonomy): Bacteria > Bacteroidota > Bacteroidia > Bacteroidales > Muribaculaceae > Lepagella. The sequence continues at coordinate 45,882 of CABRKI010000017.1, read as the reverse complement.
GTCAGAAATTATAACTGGTTAAAAACAAATCAATATCCGGGGTTCTGTTGCCCGGCGAGCTGGGGATTGGCCTGCATTTCGGCCGTAGGGATAGGAAGGATCAACCGGTGGTCGCCGGGCTGGTACTTCACAATCGTGCTTGCCGGCACGAGAATACCCGGAACGTCTTCATATTCCAATTCATAGTTTGTCTCACGGGAGAATCCGAGATTCCATCTGCGGAGGTCGCTGATGCGGTATCCTTCGCCGATGAGTTCGCGGGTGCGCTCCTTCCTCACCTCGTTTATTAGTGTCTGTCCGGCATAGTTTTCCGAGGCATACATTTCGATTCGGGCTTTCCGGATATCGTTGAGAGCCTTGTTTGCCTTGTCGTTCTGTCCGCTCATAGCGGCGGCCTCGGCCACAATCAGATACATTTCGCTGAGACGTAACGGCTTGGGAAGATTCTTCAAGGCGTTCTCGTTACCGGTATTCAAATCCGGATTGCCCGGGAATTTCACGAAGCAAGGGGCAACCACCCTCTGGCCGTTGACAGTCAGGGCACGCGGTTCGAAAAACCATTCGAGACGCACGTCGTCGGGCTCATACATGGCGAGGGCATTTGAAGTGGCCACGTAATCGGCTTTGTCAAGAGAAGGAGATATCCATGCTTCTCCCATTGAATGGACCGATCCGGACTGGCTCAGGTCGCCGTAAGGACGGAATATCACTTCGCTCCCTTCGTCGTCGGTCCAAATGCGCGGATATCTTGAAACGGGAGTCAGCGTGTATTTGCCGCTGTTGATAACTTCTTCCGCTTTTGATATTGCCTTGTCATAATCTTCGCGAAGCAGGGCGAGCCTTGCCTGGAGGGCGAGCACCGCGTTGGTGCTAAGATAGGGGGCGTTGGGTGCGAGATTGTATTTTGCGTCGGTAAACGACGATGCCTCATAGGCGGCGATGTCGGTGTAGGCGTCTTCGAGGTCTTTGTCGATTACCTTATAGACGTCGTTGAGCGACGATCTGCCTGGATACAATTCGTAATGGTCGGTCGGGGCATACTCCAGAACAATCGGCACCCCGGTTTTTACGTCGTCGGGATCGCAAAGCTTGTAGGCGGGCGAATAATGGTCGATCAGATAATAGTAGGCATAAGCCCTTGTCCATTTCGCTTCCCCACGGTAGCGGCGAAGCTCGATGCGGTCATTTTCCGAATATTCCCCGTTGGCGAGAAGTTTTTCCAGATTCGGGAGATAGTAGTTCACCACCGCTATGAAATAATAGGGGTCGGCCCAAAGGCCTTCAAGGTCTTTGTCGTTTGAATAGATGTTGCCCGAACTGATGGTTCCGAGACGGTTGCCGTTGATTTGCGTGCCGACAAACATATCGGCTTGTATCTCCATGTCATAGACATAGTTCGAACTTGTGATGTCGCGGATAGCCACATAGATGCCGTTGCGGTATTTTTGCGCGTCGAGCTTGTTGGTGATGGCCGTCTCGTCGTTAAGAACCCCTTCCTGAAGCTGGTTCATGTCGCACGACGCGAAGAGCGAAGACGCTGCCAGTATGCTGAAATATATTTTTTTCATAATAGATGTCGAAAAACTGATTTAGATTGTAACCTCGATTCCGAATTCATACTGGCGCGTATTGGGATACGCGAACTGGAAGACATTGGTCTGCGGTTCCGGGTCATATCCGTTGAACTTCGTTACCGTCCAAAGGTTGCGGCCTGTGAAATGGAACATAACATTGTCGAGGTGAATCTTCTTGAGAATATTCTTCGGTAAAACATAGCTGAGGGTGAGTGCCTTGAGACGAAGGAAAGATGCGTCTTCAAGGAGTCGGGAGTCGAACTGTATAGTTTCCGTGGCGTTGGGATACATGGTTACGTCGCCCGGTTTCGTCCATACGTCAAGCATTTCCACAGTCTGGTTCTGGCTGTTGCCTTGCGCGGCGTTCATCAGGAAGAATGCATCGTTGTTGGTCATATATTTTTTTGCGGCCCAGTTGAAGTCAACCTGCAGGGCAAGGCCTTTCCATGAAAGGGTAGAGCCGAAACCGCCGGTCCAGGGTGCAAATTGACTTTTTCCGGTCATCACGGAGTTCTCCTCTTCGTTATATACTTTCGTGGGGTTGTCGTTTTTGTCGAGCCAAACCTGTTTTCCGTCGGCAGGGTCAACTCCGAGATACCTTACGTTGTAGAATTCCCCGGCGGAGTGGCCTACCTCATACCTTATGCCGGTGCCTGCGACGGTGAAACTGTCGCGCCCGTTGAAGAGCTCGGTGATGCGGTTGTGGTTGTAGTTGAAGTTCGCACGCACCGACCAATTCCAGTCACGTCCCGTGATAATCTGGGCCAGGACGTTGACGTCCACACCCGTATTGTTCATGGAGCCGATGTTTCCCCAACCCGACCCGAAGCCTGTGGTGTAGCTCCAGGGAATTTCCATGAGCATGTCTTTGGTTGTCTTGTGGTAGAAGTCGAAATCCGCTGTGATACGGTCGATGGCCTTCAAGCGTAACCCGACATCGAAAGAACGCACTGTTTCCCATGTGAGCAGTTCGTTGGGGGCCTGAGCGATTGTCGTAGCCGACGTAACATTATTGATTTTGGTATTGGTGTCGATATTGATGACGCCGGGTCCGTAGCCGTAATTGTATGAAGCCACGGCTCCCAGATAGCGGTAATCGGGAATCGAGGAGTTGCCGGTGGTTCCGTAGCTGATACGAGCCTGAGCCTCGTTAAGCCAAGTCACGTCGTTGAGGAACTTCTCGTTTTTCGCATTCCACATACCTCCCACGGAGAAGAAATTCGACCACCTGTGGTCGGGAGCGAATCTCGAACTGCCGTCGCGACGGAATGACGCAGAGAGGAAATAGCGGTTGTCGAAGTCGTAGTCGGCCTTGAAAAAGAATGAATTATATACGGTGGTTACCATATCGGTGGTAAGGTTGGTCAAAAGAACCGTAGTGCCTTGGTTAAGGAGCATCATCCTTTGATCGGAATGTCCTGTTGAAGTAGCCCCGAATGCGTTAGTGCGCGTGAAAATCGATTCTTGTCCGGCAAGGAGGATTAAATTATGGATGTCTTTAAGATTGAAAGAATATTCGGCCGTGTTGGTGTAGGTCCAGGAGTAGTATCTTTCAAATCTTTCCTGGCTCATGCCTGTGTTTATCTGTCCTAAGGGAACGTCGCCCAGTTCGTCGCCCATCGGGGTTTTGACGGTCTCGTAAGGAAGGACTTTGTTGGTCAGCCTGTAGTCATAGGCATCCACCGCTTGCTGGGCTCTGATGATAAGTCCTTGTATCGGGGTGATTTGCTCAAAGAGGTTGACGTTGGCAGTGACGTTGGTGCGATAGGTGTCGCGCAACGCGGTGTTGAATTCTGGAGAGGTAAGGTCGGAAAAATGGAGTTGCATAGCCTTGTCGCCGAAAACCGGACGTCCGTTGTCGCCTACGGTGTAATAATAAGGAGAATCGTAGGGGAACGCGATACGTGCGAAGACCATGGGGTTGGTGGTATAGATGCCTGATGCCGAAGCCTCGGGGTTAGTTTCATATTTGGTATAACCGAGGTTTGTCTGCAAGCCCACGCGGAACCAGTCGGTGAGTTTCGAATTGAGGTTTACGCGGAGAGTTTCGCGGCGCATCCCTGACTGTGTGATGATTCCTTCCGCGTCGTAATGGTCGAGCGACAGATAATACGACATTATGTCGCCGCCGCCCGATATGCTTGCATTTATAGAATATGTCGGAGCGCTGCTGTCGAAGGTGACGTCGCGCCAATCGGTAGAAATACCGTAATTCTCAACGGCTTTCCTGACATCGTCTTTGACGGGGGAGCCGATTTTGTCGCGGAATTCAAGATATTGAGCCGAATTCATCATCTGCACGTTATCTTCCACCATCTGCGACCATCCGTAGCTTGCGCGCAGGGTCAGCTTCGGCTTCATGCCGTAGGAGCCTTTCTTCGACGTGATTACGATAACGCCGTTGGCGGCACGCGAACCATAAATAGCGACCGAAGCGGCATCTTTAAGGACGGTGATGTTCTGGATGTCGTCGGAGTTGAGTGTCGTAAATACGGCTGCCGTAATCGGGGCGCCGTCGAGTATATAAAGAGGTGATGTGCCGGCATTGAGGGAGCTGACGCCGCGTATGCGCACCGAATTGTTGGTTGACGAGGGGTCGCCGGAGTTGGAAAATATGTTAAGACCCGGCACTTCGCCCTGGAGGGCATCGATGAACGTGGCTGTCGGGCTGTTTTCGAGAGTCTGTTCGCCTACAACCGAAACGGAACCAACCACCGACCCGAGTTTACGGGCCGAGCCGTAGCCGATAACCACGAGGTCTTTAAGGTCGGTGCCGGCCGTCTTCATTTTCACTACCATGTTGTCGGAGAGTGCGACAGTCACTGTCTCCATTCCGACATAGCTCACTTTCACCTCTTTTACTTTTAAAGGAAGTGTGAGCGTGAATTTACCGTCGAGGTCGGTGGCGATTCCCTGTCCGCCTCCCACCGGCATAACCGTGACGCCGATAAGCGGTTCGTTGGTCTCGGCGTCAAGCACTGTGCCGTGATACGTGCGAGTCTGGGCTAAAGCCGTCAGACCGCACGCTAACAACGACATCAGAATAAGAAAAAGTTTTCTCATTGCTACGTTATTTAGATTATATTATTTAATTGATTGCTAATTAATATATTATGATGACAACATTGCGGTTTTTCCTTGCTCGTTGAAGAAAATACGCCGATGATGTTAAATCTCGTTTCATATTGTAAAGAAGCCACAAAATTAATAAAAAATGATTAAAAACCAAATAATGGCTAATTTTGGTTGCCGATAAGACTGAAAAATTTTTTTGTTTTGAATCGCATATTTTGGTTAAATTTTTTGTATTATTGTAAATTATTCATACCTGCGACGAATTAAAAGATTTCGGTGATTTATATCGAAAAAATACTAACCGCTATATTAAGCCATAAACTTTTTTTTATGAATCAAATTTACTTGAAACTATTTGCGGCTCCTGTCATCGCTTTATCATGCGGCTTGGCAGCTTATGCCCTTCCGGCAGGTCGTCAGGCATCGAATATCGGCCTGAGCCGATATGCTTACAAGGCAAAAAGCGTGTCGTCGCCGTTCGAGAGCGAAAGGATGCAGCGAATCAGGCACGCCAACAGTCTTCTTGACGGCGGCGCGCCATCTACGCGTGCCACCGAAGTTGTGGAGCAGCCTAAGCTCGAATCGATAGGGCCGGCTTCCAACATTACCGACCTCGACACGCCGTGGGGCGAGACATGGTTCTATTCCAGCCAGTTCCGCTATTCATATATCAAAGTGAGCGAGTACTATACCAGTCCTATCCTTGAAGAGTACGAGTTTACTATTTATGATTCCACAATGAAGGAAGTGGGCAAAATCAAGGACAAGATGACCTACGTCACCTACGACGAGCTGCGTGACCCTGATAAGGTGGCCAACAAGAATGACCTGGAACTCTACGGCCCTTACCACCGTGAAGTGGCCGTGGCTTCCTGCGAACTTACGCCTATGGTTACGAAGCATTTTTTCAACACCGACGACAAATACGAGATAATGGTGGGGCTCAGTGTCCAGACCACTTATTACGTAAACAACAACTATAACCGTATTTATCAGCTCGGCGGCGAAACCTATCAGACAGAAGACTTCACCGGCGCGCCTCAGACCTATGACAAGATGGTCGATGTGTTAACACATCATGTGGGCGACATATATGCCTCTACCGATGAGGCGGGAAATGAGAAAGTATATATGACTTTGATGGAAGATTTCAACTCTGACGTAGATTTCGAGTTCCCCGACTTTGTAGAAGGCGACGACGTGTCGGATATCGTGATTCCGGGCTATTGGGAGAATTATTGCGGCAACGGCCTGAGCATGGTCACATATCGTGGCGTGCGCGACGGCGAGACTGAAATCCAGCCTGTTTTTAAGAAGAACATGTATATATCGCGTTTCCCTGGCGATATGGAGAACACTCCGTTCATAATATCGCTCGAAAATGACGGCAAAGTTTATCTGGTATCTTCCTATTATGACAAACCTTTCTGGAACCGCTATGACTCGCCTTTGGCTGAAATGACCATGCGCGAGGGCAACAGCCTTGTGATCGAAATCTACCGCGAGAACGAGACGGGCACCAATTTCGACCTTATCCAGACGACGAAAATCCCCACATACCTGACTCCCGATTACGGCACCGAGAAGTATCTTGCCTCGTGGTTCTCGGTAGGCGATTTCCGCTACCGTCAGGACATACGCTTCGGCGCCGACGGCAAGGCTTCGTCGTTCATCATCACCAAGGCGGACTATGTCGCCGGCAACGACGATGCCTCAATCCGGTCGTATTATGTGTATGATGCCGAGGGGAATATGGTAAGAAAAATCTTTGAACGCAGCCAAAGCTTCATACCCATGAGCGATTTGCCCGGCTTCGAACCTCAGACCATGTTTATCGACACCGACAATATGGGTGACTACGTGTTCCATTTCATCGACCTCGAATCGGTCAAGGAAGTGCTTACGCTGAACTATCAGTTTGATGTCGATCCCTATTCCGATCCCGAGCGCATGACTTCGAACATCGACCGCGTCGTTGCGGGGGACACCTACAAATATGCTGATGAGCTGCGTGTGCCCTCACAGGATGAGGAAGGCAACGACATAGGCCGCATTTTGTGGTTCAACCGCGACGGCAGCTTCGACCATATCGACGAGGTTAACATGGGTAAGAATGTGTATTACGCTCTGTCGTATATCGAAAGCAGGTCCCTCGCACCCGATTTCTTCTACGCCGACGGTCACCATGAGTATATGATGCTCGTCAAGAGGGCCTATCCCGGCGAGAATCCTGCAGAGGAACTTCTCATCGCCCAGTGCCGCAACGAAGATGCTCCCGAAGGGCGTGTGCTTCTTGCTGACGGTCCGGATGAGCGCGGCGCCCTCGGAGGCATAAGCATTCTCGACAAACAGGGGGAGTCGCTTTTGCTTGTCAGCAAAATCAATAACAACGACCATTATTGGGATGTCTATGCCCTTCCTTTCATAAGCTTCTCAGGCGTGGAGGATGTGGAAGCCGACACGAACGGTGCGATAAGCTATGACGGCAAGAACGTCTGCGCTGCCGGACATATCGTATTGTATAATATCCATGGCATGAAAGTGGCAGAGGGCGACGACACCGTTTCTACCGATAATCTTGCAGACGGCCTTTACATAGTTACGGCTGCCGGGCAGACCCGCAAAATTGTTGTAAAGTAATTGAACTCTAAAAAATACCATCATGAAATCATTGCGTATAATCTTAAGCCTCGTGGCCTTATTGATCTTAGGCCCCGGCTTCAAAGCAAACGCTTTCTCATTCACTGTGGAATGGGATAATCCCGGAGCCGTTATAATCCTTGACGGCGGTGCCACAGGGAATCCGGTAGATTTCGATGCCGAAGCCACTTCGTGGAACGGCACGGCGACCGGGAGTTACACAATCAAGCCTGCGCCGGGATATGTGATTCTGGGCGTGCATGAGAAATATGTCAATGCCATCACCGGTGTCGCAGTTGAGAACGACCTCAAGCCCAACGGCTCGACAACCTATGGCCAGACGGTGAACAAATGGATAGGCTCACAGCAGGACGGTGCCGTTTATTCGGTCACCACCAAGAAGCTTGCGCCCGCAGGGTCGGTCACCGTGGATGTGCAGAACGGTCTCGACAAAATCGGCATCTATCTCGCCAATGACAAATCGTCGAACACCGACTGGAAGTTATCTACCTTCACACGTCCCGCATTGACGAAAGGCGTACAGGAGATTCCCATCACCGAAAACGACAATTACCTCTGCATCGAGGCCCCCGGCACGGTAAAGATATTTAGCGTGAAGCTTAACGGCGCCGCACAGACGGTCAACCGGTTTAAAGAATATGAAATCCCTGTAAAAGACGGCGACAAAATTGAAATCCGTGTCTATGAGCAGGATCCTGAGGCTTGTGAAGTGTCGGTCAAGTTCACCAACGGAGAGAACTGCCTCACCAGCATTCGCAACAGTTCTTCCTATAAAACCTATTCTGCGGAACAACTCGCCGAAATGGGCTATAAACTGACCGTTGACCAAGGCGACGACGTATGGTTCTATTTCAATGAGGATTACAACGTGGAAGCTGTGTCGGTGGATGGCGTTTCAACACCCGTAACGACGGCTTCTTATAAAATTAAGGTGGAGAAATCGTGTGCCATAGAGTTCACAGCCACCGCCAAGGTGTATGAACCTGTGGAAATCACCCTCTACCTTAAGAAAGCCGAGGGTCTGATATTCCGTACCGGGCCGTTCGAAGAAGACGAGGAGATTGTGCTCGGCGAAGGTGAGGACCTGAGCGAGGATGTGGTCTTCGACAACATCGGCTTCACGGTAAAGAAAGGGGAGGCTAAGAAATACGTGGCTACCGTGTCGGGCAAGCGTCCTCAGATTTTCTGGAGCGCACGTCCGGGCTACTGGGTGCCTACGGCAAAGATGCTCAACCCCGAGGACGTGACCTACACATGGCCTTCGCCCGGAGTGATGGCGGAATACTGCCCGCTTTATCTCGAAGCGACCGAAGTCGTGGCCGACCATAAGCTTGTCATCTTCTTTGAGGGTGCGGAAAAAGAGGCCAAGATTTTTGTAGAGAATCCGGCTATAGTCGGTCGTCTGCCCCTGCAGGGTCTCGACGAGGAATTCTATGTGCCTGTGGGCTACACCATGTCGGCATACGACCCCTCTTACCACAAGTCATTCTCTACCGGAAAGGTAGGCGGCGAGCGTAAGAAGCTTCTGCAAGTATTTGTAAACGGCCGTAATGTAAGTCCTGAGGACGACGGCTCGTTCGGTTTGCCCGTTTCCGGCGACCCCGTTGTCATCAAGATTTTTTCACGTGACGCCGTCGAAGGCCAGGAAGGATTGGAAATAAAGAACCGTGTGTCGGCCAACAACGTAAAGTTTGAAGTGGAAGGAACCTGCTCGGCAGATGTGACATACGACAAGGTTCTAAAACATACCGACCTGTCGAAGACACTCCAGGCAATCGGCACAACTCTTGTTAGCATGAAGCCGGCAGGAGGGACCGTAGTGATGGTTGACGGTCAGGTTGTGGAACCAAATGAAGATGGCCTCTGCGAATTCACCACATCGATGCGCAACCATATCGTGAAGCTCGTTTCCGAATCGGGCGTGGATGGCATTGCAGCCGGAGAATCCGAAAACAACGGCAAAATCTTTAACCTCCAGGGCATGGAGATGAATGCCGACTTCGACGCACTTCCCGCCGGAATCTATATCGTGAACGGTAAGAAAGTAATTAAGAAATAAAAATCATAAGGTGAAGGTTTGTCATCTTGGCAGGCCTTCACCTATTTTTAATTTTAAATTTTTTAAATATGAAAAAGAATTTACTCTTTTCTCTTTTTGCCGCCGGCACTCTCCTTGCCGGAGGTTTGGGAGCTTACGCAGTGAGTCAGACGAGCCAGCCGGCTGCAACACGTGCCACGCTCGATGTCGCCGGCATGGTGGCTTCTCCCGAAAACGGCGGTAGCACGGCCGCTCTCCCCAACAGTGCTTCTTCTATCTGCCAGATCATCTCTTTTACAATGGATGACATTGTTGTAGATGACTATGATAATGGCAAAGTATCAGTAAAATATGCCGGTGAGACAATCCCGTTCAGTTCTTACGCTCACATGGAACCTTGGGAGGATGATGACCTTGCCGATTATTACGGATGGTCGTTTGCTCCTACCGTCAATTATGACGGCGTGAATGTCAGAGTGAACTATCAGGTGTTCTCAAAACCGGGGACTCTTGAGATAGAACTTCAGGAGGGAGCTTTCATTACAGAGGACGGAGACCTTTCACCCGCTTATTCTTATAAATATACATACGGTTCCGGCGATGTCCCCTCACCCGAGACCAAAATTGTGGTGAAGAGTTTCCGTCCCGAAGCCGAGGCTACGGTTAAATCAATCAGCAAAGTCAACCTGTTCTTCGACATCAATACCCTCGGCGAGAACCAGGTGTTCTGCGATGCAGACCAGGCGGGACAGATTACGCTGACCAAGGAGGGTGCTTCGGAGGCTATCAAAGCCACTGAGGTAGCATTCGACGAAATGGCTTATGGGTCTGTGGAGGATACGATGCCTTACGCCGTCACTTTCCCCGAAACTGCCGAGCCTGGCGAATATACCATGACCGTGCCTGCCGGTTTCTTCTGGGCGGCTGTTGAAGGAGGTGAGAAACCCGCTGACGCTGTAGTTAACGAGGAAATCACTGTGAAATATACCATCGACCCCAACGCGAAGAGCGGCATGCAGGTATATAACGTCCTTTCTCCAGCCCAGAGCCCCGAAACGGTGACATCTGTCGAGGAAGTGCTCATTGAATTCCCCGAAATCAGCGGTCAGATTCAATTTGCCGACGATTATGAGGTAAGCCTTGCAAAAGATGGTCAGGCTATCGATGGAGTGTCGTGCAATATGACATGGGATTGGACGATGGGCAACATGCATACCGCCAAAATTTTCTTTATGAAATCCGAGGACATATACGTAATTGCCGAAGAGGGTACTTACGAACTGACCATCGGAGCCGGCTCTGTCTATACGGAAACTGACAAATGCGATGAAATCAAGGTTTCGTTTATTGTAAAGAAAGAGTCGAAGGAATACACCTGGACGGCAACCCCGGCAAACAACGGCCAGATTGACATGCCGTCTAACGATAAAAGATACACCGAGTTCAGATTCGCTATCAACGGTGCTTCAGAGGTTTCGTATGACGAATGGGAAGACCCGAACTATGATCCCACTGCTGGTTCGCAGTCGAAAGTGATTCAGGTTACCTATAACGGCGAGAGCGTGCCTTGCGTGCAGAACGTAGCTGCCGAAGGCGATGATAATATCGGCTATTCGCTCCGCAACAACTGGGAAGAGCCTGAAATCGTGATTGGTGTAAGCAACGCCGTATTTACTAAAGGAGGCGTGCTCAAAATCGTGATTGACGCGGGACGTTGCACTGCAGACGGCTCCAATCCTACACCTGCTATCAACTATAGCTGCACTGTGGGCGAAATACAGGTTGTAAAAGACTACGAAGTGGTTGTTTCACCTGCCATGGACATAGATACCGAGTATCTCATCGACTATTTCAAAGACGGCTTCAAGATTGAATTCACCAATGCTGAAACCGTAGAGCCCAACATGGTTAAAGACTACGACGACAACGACGAGCCTGTCATGGTTATTAAGAAAGAGCCGCATCTCGCTATCGGCGACGTCATTTATTATGGCGATGTAAAAGTGGAGGAAGTGGAAGGTGCCGAGCATCCTACATTTGTCATCACATATCCGGATATGTTTGACTATGACACCTCTTTGGGCGGTTATATCAATTTCTCGGTTGACGAAGGCACATTTACAATCGACGGCGAGTATGATTCGCCCGCGATTTCGCAGACATGGAGGCTCGAACGCACCAAAGAAGTTGTCACCGACTATATCTTCGGACCTAAGGGCGACATCGTGAACCAGGGCTACGGTCTCTACGCCATGATTTCTTTCGACGGCGACGAATACATATCTCTCGACAGTTCGAATGTGGTCGTTAAATTCAACGATGAAGTGCTTCCGGAGACAGAATATGCGGTCAATGTGTTGAACACCGAGAACAAGTGCATATATCTGCAGTTCGAAAGCGCGAAATACATGGATCCTGAACTTACAGGTTCTGTGACGGTCGAGATTCCGGCCGGTGCCGTCTCCGTGTCGGGTGTGAAAATCGGTGCGATCAACCACACCTGGAATATCGTTCTGCCCAAGTCGTTCACTTACAATGTGGCGGGCTTTGCAAGCAAATATGTAGGCGGTCCTACCTATGACTGGAATAACAATAAGGATTTGAATACCGACCTTCCGGCAGTCAACGACCTTTCCGAAATTATTTTCGAAATTCCTGACGCCAAGACCGCCGAGCTGTGGAATCCTACGTATATCAACCTCCGTTCACGCGACTATATGTCGTATGGAGCCCACATGCCGGAAGTAGAGGTTGTGGAGGGTGCGGAGCATCCTACTTTCAAATTTATCTTCGCTGATGCCCCCACAGTTGACGGAATCATTTATGAACTTTCATTTAACTACGGTGGATTCTATATCGACAACGCTTATGAGTCGCCAAACCTCGAATTCGCCGTGATTTTCGACAAGTCGTCGGGTGTAGAGATAATCCCTGCAAATGGATACAATGGCTACACAGTTGTCACATTGGACGGTAAGGTGGTTATCTTAAACGGCACAATCGAACAGATAAACAACCTTGACAAAGGTATTTACATCGTCAACGGCAAGAAAGTTGTCATAAAGTAATAAAGTAAATACTTCCGTTTTTAAATCCGAGACTTCCCCTATCTGAGGAAAGTCTCGGATTTTTGTATGCAGGCCTATGCGTCATTTGCCGGGGGCATAAACGTTTGCAACCGGATTTGAAAGGATGATAATAAATTATTGTGGCGCAAATATTCAAAATGTAAAAAAAAATTATTAATTTTGATGCCCAATAGATGATGTCGGCAGGATGAAACGGATGCAATCGACAGGACATGGCCTAATGTCCGGATTCTTGTGTCGGAAAGGGAAGTGCCCTCCGATACGTTACAGCCGATAAATATTGTGATGCCTAAGAAAGTAATAAAACAATAATAATGACAAGAAAGACATTTTTATCTGCGGTTTCTCTGTTGCTCGCAGCGGGGGCATACGCAAGTGTCGTTTCCCCGGAACAGGCGCTTACCCGTCTGGAGGAATCCGGACTGAAGCGACCGGCGACAAGAGGAGGCGGGAGCCTGGAACTTTCACTGGTGCGTAACGGCGAAGGAGGCAATCCCGCCGTGTATGTGTTCAACAATGCTGAATCGGGGGGCTATTATGTGCTCAGCGCCGACGACTTGGCGTATCCTGTGCTCGGATATTCCGACCATGGATCGCTGACGGAAGCCGATATGACCCCCGACTTGGAATGGTGGCTCGGGGAATATGCTCGCCAGATAGAATATGCCGCCTCCCATGGCGCGAAATCCGGTTTTACCATGCCTTCAACCCGGGCCGGGTTAGAGCCGATCGCCCCTTTGATAAAGACCCAATGGGACCAGGGGGTGCCGTATTATAACCAATGTCCGCTTGTGGGCGTTGACCGCGCCTATACGGGGTGTGTGGCCACCGCCATGGCGCAGGTGATGAACTATTGGCAATATCCCGAGGTCGGCACGGGGCAGGTCGGTTACGAAGCCTCTTCCATAAGCAAGCGTCTGTCTATGAATTTCGGCAACAAGAAATTCGAATGGGGCAAGATGCTCGACGAATATGAAGACGGTGAATACAGCGACGAGGAGGCCGATGCTGTGGCTTATCTGATGAAGGCTTGCGGCTACTCGGTAAAGATGGATTACGGCACGGATTCGTCGGGCGCGCTCGCCATGAACATCACCGGCGCGTTGAAACGATATTTCAAGTATGACCCCAACATGCATTACGAACTGCGTCAGTTCTATTCAGCCACCAAGTGGAGCGAGATGATATACGACAACCTGAAGGAAGTCGGGCCTTTGCTTTACGGCGGCGCATCGATGCTCGGCGGGGGGCACTCGTTCGTGCTCGACGGATATGACGGCAACGGCTATTTCCATTTCAACTGGGGATGGTCGGGGATGTCGAACGGCTATTTCTCCCTCGATGCACTGAATCCATCGAACCTCGGCTCGGGCGGCGGAACAGGCGGCGGCTACAACTTCACGCAGGATGCCATTTTCGGCATACAGCCGCCTACGGGGCTTCCGGAAGAACATCGTCCGCTTTATATGGTTCAGACGGGTTCTCTTGCAGGATATATACAGGAGGGTGTGCTTTATTTCGACCTCTTTGCCGAGAGCGGGAGCATGTGGGTGAATTATAATCCCGAGATTCTCAAGGTGGGATTCGGGGCCATTTTCAAACGCCAGGGCGGGGTGGATGAAGAGCCCGTCAAAGCAAGCGTGAGCAATACACGGTTCAGCATACAGCCGGGCTACGGAACCGACCCTGAGCACCTTGCCCCGCAGGTGAAACTTTCCGACCTTAACCTGGCAGACGGGTATTATGACGTGACTTTCGCCACCTATGAACTTGGAACCGAAGACCCGGAATGGGTGCCCGTAAGGACTTATTACCATTATTATGACCATATCATCCTCAAAAAAGACGGAGATGATTATAGCGTGCAGGTGTATGACGTGGCAGGCGCGGGAATTTCGTCGGCCGAGATTGTGGGCGATTTGTATTATGGATGTTCATTCACCGTCAAGGCTACGATCACCAACGACTACGACATAGAGCTTACGCGAGGCGTAGCCCCGGCGTTTGCCTACAACGGGGCATTGTGTTTCCTCGGCGAGAGCATCATGGTGACGGTGCCTCCCCATTCGAGCGTCGAGAGGGAATGGACCACTCAGATTTATGCCATGCAGAACGCTCCCGACATTACGGAAGACACGGAGGTGATTTTCACTTTCTTCGATGAGATGAGCTATAACATCGATCAGGAAGATTTCCAGCAGGAAGTGGTCATGAAGGCTAACCCCGGGCCCCCGGTGATGAGCTGTTGGGCAGGCATCGGTCCCAAGATTACGAATGCCACGCCCGTCAAGGAGATTATAGACGGCCGCAAGCAGATAGTTTATCATGTGGAAGACAAGAACGACATCAGGATTTCAGCTTATATCGGCCTTGAATCGGGCTATTGCAATTATCCGGTGTATGCATGCGTAGTCAGCCCGGACCAGGATGATTCAGGCAACGTAGCCCTTGAGACATACGCCGGCACCAACATGCTCATTACCCAGACAGGCGTGAGGAAAAGATTCAACACCAACCTGGGTTTCAGCACCGGAAAAACGGGCACGCTGTATTCCCTCCTGATGGGTTACGGCTATGGTGGCCAGCTTCAGGCAATCAGCGGTCCGTCCACATATTTCCGTATTGTAGGCAATTATTCCGGCGTTGGGGCGGTTGAAGAGGACGGAGCCCTTGAACTCGTATATGATTCCTCTTTGAAAGAAGCGAAGGCTTCTTCCGAGTCAGGCATCGCGGCTATAGAAGTCTATGGCATAAACGGCACGTTGCTCAAGTCGTCGGGAGCCGGAACGGATACTGTTTCGTTGCAAGACGTTTGCCCGGGCATCGTGCTCATAAGGGCCTGCGACAACGACGGCAACGTCAGGAGCGCCAAGGTGGTGCTTTGAAAGACGCACAACAAAGCTTTTTAACAGGAAATACGCCCGCTGACAACACAGCGGGCGTATTTCTTTTTTGCACTCTCGGGCGATTGTTGCGCAAATAGAATGATTATTAGATAAAAAAATGTTAACTTTACAACCGATTTCCATGTTAATATATGAAAGCTGAAGTCATAGCTTCAGTAAACCCGGAAAGTCATGGCAAATAGATTAGTAGATATAATACCCGCACAGGCAGGTCGTTACGGAGACCGTGAGGCCTATCGTTTCTGTTGGCGCAAGGATGGAGAATGGCAAAAGACATCGTGGAACGAATTCAGGGCACAGGTGGATGTGGCAGGAAAATCGCTGGCATGCCTCGGACTCGTGGAGAAAGACACGATAGCCATCTGTTCGCCCAACACGCCACAGATACTTATAACGGAACTCGGCGCTTTCCAGAACCGTCTTGCCGCGATTCCGCTATATTCCAGTTCTTCACAGGAACAGTTCGATTTCATAGTTTCAAACGGTGGGGCGAGGGTGCTTTTCGTAGGCGATTCGCATCAATATCCGCTTGCATACAGCTATTGGAAGAGAAACAAAGACGGGGTGGATAAGATTGTTGTCTTCAAGAACGACGGGTTTTCTTTGAACGATGACGATGACGTGACCATATTCTGGGACGATTTCGTGCGTCTCGGTATGGCGGCTACGGATGATGTCGCCGCAGAGGTGAAACGCAGGTCGGAAGCCGGTTTGCCGGAGGATATGGCAACCCTGATATACACTTCGGGAACCACCGGCGAGCCCAAGGGGGTGGCGATAACCCATTCCAACTATGACGCCGCCATAGAGATGCATCTGAAACTTCTCAAACAGGTAAAGGATACGGACCTTTCGATGGCGTTCCTCCCGATGAGCCATATCCTTGAGAAAGCCTGGTGTTTCTATTGCCTTTTCAAGGGAATAGCCATTGCGGTGAATTATGACCCCCGGATAATCCAGGACACTATACATACGGTGCATCCTAACCTTATGTGTTGCGTGCCGAGGTTCTGGGAGAAAGTCTATGCCGGGGTCAAAGAGAAAATAGCCGGTATGGGCAAATTCCAGCAGATGCTTGTGAACCATTCCGTGAAGGTAGGCAAGCGTCGTAACCTCGATTATCTGCGTCTGGGTAAAAAGGTGCCGTGGCTTCTTGAAAAGGAATATCAATTTTGGAACAAAAGAATTTTCCAAAAACTTAAAAACGCCATTGGCATACCCAACCCGAACATGTTCCCCACGGCCGGCGCCCCTTTGAGCGACCGTATAGCAGAATTCCTCCGTTCCGTGGGAATCGAGGTGGTAATCGGGTATGGGTTAAGCGAGACGACAGCCACCGTCAGCTTTTATCCTCCGGTGGGTTATGAGATAGGCACTGTGGGTACCCCTCTGCCCGGCATCAAGGTGAAGATTGACAAGAACGGTGAAATCCTTGTGAAAGGCCCTACGGTTACACCGGGATATTACAAGAATCCGGAAGCCAATGAAGCTGCGTTCACCGAAGACGGCTATTTCCGCACCGGCGACGCGGGATATTTCACCAAAGACGGTGCGCTTGTACTGACGGAAAGGGTGAAAGACCTTTTCAAGACATCGAACGGCAAATATATCGCCCCGCAGATGCTCGAAAGCCGTCTTGCCGAAAACAAATATATCGACGAGGCTGCCGTGATAGGCGACCGACGCAAATTTGTCACCGCCCTTATAGTGCCAAACCTTTCGCAGCTCAGACGTTGGGCGGAGGAGAAAGGGATAGATTATTCCGACACTGTGAGATTCGTGGCGCTTCCCGAGACGGTGGCGTTTATGATGGAGCAGGTCAACGGAGTGCAAGCCGATGTGGCGGAATATGAAAAGATAAAGCGGATTACACTTTTGCCTCACCATTTCTCGATTATGAACGGGGAGGTGACCAACACCATGAAGGTGAGGCGTCCGGTCGTGGCAAAGCGCTATGCAAAGGAAATAGAAGCAATGTATTCCTATTGAATCGTGTGTGTTGTAGGAAACGGCCTACGCCCGTTGAAGGATAAGTGGATTAAGGAAAAATATAAGAAAAGAGCATAAATACAGATGATAACGCAAGAACAACTTAAAGAGACATCGGAACGTCAGGAGGCGCTCAAGAGGTATCTTGACATAGATAGCAAGAAGATTGAGGTGGAGGAAGAGGAACTCCGCACTCACGTGGCGGACTTTTGGGAAGACCGCGAGAAGGCGGAGGCGCAGATGCGTAAAATCAAGGAACTTCATTTCTGGATCGATTCATACACAGAACTTGAGAAGCAGGTGGAGGAACTGAAACTCGCATACGATTTTGTAAAGGAAGAACTCGTGACCGAAGAGGAGGTTGACGCCCAGTATGCAAAAGTGGTGGAAACGCTTGAAAAACTGGAACTCCGCAATATGCTCCGCCGTGAGGAAGACAAGCTCGGGGTGGTGTTGAAAATCAATTCCGGGGCGGGTGGCACCGAGAGCCAGGATTGGGCGCAGATGCTTATGCGCCTCTACCTCCGATATGCCGAGAAACACGGCTATAAGACTTCCATAGCCCAACTGCTTGAGGGTGACGACGCCGGAATCAAGTCGGTGACGATAAATATAGAGGGGGATTATGCCTACGGCTTCCTTAAGAGCGAGAACGGCGTTCACCGCCTCGTGAGGGTTAGCCCCTACAATGCACAGGGAAAACGTATGACGTCGTTTGCTTCGGTGTTTGTGACTCCGCTTGTGGATGACACGATTGAAATCAATGTGGAGACAGCAAGGGTTTCGTGGGATACTTTCCGTTCGGGAGGCGCCGGAGGCCAGAACGTGAACAAAGTGGAGTCGGGCGTACGTCTGCGTTACCAATATAAAGACCCATATACCGGCGAAGAGGAGGAAATCCTTATTGAAAATACCGAAACCCGCGACCAACCGAAAAACAAGGAGAACGCCATGCGCCAGTTGAAGTCAATCCTCTATGAGAAGGAACTTAACCACCGTATGGAGGAGCAGGCGAAAATCGAGGCGGGCAAGAAGAAGATAGAATGGGGCAGCCAGATAAGGAGCTACGTATTCGACGACCGCCGCGTGAAAGACCACCGCACCAATTACCAGACTTCAGACGTGAACGGCGTGATGGACGGCGACATCGATGCCTTCATTAAGGCTTATCTCATGGAATTTGCCGGCGGCGAAGGAAACTGATATATAACAGCTGTTTATAGAAAGCCCCGGACCGTACGGTCCGGGGCTTTGCATGCTTATGAAGATTTGTGAAGATTTGTAAGATTTATAAGACTTATAAGACTTATAAATCTTATAAATAGAAGTTATTTACGCTCTTTTATGAAACCGTGGCGATAGGCGTAGAGAAGTTCGCGCAGTTCCTCGATTTGCCCTAAGAGTTCCTTGCCGCGGTCGGTGTCGCGCACACGCACGCGATGGGAGTTCAGTTCAACAAGACGGTTTATAGAAATGATGTCTGTACCGTTTCTCACGGCTTCGTCGGCCGAGGTGAACGGCTCGTGTTGCACGAGTTCGAAGCCGCGGCTGTGATAGACGAGCGTGTATCCGGCGATTCCTGTGGTGGTGTGGTAAGCTTTCGAGAACCCTCCGTCGATAACCATAAGTTTGCCGTTGGCTTTGACCGGGTTTTCGCCGTCGCCCGCTTTTACGGGGACATGGCCGTTGATGATGTGGCGGTGTTCCCCTTCCACGTTGAAGGCATCGAGAATCATATCACAGATTTTCTCGCTGTCGCGCAGATGGTAGTACCATCCTTTTTCTTCGTGGTGGGTGTCTTTGTCGGCAATAAGGTAGCGTTCGAACGTAGCCATCTTTGATTTGTCGAAAAGAGGGGAATCCGGACCGCACCAGGCGTAAAGGTAATAGTCTATGGCATCCTTGCGCTCTTCTTCGGGGGTGTCGCTGTTGATTGCGGAGCGCATGAGAAGTTCAATCTGCTGCAGGAGTTCTTTCCCTTTGTAGGGCTGTCCGTTCACCGGCACTTCCTTCAGGGTGCCGTCTTCATTGAGAGGCATCGATGCGTGGAATAGAAGGTTGGAGTTATGGACAGCGTAAAGGCTTCCGTGCGAGTAGAATATCCCGATATGAGTTTTCAATTTGTCGCTGACGGTGAAAGAATGTATAATCTTGTCCATCAGGAGTGACTCTTCGTCCGAAAGCGCGTATGGGTCTGAGGGGTTGACGGTGGGGAAGTTCGTGTCGGTGAGGGGATATGTCTTTCCTTCGATTTCCACGGTGCCCGTTTCCTTGTCGATGAGATGCAGGAGGCGACGGTCGTCCATCTTCCATTCGGGATGGCGGGAAATCATTTGCCCTTCCAACTTGAACTGTATTACGGTTATGGCTTTGTGCATCTTGGCTATGAGACGACGGTTTTTGTCGGAAAGGGGTTCTTCTTCTGAAGCATCTTTTGGCATGAATATGTCGCAGGAATCGTCGCCGTATGTCTCCATCGCAAATGTGGCAAGAGGCACGAGGTTGATTCCATATCCGTCTTCGAGGGTGGTCATGTTGCCGTAGCGCAGGGATATGCGGAGCACGTTGGCAATGCAGCATTCGTTACCGCTTGCCGCCCCCATCCAGAGCACGTCGTGGTTGCCCCATTGTATGTCGAAATCGTTATATGACATTAAAGAATCGAGAACGATATGTGCGCCGTCGCCACGGTCGTATATATCGCCGAGGAGATGGAGCTGGTCGATGCTTAGGTGCTGGATTACGTGCGAAATCGCGCTTATGAATTCCTCCGCCTGCCCGGTGGATATTATCGATTCGATGATGCGGTTGTAATAGGGTTGCTTGTTTTCTTCGGATGGGGATTCGTGGAGCAACTCTTCGATGATATAAGCGAATTCTTTCGGCAGACTTTTCCTGACCTTGGAGCGGGAATATTTCGACGATACCGCCTGAAGCACCTTTATGAGCTGATGGAGGGTAATCTGGTAGAAATTGTCGAGGTCTTTTTCTGTGGTGCGTATAAGGGCGAGCTTCCGTTCGGGATAGTATATAAGGGAACAAAGCTGCCGGATGTCGTCTTCGCGGAGACTCGTGGAGAAGATTTCGTTGACTTTGCGTTTGATGTTGCCGGATGCATTTTTTAATATATGCCTGAATGCCTCGGCTTCGCCGTGGACGTCGGCTATGAAATGTTCCGTGCCTTTCGGAAGATTGAGAATGGCCTCAAGGTTTATGATTTCGGTGGCGGCGGCGGATATGTTGCCGAAATTTTGCGACAGGAGCTCAAGGACGCGGCGGTCTGACTCGATTTTCGCGGGGGTGAAAGATGATACGGATGGAGCAGGTGCAGACATGGCTTTCTGGGTTAAAACCGGATAGGTTCAAACATACGGATACGTTTGGAGAGAATTGATACAAAGTTAGTAAGATTGTGTGAAAAAGCAAAGGAAAAACTTAACTAAAAGGGATGTTGGGATGTTAATCTATTAAAACAAATATAAATATATGAAGAAGGTAGTAATCATAGGCGCGTCTTCGGGCATTGGCTACGGAGTGGCTGAGGCATTGGCGTCGCGTGGAGTGAAAGTGGGTGTGGCTGCTCGTCACACGGCGACTTTGAAAGCGTTGAAGGAAAAATATCCCGATTTCGTGGAATATGAAAATCTGGATGTCACTAAACATGACGCTAAGTCAAAACTCGACTCCCTGATAGAAAAACTCGGCGGAATGGATATTTATTTCCATTCCGCCGGTATAGGATATGAAAACCTTTACCTTGACCCGGAAAGGGAAGTGGAAATCATCAATACGAACGCCGCCGGTTTTGCGAGAATGCTTTGCTGCGCCTACCGTTATTTCCGCGATAAAGGCAAGAAAGGGCAGATAGCTGCCATAACCTCCGTGGCTGGCACCAAGGGGATAGGTAGGCTGTCGGCATATTCCGCCTCCAAGAAATTCGGACAGACGTATATGGTAGCGCTCGAACAGTTTGCCAATGAAGAGGGCGCCGCAATATCTTTCACAGATATTCGTCCGGGATGGGTGAAAACCCCGTTGATTGACGCCGACCGGAAATATCCCATGGAAATGAGCGTGGAATATGTAGTGCCGTATATCGTGAGGGCTATCGTGAAGAAAGAGCGTGTGGCTGTCATCGACTGGCGTTGGAACGCACTTGTCGGGGCTTGGCGCAACATCCCGAACGCCCTATGGACGAAGATGAAAGTCAAGATTTCAGAGCCCGACACCCCGTTGCCGACGGTAGAAGAGCAGAAGAGGGAAGAGACCGGAAAATAACAGGTCAGAATTTTCTTAGAGTGACTACCGTTTCGCCGTTTCGCAATATGAGTTTCTTGCGGTCAAGATGCTCAATATCGAAAACAATGGGATTGGTATCGATTCCGTATTGACTCAATGCATTTAATTCCAGGGAATTAAGTTCTTTGGGGAAATCTATTGATAATTTTTTACCGGTGTAATTCATATTGCCGTCTATCCATACCCCTCCCGGAATGGATAGCTGGCATACGTGCATATAGAAACAATAATATAGCCGGGTATTGAACATCGGGTCGGGCGCCACAGGTTCAGGTTCTACAAGCATGACTTGCCATTGCCCGTCGAGGTTTCCGTTGATCGGACTTTTCTGGCATGAGGAGAGGCATGCGGAAAGAACAATCAATGAAAAAAGTGCTATAAGAGATTGTTTTTTACTTTTTTTCATTTCTGTTTTCTTTTTGAAAGAGAGAAGTTCCCTGTTTTACCTATTGTGACCATTCCTCCAAAGCTTTTACCAATCAGGTCGCCGTTGTCGAATGCGAGTGCTCCCTTTAAATACCACCCTTTTAAATTTAGAGGTTTCCAGGATATTTCTACGAGGGAGTTAAAATTGTCTTCTATTTCCGGAAGAGGATAGGCGTAGCTACCCCAGTTGCGGGAATATGAAAGAAGCACGCGGTAATTGATTTCGGGAGTTGGATTACCGGAAAAGCCAATATGATGAGCCTCCACACGGGTAGTGCGGAAGGAGAGAGAACGGTCGGAATTATAGATTGGCGACAGAACAAGCGGATTGCCGATGCCCATACCCCAATGTTGCCAACCCTGATAGACCGAATGGTTGTAATAGTTGTCGCGGCCGCTGATTTGTTCCGGGATTGACGAGGTTGAATCATGGTTGACGGCTCCGGTTTGGTCCTTAGTATATAGATATTCATATACGATTGACGAAACGATGCGGTTTGTCGGGAGTTGTGCCTCGATGCCATAAAGACCGTCTTTCCAACCGTATTCGAATGTCATCTGCGACTGGTCGTCGAAATAATGCTCATAATAAGCTTTTACGTTCCAGTCGGCATTCGGAAGCCATGACAATGCGATGTTATATGCCCCGAGCATGTTACCTTCGATTGTGGATTGTTGTCCGTTGAACGTATCCCGTTTCCCGTATTGAGGAAAAAATGCTTTAAGCCAGTCTTTGATTCCGTGAGGCATCTTCACTACTTGTCCGTCTTTATAAGACTTGCCGCCAAACTGGGTAGCCATCTCGATTCCGATTACCCCTTGAAGAGGGAAGACGGATGTTTTTCCACCTCTGAGCCACAGCCCTTTTGAATGATAAAGTACGTCGGCTGTATGTTTCGAATCAGGGGCAGCCCAAGTTTTTTGCCAGTTCGAATCGGTGAACATTCCGTAGGCTATGTATCCTTTTACTGCAAACCATCCTTTGGTGCCCCAGAAATCGGCATAATCGAATATGCCGAGGCGCAACTGGGGAATGGGCATCGAGTTGCCGGAATACAATATATTGCCGGAAGAAAGCTTGGGGTCGTTGAAATCGCCCCAGATTTCCTTGCTTCCGATAAGTGCGTTAAGAGATCGGTATTTTACTTCAGCGTATGCCTGATGTATGGAGAATGGTGCTGTAAGGTTCCATCCTGCCACGAGGTCGAGACCTGCCCCCCAGGAAAAACGTTTCCCCTTATCGATGTCTTTAAAGACTGCGCCACGCACAAAACCGTTGTTCTTTTTTATCGAACCAAGCCCTTGAAGATTGTTGACAAGCCAGAACGGAGTGTTGTCTCCGCCGGAAAAAGTGGCTCTTGTTTCGGCAAGATATGTTATGGAGTCGCCGCTGCCGGTTTCCCTTCTCTCGGCATGGCCGTCGATATATGTCGCAAAGAAAAACGTCAGTAATATCGCTTTCAAAGAGACTGCGCGCAAGTCGGAATATGAAAAAAACATTTTTGCCATCAGATGGAGAGTGTGTCATAGATATAACACAAATACAATTTATTTATTGTGTTTTTAAGATAAGGTAAAAAACGGGAAAATTTGGGTATATGACGATATTTAGTTCCTGAGTTCTTCCAAATACATGTCGAGAGTAGCTTTCCATACGTCGGGCTGGCTAAAGCGTGCGATTATGATGGGACGAGCTTTTGCCGCCATATATTTGCGTTCTTCGGGATGGGTATGCAATCTTTCCATTTTATCATACAACGCGTCGACATTATATTTTGGTATCACATATCCGTTCTCTCCGCTCTTCACAACGTCGGTGGCTCCGTTTACATCTGTCACAATTACCGGTAGCGACATCGCCCCTGCTTCTAACACGACGTTCGGGAATCCTTCTCGATAACTCGGAAGCACAAAAACGTCGGAGGCGCCAAGAAACGGCCTGACATCATTCTGTCTTCCATGGATTATAATTCTGGGATTCTTTCGTATTTTTTCTGTTGTAGTAGGAAGAAGCGGGTCAAGCCCCGGTTCTTCCGGACCTACCAGATGCAGACGTACATCCGGGTATTTTGCGCTAAGACGGGAGAATGCTTCCACCAGTTCGTTCACTCCTTTGTCGCCCACAATGCGTCCTACGAATACGAAATCCGTGCCTTCCCAATTGTCACGCAGATTAAAGGCCTCCTTTTTTATGTCAGAAAGTTCGGGATTGAAACGCAATGTGTCAACCCCGTTCCCGCTTCCGTTGAGGATAACATTTAGCGGCTTCGACGTGATACGCTCCCGACGTACTACCTCTGCCACACCATGGCTTTGTGGAATTACTTTTGTGGCACATGCACAAGCCATCTTTTCCATTGTAATCAGTAATCTGCGAAGGAATCCCGTTGTGGTCTCAAACCTGAGGCCGTTGACGTTATATATACGGTGAGGCACGTGTGCCATACGGGCCGCCAGAAGTCCGAGAAGAGCCCCTTTCGGGGTATTTGCATGCACAATGTCCGGACGTTCTCTTTTGAAGAGCCGGTAGAGTTTAAGGAGCGATATGAAATCACTCCCTATGCTTATTTCGCGATGCATATCTATGTCGCGGTATTCCACACCTTCTTCCTCTGCGAGATTGTGGAGGTTGCCGGTATCTTTTGCCACAAGCACTACATTAAAATGCTTGCCAAGAAAACCAATCTGACCTTTAAGCAAACCTAAAGTAACGCTGTGTGCTGTCATGCGAATTAGTTTCGGTTTTACGATTTCTGCCATATCGTTGTCTAAGTATAGGTCGGAATGAATCTTGGTTGTTATTTATAAAGGCTTGATTGGCGGCTTATGAAATGTAGCATCAAAGTCGTCCGTCTATTATTTCGGAAAGCAATGTCCCTTTTACGTCAAAGACTACGTGCTCAGGCTTTAGCAGCCTCTTGATATCGAGTCTGTTGAATTCCGAATGTGCTACAGCGGCTATAACCGCATCATATTTCGTTTCGTTGTCGATTTCATTCATTATTTCCACATCATATTCGCGTCGCGATATAGAGGGGTCGGCCCATGGGTCGAATATATCGATAGAAAGGTTATATTCTTTAAGAGTGCGAATGATGTCGATTACTCTTGTGTTGCGAACGTCCGGGCAATTTTCTTTGAACGTAAAGCCCAGTACAAGTATGCGGCTGCCAAGCACTTGTATCCCTTTCTTAAGCATGAGTTTCACAACCCGGTCAGCCACATATTCACCCATACCGTCGTTCATGCGTCGGCCTGCAAGGATTATTTCAGGATTGTAGCCATGACGCTGGGCACATTGTGCCAGATAGTAAGGGTCAACACCTATGCAGTGTCCGCCTACAAGACCCGGTCGGAAAGGCAGAAAATTCCATTTGGTCGATGCCGCTTCGAGCACGTCACAGGTGTCTATACCCATGAGTGTGAAAATTTTAGAGAGTTCGTTGACGAAGGCGATGTTGATATCGCGTTGCGAATTTTCGATTACTTTGGCGGCTTCAGCGACTTTTATCGAAGGCGCAAGGTGAGTTCCGGCCGTGATTACCGAAGCATAAACTTCGTTGATGAAATGTCCGATATCAGGAGTAGAACCGGAGGTCACTTTTTTGATATGTTCCACAGTATGTTCTTTGTCGCCGGGATTAATCCTTTCAGGGGAATAACCTGCAAAGAAATCTTTATTAAGGCGAAGACCGCTGATGCGTTCCACTACCGGTATGCACTCGTCTTCGGTCACACCTGGATATACAGTGGATTCATATACTACAATATCGCCTTTAGAAATTACTTTACCAACAGTCTCTGAAGCTGCGTAAAGTGGAGTGAGGTCAGGATTATTGTTTTCATCAACAGGAGTTGGCACTGCTACGATATAGAAGTTGCAGTCGCGGATATCGTCGATGTCGGAAGTACATCTGAATCCATGTTTGTGTATGGCTTCTTGAAGAAGGTCGTCGCTGACTTCGAGGGTAGAGTCGTGACCGGACATAAGAGCGTTTACGCGTCGAGAGTTCATGTCGAATCCGATCACGCTATATTTTGTGGAGAACAGTCGTGCAAGCGGAAGGCCGACATATCCGAGTCCGATTACACAGATTTTCACATCTTTATTCATTCTTGGGTCAAAAATTTTTGATAGGTGTTTTCAATGATTCTGTCAAGGATTGATTATAAGGTCGTTTATTATCCTTATATCAATAGTGTCAATAAAATCGAAGAAATACTTACAAATTATTCATATACCATTCCACCGCTAATTTTAAACCTTGACGCATGGAGTAGTGTGGTTCATAGCCGAGGAGTTTTCTGGCTTTGTCGATGTTTGCCAATGAATGTGGAATGTCGCCTAAGCGGTTCGGACCATGAATAGGTTCGATGTCTAATATTTCGGGGTCTTTTTGTCCGAGATATTCTCGTAGCGCATCTGTGAGTTGGTTGAGTGTGGTGCGTTCCCCGTAAGCTGTATTATAGATTTGGTTGACCGCTTTCGGGTTAGCAGTGGTCATAGCCAACATATTCATCTGTATTACATTGTCTATGTAAGTGAAGTCTCGGCTATATTCCCCGTCGCCGTTGATGGTAGGTGCCTCATGATGTATGAATTGACGCACGAAAAGTGGAATTACCGCTGCATAAGCACCATGCGGGTCCTGACGGCGTCCAAACACGTTGAAATATCTGAGACCGATATATTCCATGCCGTATGTGCGGGCGAATACATCGGCATAAAGTTCGTCAACATATTTAGTGACGGCATACGGAGAGAGTGGCTTGCCGATTACGTCTTCCACTTTCGGAAGCGTGGCTGAATCTCCGTATGTTGATGATGATGCCGCGAAAATGAAACGTTTGACTCCTGCATCTCGTGCTGCCACTATCATATTAAGGAATCCGGTAATGTTGACAGCGTTAGTGGTGAGCGGATCTTTGATTGACCGGGGCACCGACCCTAATGCAGCCTCGTGCATCACATAATCGATGTTTTCTACAGCACGACGACAGTCGTCAAGATTTCGAATGTCGCCTACAATCAGTTCAAATGTCTCTGGAAACCTTTCAAGAAGCGGCGTGACATTTTGCCACTTTCCTGTAGAAAAATTGTCAAGACACTTCACGCGGTAGTTATTCTCAAGCAAATGTTCGCATAAGTTAGAGCCGATGAACCCGGCTCCGCCTGTGACGAGAACACTGGTGCTTTCGTTGTTATTGTCGTTGCTCATTATTTAGTCAATCAAATATATGTCAGAAGCGATGTGTATGTAACACATGCAAAGTTAGTCAATATCCGTTATTTTGCCAAATGAAAGAGAATAAAATATATCGAAAATAAGTGATGAATAATGTTTAAAGTTGTTAAGTTTCGACAGTTTGACTTGTTGAATTCAAATAAAATAATTAGGTTTTCAATAAAAGCGTTCAGAAAACGTTTGTAAGTTAGGGTGTGAAGGCATTAATATGCTTTGCAACTCATAATAAAAGGATTAACCCAATAGAATTGATAACGATAATGAGGATAAGAATCAAACGGCTGACCCGTATGCTGCTTCCTGCGGCAGTTGTGTTGTTCGTTGCAAGTTGCTCCACTCCAAAGGATGTGACATATTTTCAGGATATTACGGAGGCTGTCGTGCCTGTGGACGGTGACGGGACGATTAAAATCGAACCGGGCGACAGAATCAGTATCATAGTAAAATCGAAAGACCCCGCCCTTTCGGAGTTGTATAATCTTACAGTGAATACTAATAGGGTTGGAATGGCTGCCCCTTCTCCGGAAGGTATGTCGAGTTACATTGTCAGCAAAGACGGTACAATAGATTTCCCTATATTAGGGACGTTGAAGGTTGCCGGTATGACGCGAAGCGAGCTCGCAGGCTTCATAACCGGGGAGCTTCGTGCAGGCCATGTACGTGATGCAGTTGTTAGCGTAGAACTCATGAATGCGTCGTTTTCCGCTATGGGGGAATTGAACCGCACCGGTAGGATTGGAATAAACAAAGATCGCCTTACTATTCTTGAGGCGATAGCACTTGCCGGCGACCTCGGCATACAGGGGCGCCGGGATAATATTGCCGTAATCCGGGAGGAAGCTGACGGAGTCCATACCTATCGCGTTGACCTTACCAATATGCGAGATTTGGTGAAGTCTCCTGCTTATTTCATACAACAGGACGATGTGATTTATGTGGAACCCAATAATGTCAAGAAACGCCAAACCACTGTCAACGGTAACAATCTCCTGTCCTGGGGCTTCTGGGTGTCGGTCGCTTCGTTGTTGACTTCGGTGGCCGTGCTTATGGTGAAATAGATGAGGGCATAATTCAATTTAAAAGCATTTAGTTAAAGATTATGAATAATGATGAGTTGAAGACGATGCCTAATGTGGAGGTAGCCGACTTCTCATTAAAGGAATTTGTGGAGGCATGTCTCTCTAAATGGTGGTGGTTTTTAGTTTCGCTTGTGGTGGTCATGGGGATTGCCATGCTATATATAAAGACAAGGGAACCTCAGTTTGAACGGAGTGAACAGGTTTTGGTAAAGGACCAGGATGGAAGTGCAAGCGGAATGGGCGATATTGCGGGTGCTTTCTCTTCTTTTGGACTTGGTACTGGAAATGCAAATGTTAATAACGAATTGATTTCGCTTACGTCGCCGGCAATAATGCATGAAGTGTCTAAGCGACTTGGTCTCTATATGAATTATCAGAAACCTGGAACGTTTCATAAGGTTACACTCTATGGAACTTCGTTGCCTGTCAATGTTGATTTTGTTGATATAGGTATTCAAGATGAGGCAGAAATGTGTCTTGTCCTTCATCCTGATGGTAGTAGCACACTTCGAAAGCTTAGAAAACCAACGCCTA
Source organism: uncultured Porphyromonadaceae bacterium (assembly GCA_902471455.1). Classification (GTDB taxonomy): domain Bacteria; phylum Bacteroidota; class Bacteroidia; order Bacteroidales; family Muribaculaceae; genus Lepagella. Next base: position 16,966 of record CABRKI010000017.1, on the reverse strand, counting down.
ATGGTGTCATAAAATATGACTATGAGGTGGTAATGCCAAAGGATGCCGTTAAAGTGAAGACTCCTTTGGGCGTTGTGACGGTTGCTGCGAATCCACGATACACGGGAGGCCCTGTTGATGAAGATTTAGAGATATATGTTAATAAGGTTTCGATGCAGGCATCTGTTGAGATGTTCGAACGCAAACTTTCAGGTGATCTCGTTGACCCTGATGCAGAGGTAATCGACCTTACGATGAAGGATGTGAATGTGGAGCGAGCTGTAGATGTTCTCAACATGATTCTGACGGTATATACCGAGAATTGGATTAACGATAAGAATAAGCTTGCAGTGGCGACATCTGCTTTCATCGATGAGCGTTTGAAGGTGATTCAGAAGGAATTGGGTGATGTCGATAGCAACATAGCAAAATATCAGACATCTACCGGGACCTCAAGTTTGTCGGTCACTGCCAATCTTTCTCTTCATAAAGAGGCGGAGATGGATTCAAGGATTGTCAGTCTTGAGAATCAATTGGGAATGACTCGTTATATGTTGGAATATCTTGAGAACCCTGCCAATAAATATAGCGTGGCTCCGTTGAATATTGGTGTTGGCAGCACGGAGATTGAGAATCATGTGGCACAATATAATACTTTGTTGCTTACACGCAATAATCTTGTAAGTAACTCTTCAGTCAAGAATCCGTTGGTGGCTGATTATGATGTGCAGCTCGGTGGTATGCGAGAATCTCTAATACAGAGTGTTTCTGCCCAAATTGACAATCTTGAGAAGTTGGTGAAGAGTGCGCGTATTGAACGTGGTAAAGCGCAGGGAGAGATGCTTTCTACTCCTGGCAAGGTACTTCCATTGCTTTCTGAGGAGAGGCAACAAAAGGTGAAGGAGTCTCTTTATCTTTTCTTGCTCCAGAAACGAGAGGAAAATGAACTCGGACAAAAATTTACGGCTGATAATCTGCGCATTATTTCTCCTCCTATGGGGTCATTAAACCCTGTGTCTCCCAAAAAAATGATGATTTTAGCTATTGCGTTTGTATTTGCAATGGTGGTGCCCATGGTGATTCTTTATTTAGTTAAGACGGGAGACACCAAAGTGCGGGGACGCAAGGATCTTGAATCAGTATCCATGCCATTAGCAGGGGAAATCCCGCAGGTAGGGAAGAGAGGCAATCTCAAAACCAATGCCAACAAGAAACGAGGCAAGCTTAAAGACGAGAAGGCTCCGTTGGCTGTGGTTGAGGAAGGTAAACGCGATGTCGTCAACGAAGCGTTCCGCGTGATACGCAGCAATATGGATTTCATTTCCGGGAAGAAACAGGGTTGCCGTGTAGTAATGTTTACTTCGTTCAACCCCGGGAGCGGGAAATCGTTTATATCATACAACCTCGCCCTCAGTTTCGCACTGAAACAAAAGAGGGTGCTCCTCATAGACTGCGACTTGCGCCACGGTTCTGCATCCATGTATGTCGGCATGCCTCATAAGGGTATCACCGATTACCTCATGGAGAATACCGACAACTGGGAGTCGCTTGTGATGAAATCGCCGGCCAATGCCAACCTGTCGATACTCCCTGTCGGGAAGATGCCGCCTAATCCGGCCGAGCTTTTGGAAGGCGACCGACTGAAAGACCTTATAGAGGGGGCAAGAAAAGAATATGATTACGTTTTCCTCGACTGTCCGCCGGTAAATATCGTAGTTGATACTCAGATTGTGGCTCCCTATGCCGACTCTACCATGTTTGTCGTAAGAGCAGGGTTGCTTGAGAGAAGTGCCCTCCGCGAACTTAACGAAATCTACGAGGAGAAGCGTTTTAACCATATCGCACTTATCCTCAACGGAACGGATACGGCACATAGCAGATACTACACCTACGGCAACTATCAGAGTTTTGCCGAATAGTAAATCGAATCAGACAAGATATGTGGCCGTTTAAAAGCAAAGAGAAGTCGCTAAAGGAATCGGGAATGTTCGAAGGTATGACCGACTGGCATTCCCATATCCTTCCAGGCGTTGACGACGGGATAAAGACGATGGAAGAGTCGTTGGCGGTTTTGAGGACGTTTGACGAACTCGGTGTGAAAAGGGTTTGGCTCACTCCCCATATCATGGAGGATTACCCCAACGAGACATCGGCGCTTAAAGACCGTTTCGAAGAACTTAAGGAATCGTGGACCGGCAAGGTAGAATTGCGCCTTGCCGCCGAAAACATGCTTGACTCTCTATTTTCGGAACGCATCGATAAAAATGATGTCTTGCCAATTGGGGAGGAAGGGAATCATCTGCTTGTGGAAACATCGTATTATACCCCTCCGATGGGGCTCTATGAGACTATTGACAAGATACGGCGTTCCGGTTACTTCCCAGTACTTGCTCACCCGGAGAGGTATCGTTATATGGAGGCGGAAGATTACCGAAGGCTCAAGGGAGAGGGCGTATTGTTTCAAGTAAATATGCTTTCGCTTTCTGGGGCCTACGGGGATAGTGCTGCACGTAAGATGGCGTGGCTATTGTCGGAGGGAATGGCTGATGTTATAGGAAGCGACATACATCGGCTTGATGTTCTGATAAAACATATAGATTTGCAGTCGTATAAACAAAAATATCTCGAATCATTAATGACACTTTCACAGAGAACTTCGCTGTATCAGTGAGGATAGTGGCCTGTCGTGTCAATAAGTGAACTGTTCATAATTTTAATACAGATTTATATGATATTTATCGTCATTGCCATAATGCTGCTTGTGCTTACTTTTATCTACGATTATCGTGGAGCGAAGAGGGGGCGCCTGTTCTGGTATTTGGCGATTTTGGTCTTTATGATTCTCGCGGCAGGACTTCGCTATCAGATGGGAGCCGACTCGATAAGATATGAAGAGTATTATGAAAGCGCTCCTACGCTTTCGCATCTGAGGAAGTGCGATTTCACAGAACGTTATGCCCCGTTATTTGTGATTCTTATGGCCGCATGTCGGTCGGTTACATCTGAGTTTATGCTCGTGCAGTTTGTGGTTTCAATAATAGTAAACTGTATATTTTTAAGGTTTATATGGAAGCATACTAACCACGTGTTTTTCGCAGGTTTCCTTTATTTCATATTTTTGTATTTTATGCTTAACATGCAGGTGCTTCGCGAAGCTTTGGCATCGTGTGTGTTTCTTCTTTCGTGGCCATATTTTGTGAAGGGGGAATGGCTAAAATATTATTTGATGTGTGTAGTGGCTTTCTTTTTCCATGTGTCTGCCATTATGCTATTCTTTATTCCTATGGTGGAGCTTCCAGGGGTTAGATGGTTATTCCGGTTTGGCCCTCGCACTATAGTCATATCCCTTCTAGTGCTTGCAGGGTCGTTTGTCATTAAATATTTCATGTTTGATTTCATACGTATGATTGCCATAACCGAAAGTATGACTGAACGTGCGGATAGTTATGCTGAGGGGGACATGGGAGGCAATATGCTTAATGTGATAGGCACACTTTGCGTTGTGATAAAACAGATGATATATCCTTTAGCGTCTATATATTTCCTTAGAGCGTCTCGAAAGATGTTGGGAAAAAATTCTGATGGAAACCGTGAAGAAGAAAGATTTGAAACCATGACTATTTTATCGATATATTTTGCTATGTTGAGTGTCGGAGTTATGGTGTTTTCTCGCTATTCGAATTATTTTTCTATATTCTCGCTCATTGTTATATCACGATGGACGTTTAGCTTTATAAAAGATAGACGTAGGTTGCTAAGATTGAATTATTTGTATTGGATGATTCTTTTAACTCCTTTAGTGTCGATCGAGGTTATGAACGGATTTTTTACAAAATATAATGCCAGCGGCACTTTAAAAAGATATGACCAGTATTTCCCATACTCCAATCAGTTGGATAAGGAACTGTCTCCGAAAAAGAAAAAGGTGATAAATTACGGTAGGAAGTACTGGTAAATCTTTATAATAATCTGATTGCATGGAATTCGAAGATATTCATATGGAAGAAGATGGAATAGCCATATTGATGGCTACATATAATGGGTCACGCTTTATTCGGGAACAAGTTTTAAGCTTGATGTCCCAGGATTATAAAGATTTTAATGTGTATGTGCGTGATGACGGTTCAACAGACGATACTTTAGAGATATTGAAGGATTTGATGATTCAATTCCCGGGAAGAATTGAGATCCTGAGAGATCCCGTTCAGCATCGTGGTCCGAGGGATGCATTCATGTACCTGCTTAAAAATGTGGAAGCCCGTTACTATATGTTTTGTGACCAAGATGATGTTTGGCTTCCGTTCAAAGTTTCACATACATTGCATAGAATGCAGGAAGTCGAATTGAAAAATCCTGGAAAGCCGGTAATGATTCATACAGATTTGCGAGTAGTGGATTCTAATCTCGATACAATAGGAGAATCTTTCTGGAAATGGCGTGGATATCTTGTGGATGTTAGTAAGAACTTTAATTATACTGTGATGGGGAATATATTTACCGGTTGCACTATTATGATAAACCGTGGCGTACGTGACTTGGCGTTCCCCATATCGGATTATGCAAGAATGCATGATGAATGGATTGGACTGGTGACGGCAAAGCATGGTGTTGTAGAGAATTTAAAAGAACAGACCATCCTCTATCGTCAACATTCCGATAATGTGTGTTCGGGAGGTGAAAAGAAAGAATTGAGCCCCCGTGGTTTTGCCCTCAATATGCTGTATGATTGGTATTATGACCGTAAACCCATACTTGATTATTTTGGATATGGCTCTGTGGTGAAGGGAATATACTACAAGTCATTGTATCTGATGAAGCGTTACTTGACCGTAAAGAATAATTGAATACGCAGACTGTATGCGAGAGATTGGAGTGATAACAGTCCTTTACTGCAGCAAAGGGTGGAGTCCTATGGCTATTGGGGATGAGATACTCAATATTGTTGTGGATAATACCCCCGGACGTGATCTGAGTAATGAATTTAATGTATGTGAAACAATAAAATATATTCCTCTTAGGGAGAATTATGGCATTGCTTATGCCCAAAATGTCGGGATTTCTTTAGCCTCTAAATATGGATGCCGATATGTTGTCTTTTTTGATCAAGACAGCATTACAAACGAGATACTTGTTAAAACACTTCGAGACCGGTTCGAGTATCATCGAATTTCAGGGGATTCTATCGGGGCAATTGGCCCATCATTATTTGAGGTTGGATCAGGCAGAAGATATAAGGCGTATGTAAATGCTGAAGTGGAAGAAGGAGAGACTCCGATGCTGATAAGTTCCGGTTTGTTCACTTCATTGGAAGTGATTGAATATATCGGGATGATGGAGTCTGGCTTATTTATAGATCTTGTGGATAGCGAATGGTGTATGCGATGTAGGTCGTATGGCTATAGATTGTATATGACAAATTTATGTAGTCTCCAACATAAGGTTGGTGAGATTTCCACAAGTTTTCTTGGTTTCCCTATCATAGCTTCTGCGACTATACGTTATTATTATAAATATAGGAATGTAATGCTTCTGCTTGGACGTGGCTACATACCGGGAATCTGGAAAATCAAGACGCTATCGCGATGTATTGTGACATTCATGCTTGTTCCATTCTTAGGGCTTTTCAGAGGAAGAAAAAAAGCGGTATTGGGCAATATGGCAAGAGGAATACTTGATGCTTTAAAATATAAAGGCTCGTATAATGAAGAAAGACAGCAATGATTATGTTTCGGTATATGTGAAGTCTGGGAAAAGGGCGGCTACAAGTTATTATCGATTTTATCAGTATCTTGACAAATGCGGGAAACTGATAAGATACCGTAAGATGTTGTCAGATCGTGTTTATAGAAGAGTTATGCCGATTTCGAAGCAACCTTTTCTGGGGAAATGCATTGTATTTATATATATTTATATAAGGGTATTGTTGCAGTTATTGCAAGATTGTTGTATGTATCGTCCGGGAATGTTGATTGTATCGAGACGATTTATAAATATGACGTTGCCTATTTCGTATAAGTTCTTATTGAAAAATATGAAAAAGCGTGGCACGTATGTTATATGGGATTTTGATGACCATATAATTGAATCTAAAGAAATTACTAAGAAAGACTTCCGTTGGATGGAGGCGTTCGCGGATAAAATTACAGTAGCAGGGAAAGAGAACATGCTAAAAGTGTCGGTAAAATATAGGCACAAAGTGGAAATATTACCTAGTACCGACGGAGACATGTATGAATTATGTACATCAGAAGTTGACGCACATCGTGCTGCATTGATGAACGATGGATTTGTCCGTCTTGTGTGGGTTGGGACATCATCGTCTTTAGAATTTGTAAAGAGCATTTGTATGGGACTTGAGGCTCTTGGTAAAAAATTGAATGAAGAAAGTCGTACGCTTGTTTTTACTGTTGTATGCGATTTCCCTCTTGAATATAATTCGAAATCTTTTGTATTGAGAAATGTGAAATGGGAGAGAAAATTGGCCATTCGCGAGATGCTTGATTCTCATGTCGGGCTAATGCCCTTGGCTGATACAAATTTCACACGAGGGAAAGGAGGTTTTAAGTTGATTCAATATCTATCTGTCGGACTTCCGGTTGTAGGTTCTCCGGTAGGAATTAATTGCGAGATTGTCAATGATTCAGTGGGTGTGTTGCCTCCGAGTCTTGAAGCAGGATGGAGTGATGCTATTTATTCAATTGTATCCCATACTGAAAAATGGTTATTAATGAGTGGCTCGGCAAAAGCTAGATGGAGCTCCAATTATTCATATAAGGCAAATCTTGTGAAGTGGAAGTCTTTGCTTGAAAAAGGGAGTCTGGATGCAAGGTAGTTGTTTAAAGATACTTTTTAATAAACGCTTATAATTCATAAAGGATAAGGAACACATGGTAATTCTGCAAAATATAATGAAGAGGATATTTAGCGGGGATAGCCGTACCGTTAAAGCCCGAAAAAATATTTTATGCTCTATTGGTATAAAGGTTGTGGATTCGTTGGTTTATCTTCTTCTAGTACCTGTGACCTTACATTATCTTAATCCTTATGAATATGGAATATGGCTCACGCTAAATTCGATTCTAATGTGGATTAATTCATTTGACATAGGTCTTGGCAATGGTTTGCGCAATAAACTTGCTATAGCTATGGCAAAAGGAGACTGTTCCTTAGGAAGGATATACGTAAGTACTGCATTCTTCATGCTTATATGCATTATGGGATTATTGTTGTTGTTTGGCAGCATAGCATTTCCTTTTATTGATTGGTATGATGTTCTTAATACAACTTCGAGTGATGTTTCCCATCTTGGGGAAATTGTGTATGTGTCGTTTGCTATTTTCTGCATGAATTTTATATTTAAGATTATAGGTAACGTATATCTTGCGCTCCAATATCCTGCTGTGAATAATTTCCTTGTGGCGTCGGGACATTTGCTTTCATTGATAATAATCTATGTTTTTTCATTGGTTACAACAGGCAATCTATTTATCGTGGCCTTTTGTTATTCTGCGTCACCTCTGGTAATTTATATTTTAGCTTATCCGGTTACGTTTCGTAAAATTTTTCCAGCTCTTTCACCTTCATATAAGTATGTGAAGCTAAAATATATCAATGGGCTTTTCGGCATAGGTGCCCAATTTTTCTTGCTTCAAATTTCGGGCTTGATATTATTTGCAATGTCTAATTTGATAATTTCTCACTTATGGGATCCGGGATATGTGACACCCTATAATATTGCTTACCGTTATTTTAGTATTATATTGATACTGATGAATATTATACTTTCGCCAATGTGGTCTGCCACTACAGAGGCATATGAGAAAGGAGATATTGCATGGATACGAATTTCGATGCGGAGAATTAGGAGAATCCTTCTATTGGCATGTATCGTTTTGATTGTTATGACGCTATTTTCCAAGTGGGCCTATGGTATTTGGGTGGGGGATTCCGTGGAGATTCCGTATCTTTTATCTGCATTGACTGCGATATATATATTTATTTTGCTTTGGAGCCTTTCGTATTCGCATTTCCTAAACGGATTGGGAAAACTTCGGCTCCAATGCATAAACACTTTAGTGGCTGCCATACTCTTTATCCCGATTGGCGTTTTTCTGGGGTCTCGATATGGAATAAACGGAATAGTATTGACAATGTGCCTGATGAATCTTTCTGGTGCAATATTAAACCGAATGCAGTTCTATAGAGTAATTTCTGGGAAAGCCCGTGGTATATGGGACAAATGATACATAACTGGTAAGTGGTGTCAGACTGTAAGTAAAAATGAAATGCATTCCCTATTTTATTTCTAAGCACTCAAGAACGTTTTTCCCAATGAATTTATAGTGCATTCCGAAGAGGTTTCCGGTCGTCGAAATGGAATATGATATAGCCACCCGGTTCAATTGTCCATTCAATTTCTTTTCCATATTTCGTGTTGCCTGGTTTTGTTATCCTATTAGAAAAAGTTGCTCCTCCTATTAGCTTTATTTGCTTATTAATATCGAATTTGGTAGTTATTTTTTGTGTGGATTGCACACTTCTACTGACCATGACGAGATAATTATTGTGTCCTTCCTTCAAATGAGATATGTGTACCCCAATATCATCTGACTTTAGTATGACAAGAGGTCCGTATGGAAGCTTTATGTGTTCAATCGGATTTAGAGATTCTCCACTTGAGAATATTTTGACAAGCTTAGTGTTGAGGAATACATAACTGTATTTTTTGATTTCCGAGTTGACTTGTTTCAAGGCATACCAAACCGAAGTCTTTTCTCCTTTAGAGTTAATAGGCATCATGACATATTTCCAGTCTTGAGGGTCTTTTCTTTGGGCATAATACCAATATGCTATGCCTTTTGCTCCAAATGCAAGCGCGGTAAAAGCTTCAAATCGCAACATGCTTTCCGTTGGGGTTGGAAATTTAGGCTTGTCCTGATACTTGCACGCCACACTTTGACAATAATACCAGAATGGACGTTTTGTGGAGGCGCTATTTTTTGAAAAGATATTGAGCCAATTATAAAAGTTGTAGTAATCGCAATACCAGTTATCGTCCGATCCGGTTATCGGGTAGTAATCAAACGACCATAAATCTGGTTTGAATTGCTTTTGAAAAGCTGACAAGTATCGGTTGTAACTACGAAAATTGCCTATAAAACATGGATTATGCGTTGCTGCAAGATTGAAATAAACGGAATGGATAGGATCTATTTTTTTTACGTCGTTATATAAGGGTCTTAAGTCTTCCATATGAGCCTCATCCTGGGGTGAAATAACGCAGTCTTTTATTTTATAATTCTCCTCGGAATTATGCCAGTTGAAATAGTATGGTTCGTCTCTTAAAAGCCAAGCTCTTATATTCTTGTTGACCCTATACTTCCTTACGTACGTCAAATAGTCTTTGCTTTTAAGTCCACCTTGGGAGAAAATGGCTTTAATGTTTTTACCGTCCATTAGTTTTAGGAGATCCTCGGCGAATACAACAGATTCGATTAAAGTATTCGCGTTACATTCAATAATACCGTCAATATCTTCGATTGTTGATGGTTTTCCGAATGGTATTGGAGATGACACCATTATTGGGAACTCTTTTTGCGAGGGAATAATATACGGAGTCTGGGCCATTGTTGAAAATGAAATGACAACGATGATTATTGACATTAAGTATTTCATATTAGATGGTATTGACGGTTAAATTTTTCTTATGAAGTTTTAGAGAGTTAGAGGTTTATTCATTATAAAGACATTATAAAGACAGTGCTAATGGAGTCATAGGATATAATGAATAATATACCAGCGGTTGCAAAATTAAGCAAATTTTTTTGAAGAACGATTAGCCATTAATGAAAAACTCACGGCTGACGCATCTTAATTTTTTATAACATCAAAACTTTTTAAGGCATACAACAAGTACTCGTTGTCCCAACCGGCTTTCTTCCGATGCCCTTTAACCCCCATTGACGACACCTTTGCATTCTTGATGATGTTTAATCCGATACGGTTGAGCAGGGAAAATTTTTGAGCCGCATTGTCCTTCTGTTTGCGTGAAGCATCATCTCCGAAAGCGACGTCAAGAGTCCAATGGAGTTGGTTCTCGACGCTCCAGTGAGTTCTGATAGAATGATTAACATACTGGGCATCAGCTTCGAGACTTGACAGATAATAGCGCGTTTCCTTGTGTATGGTTCCCGTCTTGATGTCCTTGGAGCGGGATTCGATTCGCACAATGCTTTTAAGCCCTTCCCATTTATCCCTGTCGATGATGTTCTCCAGATTGGTGATTACGGAACATGTGCGCGTTTCTTCCCGGCCATGCGACTTGCCTTCCATGGTGTGGACGGACGATGGCTTAATATATGTGAAAGAACCGCTGACACGATCAAGCATTTCAGGCTGATTTGCCTTCAGTGCGAGTATATAGTCGGCTCCGCGCCCGATTATTGTTCCGGCGATTTCCCGTTGGCAGCCCATAGCGTCGATTGTGACGATGCAGTTATTCAATTCCAGGATACGCAGCAATCTGGGTATTGCGGTGATCTCGTTGCTCTTTCCCGCAACCTTTTCCTGGGCAAGCAGAAGATTGTTTGCCGATGCCCAGGCGCTCACAAGATGGGTGTATGTCCCGGTTCCGTCATCACTGCTTCCCCGCATACATTTGCCGTCTATGGCAACCACTTCGCCATCGGTCAGCTCCGCGATACTTTTTGTCCATGCAACAAATGAATCATTAAGTTCCTTGGGGTCTAACATTCTGATTACCCGACTGAATGTGTCATGCGACGGTATCCCGTTGGGGAGATGAAGGAACTTCTCGAACCAGTCAATCTTGGCCTTGCCGTAGTCCTCGATTTCGTTCCATGACTCAGCACCGCATATGACCGCACATAGGGATATGAAAAGGATTGCGTCAAGACTGTGTTTTTGGGTTCTCTTAACTCGCGGATCCGTTATCGATGCAAAAAAAGATATGGGAGTAGAAATATATGTCATAGTTAAATAACGACTACCGAAACCTCTGTATTGGTCAATAATCGTTAAGTTTTTTTAAGATGCGTCAGCCGTGATGAAAAACTAAGTTTGAAGAGAATGTATCGAAAATAATTATCGGCATACCTTGTGTAAATGTCATGGATTTTATATAAATTTGTCGAATTACAGGCAAGGGAGATATATCCGGATTCGTGTCTTATACCTATTGAATTGTCGGGATGGCTCGCGGGAGTATGGCTAATCGGTTTCCATATAATGAAATGACTCGATTAATTAAAAAAGAAGAGGAAGGAGGTTTCCTCAAATATATAGCATATCTGCAGGTCATCGGTATTGTTCTGGTTGTGCTTGGTCACTCTTTCCATGAATACCCCGACGGCAACGGAGGTATGTCGAGCCTGCTTTACAGGATGCTCCATAGTTTCAGGATGCCGGTATTTATGTTTGTAAGCTGTTTCTTGATGATATATACGACATTCAATCGCGGTCATGTCTCGTCGTGGAGGTCTTTTGCCGTAGGAAAGGCAAGGCGGTTGATGGTGCCGTTCGTTGTGTTGTCGCTTATTACTTTCGTGCCGAGATCTATGCTTTCTTTATATGCGGATGACCCTATGCCGATGACAGTCCGGTCGTTGATGGAATCCTTGTTGTTCCGTGATTCTCTTGTTATTCCATATTTTTGGTTTTTACATTCGAGTTTCACGTTGCTGCTTGGATTATATTTTGTTTTAATAAATTTTGGGAAAACGGAGAAATATGATGGGGTCTTATATGTCTCGTTGATAGTGGTTTTCTTGATTTTTAGTGTTGTCCAACCTGATGTGTCGGGATTCTTTTCTTTTGGCCATACTCTGAGATATGGATTTTATTTTGTTTTAGGTGCGTTTTATTGCCGATATAGGAATAAGATTGATTCCTATATTCCTTGGTGTAGTCTGAATTTTCTTTTCATGGCTATGTTGGTTTGGGGGGTATCTTTTTATTTGTTGGAGAGGACTCCGTTGATGCCGATATGCTCCATCTGTGGGATAATAATGTGTGTGGCTTTGGCTAAGATAATGGTATATAAAAATATCACGATTCTCGACCATCTTGTCGGGGCCAATTATATCATATTTCTTCTGTCCTGGTATTTTAACGTGATATGCCAGCAGGTGCTTCATCGTTTTGTAGAGATGCCATGGCTAGTTTATACTGTTATGTCGCTTTTATCGGGGATTTATATTCCCTGGTTGTGTTATAGGTATATGCAGCACCATCCTGATAATTATGTGGCAAAGCTTTCAAGATTATTGCTTGGTCAATCGTTCAAACGTCGTTTGGTTGTGAATCAGGGACTCAAATAATAAAGAAGGAGGGAAGACGGATTTGCCGCCGTTCCCTCCTTTGTGTTTTTTAATGGGGATAAATTATTCAGCCTTTCCGTCTGAACCGAGTACGTTGATGATTTTGTGCTTGTAGAGTTTCTCCATTTCGTCGCGAGCCGGACCGAGGTATTTGCGGGGGTCGAACTCAGCGGGTTTGTCGTGGAGCACCTTACGGACAGCTGCGGTCATTGCAAGACGGCTGTCGGAGTCGATGTTGATTTTGCAGACGTCCATCTTGGCTGCCTTGCGGAGTTCTTCCTCGGGTATGCCGATGGCATCGGGAAGTTTGCCTCCGTTTTCGTCGATCATCTTAACGTATTCCTGGGGAACTGAAGATGAACCGTGGAGCACGATGGGGAAGTCGGGGAGTTTTGCTTCAACAGCTTCAAGCACGTTGAATGCAAGGGGTGGCGGAACGAGAAGACCGGTCTTGGGGTCGCGGGTACACTGTTCGGGGGTGAACTTGTATGCGCCGTGCGATGTGCCGATCGAGATTGCAAGGCTGTCGCACCCCGTGCGTGTAACGAAGTCTATTACTTCCTCAGGGTCGGTGTAGGTGTGGTGGTCGGAACTTACCTCGTCTTCAACGCCTGCGAGCACACCGAGTTCGCCTTCTACGGTAACGTCATACTGATGGGCGTAGTCAACCACTTTCTTTGTGAGGGCTACGTTCTCGTCGTAAGGGAGGTGGCTGCCGTCGATCATTACGGAAGAGAAGCCGTTGTCGATGCAGTCTTTGCAAAGTTCGAAGGAGTCGCCGTGGTCAAGGTGGAGGACAATCTGCGGCTTCTCCCAGCCAAGGGATTTGGCATATTCTACGGCACCCTGTGCCATGTAGCGGAGAAGAATGGGGTTCGCATAGTTGCGGGCGCCTTTAGATACCTGCAGGATGACGGGCGATTTGGTTTCGGCAGCGGCTTTGACGATGGCCTGGAGCTGCTCCATGTTGTTGAAGTTGAAAGCGGGGATGGCATAACCGCCATGCACTGCCTTTGCAAACATTTCTTTTGTGTTTACAAGGCCAAGTTTCTTGTAATCTACCATGATTTGTCTAAACTTTTGTGCGCTGTGCGCATTTTGATGCAAAAATACAAAAAATGATTGTTATGACAAAATCCAAATCAATGGAAAAGTGTTTTTGCTTGCATATTTTTTATTTATTAACGGTTGACTGTCTGAGTGATTGATAAAGTTAAATCGCCGTATAATACTAAATGCCCTTGTTGAAGCGTTTGAATAAGGAAGACGCATTATATGACGGGAGACTGTCGTGTCTTTTTTAATAGGAGAATCTTTAGAGATTTTGAATTGTGTGATTTATGAAATCTTTTAAGAGTCTGGCAAGATGGTATTTCTCGAAGGCCGCCCTTCCGTACTGGGGTATCCTTCTGCTTGATTGTATCTTTGTGACGCTTGCCGGCTATCTGATATACATCGCTTTACACGGCGTAAGGGACACGATGTCTGTTTTTTCATCATTGTCCTGGACGTTGTGCGCTTTCCTTTTGTGCTATGTCATATCGTTCCGGGCGTTTCATACATATGACGGGGTGATACGTTATTCTTCGTTCCGCGACCTTCTTCGGGTTAGCCAGGCGGTGCTTGTGGCGGTAATTTTGATTTTTTTATTTCAGCTGATTGTAGGCGCCGCCGGTTTGCCGGTCATTTTCGGAGTGCTTGAGATTGTGTTGATGGCTTTCGTGGCGGTGGTTTGCATGTGGACGGCGAGGGTATGGGTGAAAACTCTTTATGAAAAATTCAGCCATCCCGACAACAGGGTGAGGACTTTTATTTTAGGTGTCAATGAAGGGGTGGCTTTGGCTAAGAACATAAATTCTTCCGAAAGTTCACAGTTTGAAGTATGCGGATTTGTCACTGACCGTGTCAATCTTGAGCGCAGACGGCTTATGGGGGTTAAGGTGTATCGTTTCGATGAATCTTTGCCTGAAAAAATGTTGATGGCAGGTTCGCGGACGTTGGTAATCCCTCCTAAATTGATGCATGTTTTACGTGAAAACGAGCGTATCGTAGATGTAATCGCAGATGCCGGGATAAAGATTCTTGTGATGCCCAACGCCCGGGAATGGGATCGTAAAAGCGATTTCAGCATGAGGGACCTTCATCCAATCGACGTGGAAGACCTCCTTCCCAGGGAAAAGATACAGATAGACCTTCATTCAGCGAGCGATCTGATAAAAGGACATACTGTAATGATTACGGGAGCGGCTGGCAGTATCGGTTCTGAAATGGTGCGTCAGGTTGCCAGGTTCGAACCTTCTTGCATGGTGCTTATCGACCAGGCTGAGACCCCTATGCATGATATAAGACTTATGCTGAAAGGGAAATGCCCTGATATAAAAGCTGAAACCATTGTCGGCAATATCACCGATGCGGTTTATATGGAGAAGATATTCTGTCAATATCGTCCGGAATTCGTGTTTCATGCCGCCGCTTATAAGCATGTCCCCATGATGGAGGACAATCCATACGAGAGTGTGGTCAATAATATAAATGGAACTAAAATTATAGCCGATCTCGCGGTAAAGTACGCCACGCGTAAATTTGTGATGGTATCTACCGACAAAGCCGTGAATCCCACCAATGTGATGGGCTGCTCGAAACGAATTTGCGAAATATATGTCCAAAGTCTTGACAAGGCTCTGAAAGATGGTGAAATCAAAGGGGCCACCCAGTTTGTCACGACCCGTTTCGGGAATGTGCTTGGTTCGAACGGCTCCGTAATTCCATTGTTTCAGGAACAGATAAAGAGAGGAGGTCCGGTTACTGTCACACATCCGGATATCATACGCTATTTCATGCTTATTCCGGAGGCCTGCAAGCTTGTGATTGAAGCCGGCACAATGGGTAAAGGGGGTGAGATATATGTGTTCGATATGGGTCAGCCGGTTAAAATCGTTGAGCTTGCCCAAAGGATGATTCGTTTGAGCGGGGCTAAGGATGTGGAAATCAAGTTTACCGGACTTCGTGACGGCGAAAAGCTTTATGAGGAGGTCCTGACTTCCGATGAAACCACGTTGCCTACATTCCATCCGAAAATTAAAGTTGCGAAAGTGCGAGAGTATGCATTTGCCGACGTATGTCGTTCTATAGATGACCTGATTGAGAATGTCGGAGTGCTTGATGACATGGGGATTGTGGCTAAAATGAAGCAGATGGTGCCGGAGTTCAAGAGCCATCATTCAAAATATGAGACTCTCGACAAGTAATTCCGTTATTGAAATTACAGGCGAAACCCTGTTGTGGGAATCGCAGCTATGTGTGGTTTGTGAAGTTTAATGTCATGAAGCTGTATAAGAATTTTTTCAAGAGGATGGTTGATGTGGTTGCGGCCGGAGGAGGGCTTATTGTTTTTAGCCCTCTTTTGCTTATAGTGACGCTGTGGCTCCATTTTGCCAATAAGGGGAGGGGGGCGTTCTTTTTTCAGGAACGTCCCGGTCTGCATGGAAAAATATTCAAGGTGGTGAAGTTCAAGACAATGACCGATGAAAGAGACTGCGAAGGCAATCTCCTGCCGGATGCTGACAGGCTTACCGTGGTCGGACGTTTCGTTAGGTCAACGTCGTTGGACGAATTGCCCCAGCTTTGGAATGTTTTCAAAGGTGATATGTCGTTGATTGGTCCGCGTCCGCTTTTGGTTCAATATTTGCCTCTCTACTCAACTGAACAGGCCCGACGTCATGATGTCCGTCCCGGTGTTACGGGCTGGGCTCAGGTACACGGCAGGAATGCCATTTCTTGGAAAAAGAAATTTGAATATGACGTGTGGTATGTCGATAATATTTCTTTTATCACTGATTGTAAGATTATATTCCTGACAGTGATGAAAGTGCTGAAACGTGACGGCATATCGGCCGATGGGCAAGCCACCGTCGAGCCGTTTAACGGAAATAATTGAGTTATTTATGGATGGTAATATTGACAAGGGTATTGTCTTGTACGGTGCAGGAGGACATTCGAAGGTGGTTGTGGAAATCTTACGCTGCATGGGCATGCATGTGTCATGTATTGTTGACGACAATCCGATATCCGGCGAATATAACGGCATACCGGTAAAAAGCACTCTCGATTCATACGAAAAACTCATCGTTTCCATCGGGAATTGCGGTGTCCGGCGTAAAATAGCGAATAAAGTTCGAGCCGGTGGATTTTTTACAGCCATACATCCGTCTGCAATTATCGCTCCCGGGGTTGAAATAGGGGAAGGGACTGTGGTGTGTGCCGGTGCGATAATTCAACCCGGGGCTAAAATAGGCAAACATTGCATTGTCAATACCCGTAGCGTAGTGGAACATGATGTAAAGATAGGTGATTTCGTCCACGTTGCATCTGGGTCCACTGTTTGCGGGGCGGTCGAGATCGGCGAAGGCACATGGATCGGTGCAGGTTCTGTCGTTAAACAGTGCATAAGGATAGGATGCGACACCATGATAGGGGCAGGTTCAGTCATTGTGAAAGATATCCCGGATAATGTAGTGGCATATGGTAATCCTTGTAGAATCAAGAAAGATTTATAGGGACACTTGGGGTGGAATGCTTTCGCCACATCTTTTGAGTAACTATTCAGCGAACACACTGAGGCAGTATGGCTGCATATGCGTTTTACATTA
>CABRKI010000016.1 GCA_902471455.1 uncultured Porphyromonadaceae bacterium | reverse complement strand
CCGATCTGTAGTTATACCACGCGCCCGAACCGGGAGCCTTGTCTTTCTCGTCGTTGTGTCCGAACTCGATGAAAACCCAGTCGCCGGGTTTTGCCATCGACATCACCTTTTCAAAACGTTTCGAACCCATAAACGATGTGGTGCGTTCGCCGCTCTCGGCGTTATTGGCAACGGCGATATTGTCGTCGAAAAACACCGGAATCATCTGTCCCCAGCTTGCCCAAGGTTCGCCCGTCTGGTCAACAACGGTGCTGTCGCCGCAATAGAAAAGTGTCGTAACACTGTCGTTCTCCTCTACCGGACGTATTGTGATGCTCTCCACTGCGGGAGCTTCGCCGGTGAACTCGAAAGTGAGTTTGTCGTCCCAAGTGGGTGTACCTACCTCGCGGGGATTGATTCTGACCGAATCCTTGAGGTTTATGGCGCGGCTACGCTTGTTGACGACGAACGAGCGTTCCTCGAATTTGCCTTTCTTCGTATCCACCCTGTCGAGCATAAGCCTGCGGCTTTCAGCTCTCACAACGGTAGATCCTTTACGCTTCTTGTCGCCCAGTTTCACTGTCACCTTATAGTTTCCATCGGGCACCCTCACCGAGAAGAAGAACGGTTTGTCGCCCTTTTTCGCAGGTGCGGTCTTATAATCATAGCCGTATCCGTCGAATTCATTATAAGCGGGAACTGTCTGGTCGAGTTTATAGCTGTATTCCACCGGCTTCAGATAATCCTTGAGCTTGATGTCGAGCCCGCGGATACCCTCGGCGATGCTGGCGGCATTGAGACGAGCACCCGCCTTGGATGTATGTGTGTGGTCGGTGTGATAATAGACGGGGGTCTTCTCCGGGCCGATGGCCTGGAATTTCTTACCGGAGATGGCGTTGAGGTCGATGAAATATGCGCCCCCCTGCTGTGCGGCCTGACGGGCCCAGAGACCGAAAGACTTCGCGTTGCTTTCGATTTTACCCTTCTCCCATTTGTTGCGCGGGGTGTGGCTCAGGACGATGGGAATAGCACCCTTCTCCTTGCAGTCCATAATAAATTTGCGGATATACCAGCCATAGGTATAAATCACTTGGTTCTTGCCGGTAGCCTCCATCTTGAAGACCTTGCTTTCGGGGCCTGCTCCGTGGAGCTCGCCACGTGCCTTGCCGGTGTTGATGTCGCCACCGTCGTTGTGGCCGAACTGCATGATTACGTAGTCGCCGGGTTGGAGAGCGTTATAGACCTTGTCCCAACGACCTTCGTCGAGGAAGGTACGGGCGCTGCGTCCCGCCATGGCATGGTTTTCGACGGTGATGCTGTCGGTGTCGAAGAGCTCTTCAATCACACTGCCCCAGCCCCACATGCTGTCGCCGGTATCTTTATTCTTGACGGTGCTGTCGCCGATTGTAAATAAAACCGGCCTACCCTTCTTGCGCGAAGAACCGGTAACGGTATCGACGGGAGCCGGAAGGAGATAATCTTTCAGTTCAACTCCGGCAAGACCGCGCAGACCTTCCACGGCAGACTCTGCGTTAACCCTCGCGCCGAATGCCGACGTGTGGATACGGTCGATATAGAACATGGTTTTCACCTTCTCCTTGCCGAATTTTTCGAACTTGGTTGCGGTGATGTCGTTGAGGTCAACGAAAGGCACGTTCTCTTCCTCCGCTACCTGTTTCGCCCACAATCCGAAAGTCTTGTTGACGCGGGTAACGATAGTGCTGTCTTTATCGACCCAGGCATTTCTCGGAGTTAGGGAGAAAAGAATCGGTTTGCCGCCGCGCGCTTTCACGTCGCGCACATAGCGGCGCATATATTCGCCGTAAGTATAGACGGTGTCGGGCTTGCCGGTTTCCTTTATGGTCACGGCAAGCGATTCCTTGCCGATTCCGGGAATTGAGGCGCGGGCACGACCGCTGTCGTAAGGGCCGTTGTCGTTGTGTCCGAGTTCGATAATCACCCAGTCGCCGGGACGTATCCCTTTGAGCACGTCGTTCCAAAGCACGTTGTAGAACGTGCGGCTGCTCATGCCGCCGAGTGCATGGTTCTCGACCGTGATTCTATCCTGGTCGAAATACTCCGGCATGAAGTAGCCCCAACCCCACTGTCCGTTGTCTCCGTTGCCGAGTGTGCCGGTTCTCATCGTAGAGTTGCCAACAAGGAAAAGCACAGGGTTGTCACCCTTTCTTGTAGAGCCGGAAACCGGGCGCACGGTGCGCGCCTTGTTGAGGCTGTCGAGAGTGTTGTCGATAACTCCGTTCACATCCTCCATGGGAGAGGCAATCTTCTCCTGGCTCCAAGCCGACGGCGCGGCGAGTGCCATAGCCGCCAAGATTATATTGATTTTATTCATTGGTTGTCAGTTGTCAGTTGTTCGTTGTCAGTTGTCAGATTGTGCATTATGCATTGTGCATTGTGCATTAACCTTAGGTTTCACTTGATTACCGTTCCACGGAATTTGGAGCCTTTCTTGAGATCGGGGCCGAAATAGAATCCCGCCTCGGCAGGCTGGTTATAACCGATATTCTCGTTGGCCACGCTTGTGCGGTAAACGGGATCTTCCATAAACGTATGGAAACGATAGTCGGTGGGGATGGTAGTAACGTAAAGGCGGAGGTTCTTGCTGTCGTCGGTGCGCATGAGCACTTCTTCGCGCCAGTCACCTATAATATCACCTTGAAGACAAGGATTGGCTTTCGTGCCGTTGTTCCATATAGTCCCTTCAAAATCGGCGATTACGTCGCATCCTCCGGTATTGGTATTATATTTGAACACCTTGTTCTTGTCGAGAAGTTCGCGGAGAAGGTCACCGTCCCACCAGACAGCCATGTTGACCGGCACTCCGGCTGAAACCTCGCTCTTGAATTCCATTTTCGGTGAAATAAGATTCCCCTTGAAATCCCTCACGCCTCCGGTATTGGGCGACCAAAGTTCAACGCCCTCATGGTCTGGGTCGATATCGGCGGCCATACATCTGCCTATGTCCTTGTTGCTCTTATATTGGAAAATCACTTCTCCCGTTGCGGCATCGCGCAGGGATGTACCGTCAACCTTATTTTCATGACATCCCCAGACGTAATATTTTTCATTGTTGATGTCGGAAACGAGATGGATGGCGTCGCCATGATACATACCGGTGGAATAGAGACCTTTTCCATCGTTATCGACAGCCATCTGGCCATAGATGATTTCATCGCAACCGTCGCCGTCAACATCCACTACACGAAGGTTGTGGTTGCCTTGTCCGGCATACTTCTCGTTGCCGGGTTCGTTGCTGTCGAACACCCAACGCACCTTGAGGTCCTTGCCGTCCCAATCGTAGGCGGCAAGCACGCTGCGGGTGTAATAGCCTCGGCACATCACTGCGGAGGGTTTCACCCCGTCGAGATATGCAACGGCGGCAAGGAACCGGTCGGAACGGTTGGCATAGCTGTCGCCCCAGTCCTTGAGTTCACCACGCGGAGGGATATAATCAACCGTAGCCATAGCTTCGCCGGTCTTGCCATTGAAAACGGTTACGTATTCAGGACCTGCAATCACCCGACCCTTCATATTGCGGAAATCGGCGCGGCGGTCGCCAATCACTTTTCCGGTGCCGTCCTGGGTGCCGTCGGCGGTCTTGCAGATAAGTTCTGCACATCCGTCGCCGTCGAAGTCAGCCACAAGGAACTGTGTATAATGTGCGCCCGAACGGATGTTTTCGCCAAGGTCGATGCGCCACAGGCGCGTGCCGTCGAGTTTATAGCAATCTATGAGCGTCGGTCCGGTGAAGCCGTCATGGGCGTTGTCATGCGAGTTGGTGGGGTCCCATTTCAGGAAAATCTCATACTGTCCGTCGCCGTCAACGTCGCCCACCGAGGCATCGTTGGCTGTGTAGAAATACTCCTTGCCATAAGGATCCACACCGAGCGCGGGTTTGTCAAGAGGGATATTGATATATCCCAAGGGAGCATCGGCGGGAAGAGTGAACTCACCTGTCGATTTTCCCTTCGTAGCCCTCACCTCATATTTCGCGGCCTTTGTGCCTTTATAATTGTCTTTATAGAAAGTGGCATCGACGATAGGTTTCGAATTCACTTTTTTGCCATCGCGATACACGTCGAACGCCTGATTCTCCGGGTCTGACGAAAGATAACGCCACGACACAACAACCGTCTCGGGGTTTTCCCTGACAGCCACTACACCTCTGTCGAGCTTTTCCATCTGTATTTTGGAGAAATCATACTTGGCCTGTGAAAAGACCGGAACCGTGGCAAGAGCCATAAACGACGCCGCCACAAGTAAATTGCGTGAAGAAATCACCTTTGCTGCAAATCCTGTATATTTCATTTCCTCTGTTAGGTATGTGTTGATTTATCGGGTTAAGAAAGGGCAAAGCCCATACCGGAGTTTTTCATCGGATTCTTTACGGTAATTAGGGAATTACCTCTTTAGAGTAAAGAATCGGAATAACTTCATCGCAAAATTATAAAAAACATACGTGAGATTCCGTGTTTTTTCTTTCATTAAAACCGGATTATCTGTCAATATTGCGAAAAAATCTCCCATCCTCCCCACATTGACACAAAATCCCGCATCCGACAACCGGGACAACACCCGCTTTGCGCAAACCAGAACAACCAGGGCAACCAGATTTTTTGTAGGGACATGCCTCCGGCATGTTTAATCCGCCAACGAATGTCCAAATCAAAACATATCGGTGACACGTGTCTGCCCCCCAAACGAAGTCCGGTATGTTGGATCAACAATGAATTTTGACATGTGTGATTAACGACGAAGTCCGGGACTCCATGCGAATACCATGGAGTTCCGGACCTGCCGTCATTTAAACATGCCAAGGGCATGTGCATGTATTGATTTGCGTTGCTTAATCGATTACAACCTTTCGGGTTTCGGTCTTACCGTCGGCCGACATCGTCAACACATATATCCCCTTTGCCAGACCTTCGCATCCGGCCATGACATCGGCTGCACGCCCCGTGAATTCCTTCACCACAACACCCGCCATCGTCACAACCCTGCACGACACAACCTCATCGGCCTCAATTCCGCTCACACCCGAAGATTTCTTCACTTTCAGAATGCCGGTGGCATCTTGCAGACCGGTGTAATCCCATTCCAGACCCTCGGGAAGTTCCGGAAGTTCAATGTTGGGAGTGCCGCTGAAGTTCTCAGTTATCCACAGACGGAATTCGTCGCCTTCCGCCGGAACGTAAGCGGAATTCATTTCCACTTTCACATTTCCGGTTATTGCAAGCGTACCTTTCACGTCAAGATAAGAGCAGTCGTTACCCTTTCCTGCCATACGAAGATAGAGGCTGAGTGTCGCACCCTCGTTGACGGTCACGTTTCCTGTAGAGAAAATCGGGCCGTAGTGGTAGGGATTGGAATCGGAGTAAGAACCTGGTTCAAGCACGCCATTGCCCGAAATCGTAAGGTTAGCCACGGTTCCACGTCCGCGAAGTTTGGCATTGCCGTCGATAGTGAGGGGAGCGTTGAAAAAGACGGTGTTGTAGGGAGCTCTCGATGCCGTGAGCGATACGTAACCGTCGCGGGCTGTCACGCTTGTCACTTCCGACATAAGTTTCGACATGCGCATGTCGCATTTGCCGGTCTTCACGATTCTCGGTTTTCCGGCAAAAGTTCCGGAAAAGACGATGTTGGTGTCGTCGTTGCCGATGGTGAGAGTGCCGGAGCCGTTATAGATGCCGGACCCTTTAAGGTTGGCAAGGGTCATGTTGTGCGACTGTGCATTGAAAGTCACGCCCGATGAAATGTTGAGTGCAGCTTTCGGCATTCCTTTGTCGTTGTCCCATTTGAAATCGGGATCGTATGCCCCTCTCTTGAAATATCCTGCAATGAGTTCTCCTTCGAACCCCGACCAGTCACCTGTCAGGTCGCAGCGCACGCCGGCTGCATAAACCGACAAGGTGCCTTCTCCGGTGAGTTTTCCAATATATTTGCATCGCGAATCCAGATAGAGAGAACCGCGGTTACCTTTACCTACATAGTAATTTGTCGGATTCGTGCTGTAAGTGTACATGCTTTCCGGGTCGTAGAGCGAACCGCTGACGAATTCCACAGTTGATGGGAGGGAAATCCTATCGGAAACCTCCGAAGCGTTGACCACCCCACCTTCGATTACAAGGCGGTTCATGCCGTTTCCTCCGGCGAGGTTGAGGGTGCCCGCCCCACGCTTGTAGAGTCGCTGCCCTATGCCTACGGCGGAGATCCCGGAAGTGGTAGTGAGTGTTATTCCCGTTGGCACTTCGATGGCAGCGTTGCCGCTCTGCATGGTGATTCGCTGGCCAAGTGTGCCGCTTGCGTTCACCGCGAGGGTTGCGTCGTTGCTCATATAGATGCGGGAGTTCACGCCAGAAAGGGCACCAAGGTCGTTGCCGATGTTGTTGGCGAAGACACCCGCCACGATTTTACCGTCGTTGATATAGGTTCCTCCGGTGAAACTGTTTATGTTGTTGATTGTAAGCGTGCCTTTACCCTCTTTCACGAGTTTGGCTTCCCCTACAATCTGGCCGTCGCCCGAAAGCGTATAATTCTTTTCGTTGTTGTTGAAGGTTACGGTAGCCGGTTTGAGACGTCCCGAAATCACTACGTCTGTCATAAGGGCAGAATCGTCAAAGGTAACGACGTCACCGGGTACGAATACATCATTGTCTCCGGTTTCATCATTCTTGAATGTCATCGAGTGGTCGAGGTCCCAAAGTGCGGTCTCTCCTCCTGCCCACGTCTTCACGCCGGCATCGTATGCATCAAGGTTTACGTATAGCTTGCCGTCTTCATATACGAGGGTCTTCTTCATGTCGTCGATTCCGAGGATTATGATGTCGGAGAGGTTGCCTTCGATTTCGCCGATTTCGCCGATGAGATATTTACCCATCGGTATGGTCGATGCCCCTTCGGCAGGATGGTCCGTGAATTTGATGATTGGCTGGAGGTATTCCGGACCGTTTGTCCAGTCTTTCTTCTCTATGATAAGTTTGGAGGCATTGATATGGTCGATTGTTTCGTCGGCGAATGCATCGAGTTCCACGATTGCTCCGAATCCAAGGGTAAGTTCGCCCGTAGAGATAGTTCCTGCCGTCGTAGCGGTTCCCGGACGGAGGACTGCCCCATACTCCATATCGATACCTTTCGAGATGTTGACCGACGAAGTTTCGAGCACTCCGAAGCGGTTGAGCCAAAGCGGGCTGCCGGTCAGTTCCCCTTCCACTGCCAATGTGCCTGCCCACACTTCTGTCTTTCCGGTGTAGGTATGAGTGCCGGCTGGCATCACGAGTTTACCGTCGCCCTGCTTCACGAGCGACATATCGCCGGCAAATGTACCTCCGGAAATGGTGTGGGAGAAAGTCTTGGTAGTGATGTTGTCGTTGTTGTTATGACCTTCCACCCATGTCGGGGTGTTGACCGTCAGAATGGAGGGAGCGGCGCCGTCGGCAGCAGAAAGGGTCATGTCGCCGGTCTCACAAACGATTACGTGCTTCCCGTTGAGCGATGCGTCTATGGTTCCGTTGTTGGTCACTTCCGTACGTCCCGTCATGGTGAGGGGTGCCGGCGGCACGGTGATATTCTCGAAGCTGCTGAGGGCGAAGCTTACGTGTGGCGGTTGATTGTAACCACACATTTGCCAAACCATTGCGTTGCGGTATTGCATGTCATACCATAGCGAATAGATGCGGTGTTCTGTCGGGAAGTCGGTTGAATAGATGCGAATGTTGTTGTCGGCGTCGCGCATGATATATTCTTCGCGCCAGTCGCCGAGTATGTCGCCCTGGTAGCAGGGCGTTCCCTTGGTGTCATTGTTTGTTTTGCTCCCTTCGAGAAGTGCGATTCGTCCTTCCCTCGGTTTGTAGATTGCCCCGGCAGTGTTTTTGCCGTTACTGTAGTCAAACGATTCGTCGCAAAGGTCTCCGTCCCAATACACCCTGAAATTTTGAGTAATTGATACAGTCGATTTGCTGTCGCCTACGATTGCTTTGTGAAAAGCACCGCCGACCAATGCGTCATCGCGCGAGGAAACTCCTTCCGCGCCGGGATATTCGTCAATGAAGTTGCCCATGTTCGAACGTCCGTCGTCGTTGCCGCCGGTAGTGCGGTAATATATCTTGCTTGTGGTGGCGTCGCGGAAGTTGTTGTTGGGGCTGTCTTCGTTGCAAGCGAAAATTTCCTGACCGTGTGTGTAGGGGTCAAAATCGCCGCAGTGTTGGGCGTCTCCGTGGCCGAGTCCGGTGGTTGAAAGTCCGAACCCGTTGTCATCGATCACCATCGAGCCATATACGATTTCGTCACGGCCGTCCCAGTCCACGTCGGCTATGCCCATGTTGTGGTAGCCCTGTCCATGCCATGCTCCTCCGAGGTCGTTCCATCTCCATCTCTCCACAAGTTTATGGCTCTCGGGGTCGATGTCGTAGGTGATAAACTTATGCTTCGTATAAATTCCACGTCCCAGGAAGAGGCTCGGCTTGCGGCCGTCGAGGTAGGGGGCGGCGAAGAAATATTTCGAAGAACGGTGGCCGTAGCCGTCGCCCCATTCGCTGTTTACCAGAGCATCGTATGCACTCCCGCTTAGGAGACCGTTGGGGTTGTTTTCGTCTTCCACCCGCTTGAGAGGATAGTCGATGCATTCGTAAGGCTTGCATGTAAGACCGTCGGCATATATGAGATATTCCTTGCCCCAATGCATGAACCATTGTCCGGAGGGCCATGCCGTACCACGGTAGTTTATCGAGGCGTCGCCCACTGTGTAGGTGGTGCCGTCGGCTTGATGTATTACGGTGCCGTCGGCGGCGCGGAACACTACTTCGGCTTTGCCGTCACCGTCCCAGTCATAAGCGATGATGTTGACTTCGTTGTTCTGGAAATCGCCCATGTTAGGGCCGAAGTTGATCCACCATTTCACCGTGCCGTCCATTTCAAGACATTCCACCACCGTGAATATGCCGTTGTCGCCGTTCTGGAAGTCGGAACTCTGATTGTCATATTTCATGATGATTTCAAGTTCGCCGTCGCCGTCAACATCGGCGGCGGTTGCATCGTTGGGCACAAGTCCCGCCGTAATTTCAGGAGCATGCTGCGGTTTGATGACGGTGTAATTCTTCTCCCAGACTTTCACGGGTGCGCAAGCCGCCGATTCGGTTCCGTTCACAACCGCCCTGACGGTGTAGGTTGCATCGAGCGACCCTGCGGGATCGGTGAAGTTGGAGACCTTCAACGGTGTTTCGTTAAGCTTGGTAGAACCGCGGTAGATGTTATATTCCGTGCCATACCATTCGTCGGCATTGATGCGCCACGAGCAGAAGACGCCGCTGTCTGTCTTCATTGCCACCAGGCCTCGGTCAAGCACATCGGTAGTGCGTTGAGCCGTCGCGCCCTGTGCAAGCGCCATTGTGGCTCCCAATGCGAGCAGGATTCTCTTGTTCATAATTTTAAGGTTGTTTTATTGTTGGTTATTGTTGCCGATAAATATTGTTAGGACTCACGGTCAGTGCTCCCTGCAAGAAAAAAAGTTAAAAATAACTTCAATATGCAAAGATAGCAATTCAATTTGAAAAAAGCGCGGTTTAATCTTAAAAAGTGATGAAAGAGTGATAGTTTCGGCCAAGATTTAGGAAATAAGCCGCCTCGCCTCTTGCAAATTCAGCTTCCGGCGTGTCAAAGACACCACGCACCGAACAGCCATCCCTACCGAACAGCCATCCCCAATACTCACAGCCTGCTTCGCGGGCCCCTCCTCCAGCCCGCAGCTCCTCCCCCAGTTTAGCCAATTATTGAGCCGGTTATTGAGCCGGTTATTGGGCCGGTTATTGGGCCGGCGGGTGTTCCAGCCGTTCGGTGAGGAGTTTCTTTGAAACGCCGTTGTCTCGCCGTTGTTATTCATCACTTTCGGAAAAATCAAGTTTTAATATGCTTCTTTTTTTTTGCTGATTATGAATTATTTTCTTATTTTTGCAATGAAAAAACGGCGGCGAGCTTTTGCTTTGGCTCTTAATGCCGGAAGCTTATTCATGACCCTTAAAACCGGCACCCCATGGAAAATGACATCGAACTCTCATATAGCCATATCCCCGGCAATCCTCTATATCGTGATGTCATCATCCATTCCCAGAACCGCCGGGCCTTCTGGCATGACTATCAGTCGCGTTGCATGTATATGGTGACCATCTCGCGTCATGAGGCGGTAAAGGAGATATTTAGCAGTGTGATGCCCGACGGAGTCGATGACTCCCGGAGATTGAGGGCACGGACTGTCTTGTCAGATTTCGGTTTTGTGCTGTTTTGGGAACTCTACAATGTGGAGAAGATGTATTCGCAGGTCAGGATTATGGGAAGTGCCGTCATGCCGGATCATGTGCATTTCATGGTTTTCATAGAAGAAGAACTTAAAATCGGATTCGGAGGGATTGTAAAATTCTTCAAGGGCAACTGCACCAAACAGCTACGCCGCATTTCCCCGCTGTTTGCAGAGAAGAACATCCCCGTTTTTCAAGATGGCTATAACGACCGCATCGTCTTCCGCCGGGGTATGCTTGATACTTTCCTAAAGTATGTGACTGACAATCCACGCCGGTTGTTGCTCCGGCAGATGTATCCGCAGTTTTTCCGGAAAGTTTGCAGATTGAGAATCGGTGAAAGGATATTTGACGCTTACGGGAATCTTGACTTGCTCTATGAGCCAATGAAATCGCCGTTGATAGTTAGCAGCCGGTATTCAAAAGAAGAGGGGACGAATTATGAACGTGAATGGGAGGAAACCGCACGGTGCGGCAGAGTACTCGTATCCCCGTTTATCAGTGAAGCGGAGAAAAATCTGAGAAATGACTTGATCAAAAAGGGAGCAAGTGCTATCCATATCGTCGATTTCCCCTTCGGGGAGAGATATAAGCCTTCCGGTAAAATGTTTGACCTTTGTGCCTCCGGCCGATTGCTCCTTCTCTCTGAAAACTGCATACAGACAACCGAAAAGACAATGAAACGACATCGGGCCCTGCACATGAACGACGCTGCGCGATGGCTTGCCGGTATCTCGCAGGGAGCCGCCATAATTGGAGGGAAGGGATGAAATAACCTTTCTTTTCAAGCCGCTTCAAAGAAGCGACCCACCGAACGGCAATCCGCATCCTCCCCGTTTCCCTGCCGTTGTCCTATCCGCTGTGCGAGCCGTTATGCTCTCCGTTGTGCTGTCTGTTGTGTGAGCCGTGTCTTTGATACGGTTAGAGGAACGATAAAAAGGAGGGCGGCCTTGCGGTCGCCCTCCTTGGGTATGGATGGTTTTGGATTATTATTTTACGATAATCTTCTTGCCATTGTGGATGTAGATGCCGGGACGTGTGGGCTCTGCCATGCGTACGCCGTCGATTGAATAATACCAGTTGTCACCTTCAACCTCAGCCTCAACACCTTCTACGCCGCTCTGAGAACCAGCCTGCTTGAAGATAGTAATTTTGGTGATGGCCTTCTGGATGCGATAGAGAGCGTAAGTAACATCATAAAGATTGGTTTCTTCGTTAAGAACACCAGATGCTGCCACACTTAATACTTCGTCTGTGCCAGCAAGAACCTTATAATATTCTTCGTCAGAACCTGCGGGTAATACAGGATGGTTAGAGTCGCCACCGTAGTTGTCAATAGCATTTACAACAACGAAATCAGTCTGGTCAAGATCCTTAACAATGACGTTATTATTGTTATTGTTGGTCTCGTTATTATAAAGACCGATACGATACAATATACCTACGTTGGGGAAACCGCCGCTCTTTTTGCCAGCATCGGGGAAGATGTTAAGACCTGGGAAGTATGCACCTGCATCAACAGACTCCTTGCCGGAATTGTCGATAAGGTATCTCTCTATAAGAGCATTTTCGTTTTCTGCAACATAGCCGAAGGGGTATGCAAAGTCACGTACGGTTTCACCCTTATCGTTTTCATGTTCGCTTCCCTCAATCTCATAGTAGAGACGCTTGCGTGCAGTCCAGTTATTCTCGCCAGATGTCGCATCGCTACGCAATGGATCAACTTTGGGGAATCCTGCAGCTTTGATTTCATCTTCCGTCAAGCGTGCAAAATCATAAACTTTCTTTGTTTCGAACTGAATGTCATTCTTAACCTCAACAGATGCAGAAGCATAACCGGCAGCTTTGGAAATAAGCTTGAGTGTACCCTCCTGATCCACAGTTACCTTAGCACCTGAGTAAACATCCTCCGTTGAAGAGAAAGTATCACCATTAACACCAGTAAATTCATACTCGATAGAGATACTTGGACGAAGAGGAACTTCAGAATTGTCAACACTCAGAGTATAAGTCTTACCGAAGCCTTCGGTTACAGAAGATATGGTGGCAACTACCTCAGGAAGTTTGATAGGATCGCAATCAACCACAGTTTCGATTATTTCTGAAGTAGCCTCTCCACATGTAGTCCAAGCCTTGAAAGTACCGCTTGTGGTTGTTTCATAAGTATAAGATCCAACCGGTTCACAATCAGCATATTCAGCTTCCACCTCCACACCGTCAGTGCCGGTCACATGAAGAGTTTCCCCGTCAAGGAATGTAATAGTATATGCACGGATTCTGTCGTTGATTTCATCGTCTGCAGTCTTGCCAAGACGAGTGAGAGCCACAGTAGGAGCATTTGCGTAATCCTCTGAAGAATCATAAGAAATCAAAATATTGTCGATGTCATAAATGGTTTGATAACGTGCAACCAAAATGAAAAGACCTTCAGCATACATGCTAACAGGATCACCGTTAATATCTGTCTCAGGGACGATTCTTGTGCCCTCCTTAACGGGATTTTCCTCATCATTAACATCAAAAACACGATATTCCACTTCACGAGACTCTACATTAACCATGAGATCTACTGTGTACCACTTACCGGTCTCCAAAGTAGAAAGATCAGAGTAGTTGAGAGAATACGTCTTAGTTCCTTCCGCATTTTCAGTCACCTCAGTAGGAGCATCAATAGCAAAAACAGTAGCCTGCTTGCCGGGTTCATCCTGCGACATGTCGAAGAGATAATTATCCCAACAAGATGCCTCCGGAGCCTGACTCCAAGGTGTTCGATACTTGTTGTTAGCAATCGGTGCATGGTTCGTGAAAACAGTGAATTCGCTGTTATACTGGTTGGTTGAACCCTGCTTGATGGAGAAATCGAATTTCAGGTTGTAGGTACCATCCTCAAGTACAGGAACTCCGTCGTTCATGAAGATATCCTGCCCCCACGTAACCTGAGCACTACGTCCGTTGGTCTGACCTTGGGAAAGTTCAAGGAATTTACCGAAATTGTCTGATGCAATAGTCATAGATGCACCGCCGTATGACCAACCGGTAGAAGCCGCATCTGTAGCAGTCTCGAAATTCTGCTGGTACAGTATTCGCGTAACCGCGAACGAAGGGAGAGCCATGCAGGCAACTCCGAGAGTTAATAAAAATTTTTTCATAGAAAAAATGTTGGTTAATAAAAGGAAAAAGTTGTATTAGATTTAAGCCTTTCCTAATCAATCGGAATTATGGAATTCCGATTGATTAGGAAAAGACTATACTGTTATTATTGCCATCCGGGATTCTGGGTGAGAGCGCCGGATTTCAGTATCTCGGACTGTGGTATAGGCCAAAGATACTGGTGGTCGCCTGCCCATGTACGTTTAGTAATATAAGACGGATTCGTAACGGGGGTAAAGGTAAGCACATCGCCATTTTTGGTAATTTCCATCACCTTGACATTGACGAAATATTGCGGGGCTTTCATCCAACGGCGTACGTCAAACATGCGGTGACCTTCGAATGCGAGTTCCACGAAACGTTCGTTCTCATATCTCTTTTCGAAATCAGCGAAGTTAAGACCGGTAGGAAGGTTGGGCTGTCCGGCACGTGTGCGGACCATGTTGATGGCATCGGCTGCAGAAAGAGTGAAATCCTCCGGTATGTCGTAGCCACTTCCGGTATAATTAAGCAATGCCTCGGCATAGTCAAGATAAACCTGACCTACACGGAAGAGCACCCAAGTGTGGTTGGTTGTGGTTGTCCCAGTGCCGGAAATCTTTTGCTCACCATTAAGATATTTCTTCAAGTAATAACCTGTGGGAGTTCCATAGGTGACAGAACGGGAATTGACACCTCCAAAATACGTCTCAAGACCATCACCCTCTAAAGTAGTAGGCCACTTTTCTCCGTTTACAGCTACAGTAGCAGCAAGACGCGCATCACGATTCTTGTAAGGATCCTGAGGGTTATACATAGTATTGTTAGGATCATCGATTGCAAGACCGTTTGTAGTTTCGTAAGCCGACACGAGGTTCTCGGTAGGACAGTTCCCCCCGTTGCCGCCTTTCATTCCGATAGGGAAGTTGCGGTTTTCAAGATTTCTGTCAGCAGCGATACGACGTGCGAAAATAATCTCTTTAATGGACTCGCTATTCGACCAATTATCTGTACCGAAAAGCACTTTGTAGTCTTTGGCAAGACGCATCCCATCACGACGACAGGTGTCGAGCACTTCCTTGTTGCGGAGGGCGGCCTGATGCCAAAGTTCCTTTTTCGCGACATCGTCCTTATCCTTGGAGAAAAGCGGGGATGCGTGGTATAGAGCCGCGCGGGCGCGAAGCGCGAGTACCCCGAGCTGATTCACACGGCCCGACTCGTTCTCGATGGAATTATAGGCTCCGGAATAATTCTTGATGATGCTGTCCTTGATAGCCTCACATTCAGAGTCGATATATGCGAAAATTTCGTCGGCTGATACACGTGGCTGGGCATTTGCTTCCTCGGCGTTCATCGACTTCGTAATCAAAGGCACACCGCCATACTGACGCACAAGGAGGAAATAGTAGTAGGCACGCATGAAACGAACTTCCCACTGATAGTTCTTGTATTTTATCATCTCGTCTTTATACCCTTTCTCAAGTTTATGGTCGGGGAACTCAAGGTCGAGGAATTCATCGAGATAGAGATTGCAGTAAGAAATCGCGTCCCAGCATGTACCCCAAATGGAAGAATTGGCGTTCGAAGGGCTCCAAGATCCGTTGAAATAAGATTCGATAGCGTTCCCCTGATGGCTATAAACAGCCTCGTCGGTGGCGGAAGCGAGCATGGCGCTTCCATACATCTGGCCGTGGTCATAGTCAAGGGCACGGTAAATATGGGTGGTAATTTTTCCAACCTTGTCGAAGTCCCTCTTGATATAATTGATATCATCAGTCTTATACTCTTTATAGTCCATTTGATCGGAGCAAGACGATAGGCAGAACGACAGGAAAGCCACACCGCTGATTATATATTTCAGTTTCATTTGTCTTTACTGTTTGGATTGATGAAAGGTTAGAAAGTGAGTTTCACACCAACTACAACCTGACGGCTAAGAGGTGCCACAACACCGGTTGCCTCGGGGTCGAGGTCTGTAAGCTTGTCGCTTCCGCCTGTGGCGATGTTGCAAAGGTCAACACCACGCACGAACACCCTTGCGCCATTGATGAATCCGGTCTTGGCGAGGAGTTCCTTGCTAAAGTTGTAGTAAAGTTCTACGTTGCGAAGTTTCAGGTAGGAACGGTCGCGCTGCCAGAAAGTGCTGGTCTGGTAATTATTGGCGTTGCTTGTAGAGCTAAGTCTCGGATAGAGCGCGTCGGCCCTATTGTTTTCTTGGCTCCAACGGTTATCATAAACCTCCTGGGCAAGCGAACTGTTGTTGATAAGACCCCAATAGTAGCCCTGCGAGTTGAGGTTGCAACCATAGTTGCCTACGCCTTGGAAGTGAGCCACAAGACCGATACCCTTGTATTCCGCACCGAGATTGAACGTATAGTATATTTCAGGACAGATAGCATTGTGTCCGATTTTGGTAACGTCGTTGGCATCAATCTTACCGTCGTTGTTAAGGTCGCGGTATTTGATATCGCCGACACGAACGGTTGAGAACGTCTGCGTGGGAGAATGGTCTATTTCTTCCTGCGAAGTGAATAATCCTTCAGCAATGAGTCCATAAGTGGAGCTGAGAGGATTACCTGTATTTTTAAGATTATCGAAAGCCTTGGGTTCCTCCGCCATATCAACTATTTTACTCTTCGAGAAGAGGAACGAACCTCCGGCCATCACATTCCAGTCGCCGAAGCTCTTGCTGAAATCAATTTCGATGTCAACGCCTCGGTTGTCAACCTTACCCTGGTTCTTGAAGGGAGCTGTGAAACCGATGAGGCTCGAATATGCTCCGCTGCCGTCAACGAAAATATCATAATGATGATTATAAAAATAGTCAGCGGATAGGTTGATACAGTTTAGGAAGCTCGCATCAATGCCCACATCATATTTTGCCACCTTCTCATGCGATGGATTCACAGTAGGGAGTTGCAATACAGTGGTTTCACCATAAGTAGCGCCGCCGTCAAACTTGTCGGACCACGGATAAGAAACACCGCTCACCTGATAAGACTGTGTATAATATGTCCAAACATTGTCGCCGGGCAGACGATCGCGGTTCTGGATGCCCCATGAACCTCTCACCTTAAGGAAGTTTACAGGGAGTGTCTCATCTTTAAGAATAACGGCTCCGAGCGACACGTTAGGAGAGAAGCTCCACTTGGTGCCGGGGGCAAGGCGGGAAGAACCCATCTCAGCAAGAGAAACGCCAAGTGAATAACGATTTGCGAATGTATATTGTCCCCAGAAGGAGATATTATGGCGATATACATTATTGTTGGTGCCCATAGGGTCTTCATAGTCGTAATGATATTTCAACTGACCCATCACACGATGATTCTCTCCGAAAGTGTTGTCGTAAGTGAAAGCAGCCCAAGCATTGAGACGGCGCGCAAACGCCTTCGTGTCAGCTGCAGACCCCATTGCAGTAGCCTGGTCTTCAACTTGCCAGGGAGAGTACTGTGGTACTCCGTTTTCCCATCCTGAAACAATGGGCATCCCGTAGTTGTATTTGCGGGAATGGTCTTCTATAATATTTGACACAACATCGTAGCTTGCACCGACGTTAAATCCAAGACCTTTGGTCACCATGCAGAGGTCCTGAACAACTTCGGCATTGAAGAAGAGCTGGCGGTCGAAAACTTTATAATAAGCGGCACCGGTTGACTGTGCAACAGGGTTGTTATCGCCCGACCAGGTGGTGTTGCCTCCCCATAACCCGTTTTCATTCCTTACGGGGAATGCTGCCGCAGGGGTGGAATAAATCATGCTCCAGAGATTGGCGTTGGACCCCGGATCCTGCATCTCACTCAGGGACGTGAAGATGTTAGAGCGGAGCTGGGTGTATTTCCAAAGGTCAACGTCAAGGTTGATACGTACGTTGCCGCGCATATATTTATCCTGGGTGGAATACCCCTTGTTCTCGTTCGGATTCTTGATGAAACCGTCGCTATAAAGGAAATTCACCATAGAAAAATAGCGGAACTTCTCACCGCCACCGGAAAACTCAACCGAAGCCCGGTCGCCGTTGGCATGGTTGCGGAAGGTTTCGTTAACCCAGTTGACATTGGGATATAGATATGGGTATGCCCCGCTCTTGAAAGCATCGATTTCCTGCTGGCTGTATTTGGCATACTGTCCCTGCCCCTCGTTATAGAGAGCCTCGTTCATCGCCATGGCGTATGTGGCTCCGTCAACGAAATTCGGCCGGTTCTTCATGTTGGAGAACACGTGCTCGTAGTTTACGCGGATAGTTTTTGAGTTATATTCTCCTCGCTTGGTTATAACGTTTATTACGCCGTCGGCTCCCTTATAGCCATAGAGTGAGGTTGCTGCGGCATCCTTGAGAATCTGCACCTCGAGCACTTCCTCGGGGTCAATCATGGTGATATCGCGTTCGATACCGTCAACAAGAATGAGCGGAGTGCTTCCGGAAAGACTCTGGAGGCCACGAATATAGAAGGTAGGGTTCTGCTCATAATAGGTGCCGGTGCCGGCGATTGTGATAAGGCCCTTGCCTTGGCCTATGAGCGAATTGCCGACATTCTTAGCTGAACGGCGGTTGACGGCGTCATTCTTGATTACACTCACGGAAGCCGTAGAATTCTCGCGGTTTATGCCCAGGTTCACGCCGAGGTCATACTCCTGCGCAAGCCACTGGTTCACCACGGAGTCTTCCTTCTCCTGTGCGGTAACCGGCAGGGTAAGCCCTGCGGCAAGTGACATTATAAATATTATTTTGGATTTCATATTTGTCTCGTTAAGTCTCGTTTGAGATGTTAGTTAAAAACCTGTAAAAGGAATTTGAATCACCAACCCGGGTTCTGGATAAGACCATACCCTTTGTTGATCTCCTCCTGAGGGAAAGGCATCATAAACCATTTCTTGACCTCGAGTGAATTCGGGTCTTTACCCCAAAGAGCACGTTTGCCCTGCATAAGTTCGAACGGCTCATATTCAAAACGTGCCGGTTCTGTCTGTCCGCTGTTTTTGTCGTCGCCGAAGTAGGGGGCGTTACGACGCACCCATTCCAGTTTGGAGTTCTGAATCATACGGAATGTGGCCATGCCGTGTAGCTGCTTCGTCATCCAGTCTGTTCGCTTGCGGCGAATCATGTCGATGTAGCGCGCATTGGTCTGACCAAGTTCGCAAGCACGTTCGCGAAGAATCTCCTCTATAAGGTTGTCTTTATTGGTTGTAAGATTCTTATCCTTATTGTAGGAAGAGTTGATACTTTTAAGGCCAACACGCGAACGAATAAGGTCAACTTGTTTGATAGCATCTTCAAGACGTCCGCATTCTGCAAGACACTCCGCATACATAAGAATCATATCGGGAATTGTGAGGACGTTCCAATGCATGTTGGGGTCACGCCACCATTCCTGCTTGTTAAGCACATATTTATATGCAGCGAAACCGGTGGGACAATAAGAGGTGAGGGATTCAGTAAGTGTGTTGTCAGTAGGATGCTTAACACAGTTCTGAGCATTTTGCCCACCAACCCAAAGCTCCATAATATTGCCGCTGGCCTTACCGTCAGGCGATTTAAGAGCAAGATTTTCAAGAGTGCCTGAAACCACAGCGTTTTCATAAAGACGTGGATCTCGATTATATGTCTTCTTGAAACCTCCTCGACCTTCCTCATATTTATAGTAAAGTTTGTCATACTTTCCCGTTAAACAAGTATATACATCCCACTCAGAATTATCCTTAGTGTTAGTATATGTCCTGTCAAGCTTCATATCCTTCTCGAAATTGAAGGGCTTACCATCGCTCCAAGGGAACATTTCGACATATTCAAGTGTAGGGGAGTTATTGTTACGGTTAATGCCATCCCAAGTATTCCAGTTCAGCCAGCTGTAGGCCGCCTGAGTACCATAAATGCCTGCCACCTTGGTCCAGTGGATATTTTCGGGACTGTCATCATACATATATCCACGACGATATGCGAGACGGTAGCCGTCGAGGTTCTTTTTTTCCGCTTGATATAGGTGGTAGTAGTTGCCGTTTTTCTCATTTTCTCTCCAAAAGTCTTCGAAAGCCTCGAGGGCGCGCTGCCAACGGGAATCGTCCTTGTTGCCATACCACACAAGGTTTTTCGTTTCAGCATCTGTAGTGCCGTCGTAGTATGACTGGTTGTCGTTATAGAGAGGTGAGGCAGCCAGCCAAAGCACCTGCGCCTTGAGAGCCATGACACCGGCCTTGGTCCAGCGGCCCGTCTGCAACGAGCTGCTCTCGGCATCGTTGCCGCTATAGGACCAATAGAGATAATCCTTGGCTTCGTCACACCATCTAACAATGGCGTTGACGGTCTCCTCGAAAGTGGCACGCTCTCCCACGCCGTCACCCGCGCTGCTGATGGTGTTCTCAATGATGGGGAGTCCTCCATAATGCGGAAGGAGGACCGAATATGCGAAAGCCTGGAGAGCCTTTGCTTGAGCCACTATGTAGTCCTTTTTCTCCTGACTCATGTTAGGCACGCGTTCGATGTTCTCCTTAATGACTGACACCATGTGTACGGTTTCCCATACATTGTCGTTCTTAAAAGAAATAAGGGGATCTTCGTTGGCGGAGAATGTGCCGGTGTAGTAAGATGTCCATACCTTGCAGCTCGACCAGTGCATCTGATAAAGGTCGGTCAAGGCATCAAGCTTTCCATTGTAGGGACTTGCTGCTTGATTCTTACCAGAATTGTATGGAAGTCCGTAATATTGTTTGTTGTATATATTGGTAAGGAATTGGTTGACGTAATCAGGGTTGTTGAATATACTGTCGAGATTCATTGAACCACCCGGAGCCTTGTCAAGGAAGGCGTTACCCAACTGCACCTCGTCAGTACAGCCCGTCACGGCCATTCCAGCCAATATCATCGCGAATATGCTGTGAAATGCTTTCTTCATGATTTCGGTTTCTTTTTGTTCTTTGTTACGATTAGAATCCTACTTTAAGACCGGCGGTGTATGTGCGGGTCAAAGGATAGTCCGGCGAACTGCTTGCGCGGTTCTCGGGGTCACCCCACTTGTAACCAGATATGGTGAAGAGATTGTAGGCACTAAAGGAGAGCTGGAGGCTCTTGAGACCAATTTTCTTCATCCAAGGCATATCGAAGTTGTAGGCAAGTTGTAAAGATTTACAACGCACATAGCTTGCGTCTTTCTCCCAAAGTGTGGAACCTGCGTAAGTATGATTTTTATAGGAAAGAGTTGGACGAGGATATTCGGCATTAGGGCTTTCGACTGACCAACTGTCATAAATATGTGTTTTTAGAAGACCTCCCTTGCCGTCGCCAGCTGCATTGTAGAAAGGCTGCTGGAACGCACCGCTGATGCTGCGGGTTACATCCCATGCCCCGGAGAATTGGGCACCGAGAGTAATCCCTTTCCAGCTGAAACCGAAGTTGAGGCCTGCGATGAAGCGCGGGTCATCGGTTTTACCGAATTCGCGGCTATAGTCATTGCCGTCGATTTTACCGTCGCCGTTGAGGTCAACATAGATGGGGTCGCCGGGATTCAGTTTACTGTTGTCTTTAAGCTGTGCAGGGATTTCTGTACCATATTGTGCATAGTATCTTGCATCGGCAGTTTCGTCGTAATATCCCCAGAAGAGGAGTTGCGAACGGGCGCCGATACGATGTCCAGCAGTCTTCATATAGTCGTAGCTTTGAGGAGCCTGACCGTCCTGGATAATCTTGTTGTCGTTGTAGGAGAGATTGAAACGTGCATAGTAGCTGAAATCCTTACCGATTACGTCGTTCCAACCGATGCTGAGTTCCCATCCCCAGCTATCGACGATACCGTAGTTGGTCATGGCGGGAGTGTAGCCAAGGATAGCGGGAGCAGAGTAGTTCTGCAGAAGGATGTCGGTGCGATGCTCACGATAGTAGTCGAAGCTTGCCTTGAGTCGATAGTTAAGGAACTCGGCATCGACTGCGTAATTCTGCTTTACGGCCTTCTCCCAAGTGAGGTCGGGGTTGTTTTTCTGCATCTCCCAAGCACCGGGCTGAGTAGCATAGCCATTGTTGCCGGTACCGAAATTGTAACCGTAAGGGTTCTCTCCGGCAGGTCGCTCAAGAAGGGCACCGCCGTTGATGCCAAATGGGTCGGCGAGATACATGAAACGGCTGCCGCCCACCTTGTCGTTACCCACTTTACCGAGAGTTGCACGGAGTTTCAGGAATGAGAGCCATGAATGGGTACTGTCCATAAATTTTTCGTTAGAAATTACCCATCCGATGGATCCTGCGGGGAAAGCACCGAAACGCTTGCCGGGAGCAAAGTTCTCCGACCCGTTGTAACCGAAGTTGACCTCGGCGAGATAGCGGTTGTCATAGTCGTATGTTACACGACCTACGAAACCGATATATCCACGGGCGATATCGGAATATGTGCTGGGATAATAGTTCTTACTCTGGTTATAAAGAGCAAGGGCGGTGAGGTTATGGTTTCCAAAATCGCGGTTCCAGTTCAAACCAGCCTCCATATACCAGTTACGCCATTTGCTCGTAGCCGTTGATTTCTCAGAATAAGTAGGGGCCTCTTCAAACGATTCCGTTAGGAATTCCAACGTAGAAGTCTTAGTTTCCTGGTCATAAACAAGACGGGGAGTAACGGTAGCAGCGGAAGACGTGAGTGTCTTTTGTTGACCAAATCCACTATTATAAGAACCTTTGACGTTGAGCGAAAGGTTTTTCGTAATGATGTCAAGTTTCTGATTGATGATAAGGTCGGTGGTAATCGTGTTGGCAGTGTTGTGGTATGCACCCGGCTGATAGGTCACGTAAGTCATCGGATGAGATCCGGTGAAAGGAAGCGTAACGGAATGGGGGTTTCCTTCCGCATCATATTCGATGTTGTAGTCGGCATCGCTGTTTGTGCGGATGAAGCGTCCCTGGTCGTCGAACCCGGCCCCGGAGAACGGGGTGGCCGCATATATCGCTTTTACCATACCGGAAGCACCCTGGCCCGTGCGGGGCTTGCATGAGTTGTCGATTTTACCTGCTACATTCACACTGATAGTGGTAGTAGGTGTAGCGGTAATGTCAAGGTTCGAACGGTAGTTAAAACGGTTGTAGCGGTAGTCGAATGCGAAATCATCCTTACCGTATTGGTCGAAGATGCCATCCTGACTGAAGAAACCTGCTGATATGAAATAGCGCACGGTTTTGTTGCCGCCAGAGATATTGACATTGTGTTGCTGCTGAAGAGTCGTCTTCTTAAAGACAAAGTCTGTCCAACGGATGTTGGGGAAGCGAATCTGGTCCCAAGGGTCGTCAGACGAGAAGCGTGAAATGATGTCGTCGGAGAAAAGGGCTGCTCCACCATCGCTTTCACTCATATAATTGTAGAAATTGGCATATTCGATAGAGTTCGCCATTTCAATGAGCTTAGTGGGCTGCTGTGCGGAGAAGTTGAGCGAAACGTCGATCTTCGCCTTACCTTCCTTACCACGCTTTGTGGTGACAAGCACAACGCCGTTTGCACCGCGCACACCGAACACGGCAGTTGCGGATGCATCCTTAAGGACGGAGATTGATTCGATTTCGTTGGGGTCGATGTCCCACATGTCGCGCTCCACGCCATCCACCTGGATAAGAGGCTTGGAGTCAACCCAAGTGGCTTTACCGCGGACGAAGATTTCGGCGGCATCGGAACCCGGTTCACCGGAATACTGCACGGTAGATACGCCCGAGAGCTGACCGGCAAGCACGTTGGTGACGGAGCTGACCGGTGTGCGGGTGATGTCTTCGTTCTTGATTGATGACACGGCACCGGTCATGGTGACTTTCTTCTGAACGCCATAGGCCACGACTTCCACTTCCTGGAGCGATGTAGCACCCGACTTCATGGTGATGGTCATACCGTTCTGGGCATTGACCGTCATGTTGTCGTAGCCAACGTAGGAAATCC
Organism: uncultured Porphyromonadaceae bacterium; assembly: GCA_902471455.1. Taxonomy (GTDB): domain Bacteria; phylum Bacteroidota; class Bacteroidia; order Bacteroidales; family Muribaculaceae; genus Lepagella. The sequence goes on along the minus strand of CABRKI010000016.1, from coordinate 26,382 downwards.
TAAGCTTGGCACCGGGCTTGCACTTGATTGCGAAGTTGCCGTCGATGTCGGTGGCTGTTCCGATCGTGGTGCCTTCCACAAGCACGGTGGCACCAATAAGCGGTTCGCCGGTATCATCTATAACGGTACCCTTCAGAACTGTGTCCTGAGCACTTGCAGACACAACCGCGAAGAGGCAGAGGAGGCTCACAAGAAGCCATCTGCAACCGCGCAGCCGGCCGAGTGCCGACATAAATAGACTGCGATCGTCTTTCATGATGAGTTGTTTAATAAAGTATAGAATTAAATTTGATTAGTTAAAAGTCAGTAGAAGGATAAAGCCTGATTCGCATGGGCAAAGGCTTTGCATAATCCGGGATCCCAAAAGAAATCCCGGAGATTTCGGGTGAGGTGAGACGAATTTTTCATGTTTTAAGTTTTTTTATCAGATTTTCTATATATTTGTTTACTCGGGAGTCTCCTCCTTCGTTTTTTTAGCAACTTTAACGTGGCAAAGTTACATCTTGTTTGTCAAATGAACAAGTGATTTTATTTCAAATAACATGGTTTTTCTGTCAAACCCGCGAAAAAGGGGTAAAAAACCGTGTTTTCAAAAATCAATCGGAATTGGAAGGCGTGTTTCCCGCCGCACGCTCGCGTTTGAGGTATTGCGTGGGGGAGACGCCATATTCGTCTTTGAAGGCGCCGCGATAGTGCTCCGGACTGTTGAATCCGGTCTTGAATGCAATCTCCGACACGTTGTAATCTCTCGACAGCAGGAGCTCGATGCTCTTACGCAGTTTGAATTTCTTGACATAATCGGCGGGCGACAGGCCGGTGAGCACTTTCACTTTCCGGTAAAGGGTGGAATGGCTCATGTTCATTTTGTCGATCAGGAACGCCATGTCGAGTTTCACGATGCTCAGATTTTCGGTTATCACCATTTCAAGACGCGCCAGGAATTCACGGTCAAGACGACTGAGGAGAGGGATGGCATCTTCCGCCGTTTCAGCATTTCGGCGGCCATCCGTTTTTTTCGAGTCTTCGGAATCTTTTTCGGGTGCGATGGAAGACCGCGCATTATCCATGACTTCCACGGAATCCACGGAATCAGCAGTCCCGGAGGAGGCAGGCACCTCCCCGGCGTCAGCCACCGCCGGCAACGAAGCTGCCGGCACGGATTCCGCCACGGGAGCCGCTACATTTTCCACCACATCCACTACAATGGAGTCTGCCGTCTCCACGGGCGCCGACACCTTCTTCATAATGAGCCTTGACAGACGCTTCCTTCCTTCGAGAAGGTTCACCACCCTCGCCTTTAGGAGACGCGCGCTGAACGGTTTGGTGATATAAGAATCGGCGCCGCTCTCGTAGCCCTCTTCCTTGTCGTTGATAGAGTCTTTGGCGGTGAGCAGTATAACCGGTATATGCGACGTGCGGATATCCTCTTTAAGTGTCTTGCAGAGCTGTATGCCGTCCATACCGGGCATCATGATGTCGCTGATGACGATATCCGGCAGATGGGCGAGGGCAAGTTCGAGTCCTTCGTTGCCGTCGGCGGCAGCCATGACCGTGAAATTCTCCCTGAACGAGTTGCTTATATACTCGCGTATTTCCGCATTATCCTCCACCACAAGAATTATCTGGCGTTCGCCGTCGCTTTCGCCGTTCTCGTCGATCAAGACATCTTCCGCCTCTGCCTTCGGTGCATCCTTGTGGATAGCTTCGGGATAAATCTCGTTCACACGGATAAGGAAACTGAAAGTTGACCCCACACCGAGGCGGCTATCGACTTTCAAGATGCCTTTATGAAGTTCGGAAAGCGATTTAACCAACGCCAGGCCTATGCCGGTGCCGGATGCCTGATGCTTCCCCTTGGCCTGGAAATAACGGTCGTAGATATGCGGGAGCATCTCGGCATCGATGCCATAGCCGGTATCTTCCACCGAAATCCGGGCATATTGCTCGTCGCCCTCCATGCAGGCATCGAGCGAAAGGCGTATATGGCCGTTGGCAGTGTATTTTATGGCGTTAGATATGAAATTGTTGACTATGGTAGTTATGATTTCGCGGTCGAAATACATCGGGGCGTTAAGCTTTTCAACGGAAAGCATGAATTCCACTTTGTCGTTCTTATACAATTCCTTATATCGCAAACCGATTTCCGTGATAAGGTCGGAAAGGCTACCTTTCATTACGACAAGCTCCTTGTTCTGGGTCTCGGTCTTGCGGAACTCCATTATCTGGTTGATCAGATTGAGGAGACGTATGGAACTGCCATGTATCCCTTTAACCTGGGAAATGACCGCCTCCGGGAGACTCTTGTCGTGGCAGAGGTCTTCGAGAGGACCGATGATAAGGGTAAGCGGGGTGCGCAGTTCATGGGCGATATTGGTGTAAAAGCGCATCCGCTCGTTGTTAAGGTCTTGTTCGTCCTGACGCTGTTTCCGCTCGAGTTCGAGGGTGCGGTCTTGCATCTCCATACGGTTGTGGAGATGAAGCCTGCGGCGATACATGTTCATTCCGAAAAGGAGGATTGCAAAACCGATAGCCACATATATCAATATGGCATACCATGAAAGCCAAAAAGGAGACCCCACCTGGATATTGACGACAAGGATGTCATCGCCGTTCCAATCGCCGTTCTTAAGGCGGGCGCGAAGCTTCAGCCTATACTTGTGGCCACCCGGCAGACTTTTGAAGTTAAGCACATTAGTATTGCCGATATATTGCCATTCCTTGTCGATGTCTTCCAGAAGATAGGAGTATTCTATCTGTGAAACCTCGGCATAGTTATCGACGGTGAACTGTATGCGTATGGAATTCTCATTATAAGGGACAAAATAGACACCTTTGTTTTTAGCCACAAGATGCACCTTGTCTTCGCTGTCAACGCTTTCGAAACTGACAAGCTGGAGGCGGGGGATGCGTCGGGTTTCGCATGCCGCCTGACTGTTGAACGAACTCAATCCCCCGATCGACCCCCAATAAAGGGTGCCGTCAGGCGCAAGCGCAACCGAATTGGCGGAATAGCCGCCGTCGGAAAGGCCGTCGCGGAAATCGTAATTCTCGAAATGGTCTTTCCCCTTTTTCATGCACGATATGCCTGAATATGTGCTGACCCACAGGTTGCCTTTGAGGTCTTCGCGAATGGAACGGATATTGGATTCGGCAAGCCCCTTGCGGTAGTCATAGACCTTGAACTTTTTGAAATCGTTTTCATCTTCCATTTTCACGAGTCCTTCCGACGTGCCGAGCCATACGGTGCCTTCGGAATCCTGGTAAATGCTGTTGATGTTGTCGGAGGGAAGTCCGTCGCCCTCCCCCATCTTGACAAGACGCTCCCCTTCGGCATTAAACACATACAGGCCCTTGGCGATAGACCCTATCCACAACCGCCCTTTATTATCGCGCATAATAGAAGCCAACGTAGGGCGAGGCATCTTATCGTTATAATCTTTTTCTATCGCAAGTTTACCGTCTTTATAGGAGAACAAGGAATTCGACGGGCCGATTTCGGTGGCAATCCATATCTTGCCGTCATTGTCTTCCCAGAAAGCCGACACATCGAGCGACTGCCCGAGGTCGATATGCTCAAACGAGTCTTTACCGGTATCATATTTCAGCACCCCCACATCGTTTATGCCGAGCCATATATTCCCCCTGGAATCGGGAAACACTTCCGCCACCACCGATTTCTGACGGTTGAGATAAGGACCCAGGTCCCAACTCCTCACGACAGCGCCATTGCGATAGAGGGCCAAAAGGTTTTCGCCGCCGAGCCAAAGATTGCCGCCACGGTCAAAAGCTATTCCATAAATCTTATGAGGCTTTCCGTTAAGATCGCTCAGATTGTCGTTCTTGAACAAGGGAGGGTTCTTATACACGAAATCAACCCCGCTGCTGTAATGCCCGATCCAAAGGTTGCCGTATGCGTCTTCCTGGATTTTCCTGACGTTGGGCGACGAAAGCCCGCTTTGGGAAGAAGTGACCGACGTGACGTAATAATAAGCGCTTCCGTCGGGATTGTCATTCTCAAGTTCAAGCTGGGTCACCTCTCCAAGGTCTGACGAAACGAGTATTGTGCCCTCGCGCGTCTCATATATATCATGTATGTTGTCGGGAATCAAATTCCCCTCGATAGGGATTTCACTGAATTTTTTTGTAGAAGGATTGAAAAACACGGCCCCGTTGTTTGTCCCCACCCATATATTCTGGCGTGAATCGATCATGACGGTCCTGACGAAATTCGATAGCAGCCCGTTGGGTTTGGAAGAATCAACCATAAAATTTTCCGCCTTACGTTTCTTGACGTCGATTACGGTCAAACCGTTGCCGAAATGAGCCACGTAAAGCTTTCCGGAGCCGTCATCTACCAGGCATCGGGTGTTATGTCCCAGATACCCGTAGTCATCGCGCGTTATATTGGAAAACTTGCCGTCAACCGGATTATAATGCTGGATACCCTGATTTCTCGTAAGAATCCAGATGCCACCGTCGGCGGCATCGATGATATCGGCTATATCCATCCCGAGGAGCCCGTTTTCTGTGTTGAAAACCTTGAACTTTCCCGAATCGATGTCATATACGCTTATGCCGTCGAGACGCGTGCCGACCCAGATTGAATTGGTGGCGCGGTTATAGTAGATGCACGTGAATTCATCGCTTGAGAGTCCGGAATTCGACTTGAAGAATTTCGTGACGGTTTTCCCCGATATGCGGTTAAGCCCCGAGTTGGTAGCCACCCACAGGAAGCCCTGTCCGTCTAACGTCATGTCGTTGACGAACCCGTTGCTAAGGCCTTCCCGGATGGCTATATGTTCGAAATGCGACGTATTGGATATAGCGTCGCAACACATAAAAGGGAATGCGAGCAGGATGCCGATTATCAGTTTTCGTAGCATTAATGTAAGGTTTAAAAAAGATTCTAACTGGATTAACAGCTTCTTCTTATCCCGACAGGAGGAATAGGGATGCCTGAAAAAGGCATTTTCCGTTTGCAAATATAAACATAATAATGTAAATATTCACAAATCTTCCCGAAATTTAACATAGAAGCTTTTACAAAACCTTCCTGCTTTTTTCATATTCTATTACCCGCGCCCCCCAAATACGCACGAATGATAGAAAAGCACTCATCTTTGACAGATTTTCCATTATCTTTCACGATTATATTCACTAATTTTGCACCGGAGTTATTCAGACATCCAAGACAACTCCATTTGAAGCTTACGAAGACCTCTTTTTCCAATTCGAAACACATAATCCTAAACCATGACTAAGTCCATAACTTTACTATTTGCAACCCTCTTACTACTTACGATGCCTGCCAAGGCAGATTTCACGTTGAGAAAAGGTGGAAAAATCACAGCCTCCTTTTCCGACAATGAAAAGATTTTCGTAAAAACGGCTTTCGATATGCTCCGGCATGACCTTCTCGCTGTGCTCGGAGGCTCAACCAAGGTAACGGCAGCCGACCCCCACATAATCATCGGCACGGTCGGAGTCAATAAGGAGATAGCCAAACTTAACGCCGACCTTTCCCCTCTCGACGGGCTGGAACAAGGATTCATGGTTGCCGTCTTGCCCTCGCGTCAGCTCCTCATAGCCGGAAGCGACAGCCACGGCACCGTATATGGGATGATGGAGCTTTCAAGAATGCTCGGTGTGTCGCCATGGGAATGGTGGGCCGACGTGACTCCGGAAAAGAAAGACTCTTTTTCACTTCCTTCAGGATTCAAGACGGTGCAATCTCCCGACGTGAGATACCGCGGCATTTTCATCAACGATGAAGACTGGGGGCTCATGCCATGGAGCGGCCTCACTTTCGAACCGCAGAACGGCAAAGGAGTAATCGGGGCGAAAACAAACGAGAAAATATTCGAACTTTTAGTAAGACTCCGTGCCAACCATTACTGGCCGGCCATGCATGAATGCACACGCCCCTTCTTCCTGACCGAAGGCAACCGGGAAGCGGCGGAAAAATACGGCATATATATAGGAGGGTCGCACTGCGAACCGATGGCCTCAAGCACCGCAGGTGAATGGCCAGTGCGAGGGAAAGGGAAATATGACTACGTCAACAACCGCGACAGCGTGTATGCTTTCTGGGAAGAGCGTCTGAAAGAGGTGGCAGACCAGGAGATTCTATATACCCTCGGAATGAGAGGGCTGCATGACAGCAAAATGCTTGGCGCAAACACCGTGGAGGAACAAAAAGCCGCCCTTGATGGGGTGCTCAAAGACCAGCGTGGGCTGCTTGCCAGGTATATCGACAAGGATGTGACGAAAGTGCCGCAGGTATTTATTCCCTATAAAGAGGTGCTCGACGTATATAACGCGGGTCTTGAAGTGCCCGACGACGTTACCCTGATGTGGTGTGACGACAATTACGGCTACATACGCCATTTCCCCACAGAAAAGGAAAGGGCAAGGAAAGGGGGCAACGGGGTGTATTACCACGTTTCCTATTGGGGACGGCCACACGACTATCTATGGCTCGGGTCACTAAGCCCCTATCTGCTTTACAACCAGATGGAGAAGGCATACGACAAAGGGATACGCGACATCTGGATTCTCAACGTGGGCGACATCAAGCCGGCCGAATACCAGACGGAACTCTTCATGGACATGGCCTGGGACATCGACAAGGTGAAGGAGTCGGGAGTGAGCCGCCATCTTCAGAATTTTCTCGCGAGGGAATTCGGGAAAGACAAAGCCAAAATGCTTCTTCCCGTTATGAACGAGCACTACAGGCTCATAAACATAAGGAAACCGGAATTTATGGGCAATACCCGTGTGGAAGAGGGTAAAAAACAGGGATATTACAGCGTGGTGCGTGACCTTCCTTGGAATGAAAAGGAGATTGCCACACGTCTTGCCGACTATCGCTTAATTTCCGACAAGGTTGAAAAGATATGGAAAAAAGTCCCTGAAAACCGTAAAGACGCTTTCTTCGAGCTGGTGAAATATCCGGTGCAGGGAGCCGCACAGATGAACCGCAAGCATCTTTCGGCACAACTCGCCCGCCATGCCAAGGGAGAGTGGACGGAAGTTGACGCCGCTTACGACAGCATCGCGTCGCTTACGAAAACCTATAACGACGGAATCCACAACAACGGCAAATGGCAGAGGATAATGGATATGCGTCCGAGGAAACTCCCGGTATTTGCAAAACTTCCGCATGATATGGCCGATTACGAAATGGGAAATCCGGCTTCTCCCCTCTTGACTATTAACGGACAAGATGCCAAGAGCGGGAATTTCAAGAAATGCGAAAGACTCGGCCACGGGGAGGGCGCCATTTCCCTCGACAAAGGAGGCAATGCGTCATTCCGCTTCAAAACAGCGTCGGCAGATTCCCTTAGAATAGAACTCTGTTTCGTACCTTCCCACCCCATAAATGGCGAGACATTGCGTTTTTCGGTTGAAATCGACGGCAACGAAACACCCGTAACGGACTATGCCACAAAAGGTCGCAGCGAGGAATGGAAGGAAAACATCCTGACCAACCAGGCGAAACGGTCGTTTACGATTCCGGCCTCCCATTCCCACCATACGCTGACGGTAAAGGCACTTGACGACGGCATTTTGCTCGACCAAATCAAAATTTATCATTGTGATTAGTCATTAGTCGTTAGTTATTTAGTCGCCTAAACGACGGATCACCTAACGACAAACCGGCTAACGACTAACGACTAACGACTAAAAACTAACGACTAATTCATGAATTGCTTTGACGGTCGATTGTGTCGAGGAGCTTGACGGCATCGACATATTTTGCAATCCCTTCGGCCACAAGTTTCGCATCGTGCATGGCATGCACCACGGTAGCGGGACGGTTGGTGACATCGCCGCCGGCAAACACACCCTTACGTGTCGTCATGCCGTAAGGGGTTTCCCTTGTGACCACATATCCATTGCCGTCAACATCTATGCCTTCCGTAGTGGAGACAATTCTCGATGCCGGCGCGCTGCCGACAGCCATGATGACATGGTCGGCGGGAACCACTTTTTCCACCCCTTCCGCATTGAGAGTAACGCTCTTGATTGAATCCTCGTCAAGTGCTTCGATATTGGTTATCGAGGTATTCCAAAGGAATTTAACACCTTCCTTCACGGCATCGTCATATTCGGCACGGAGGGCTTTCATCTCGTTGATGGTGCGGTGATAGACCACCGTCACCTCCTTTGAACCCATCCGGACAGCAGTGCGTGCGGCATCGATGGCGGTGTTGCCACATCCTATGACGAAAACCACGTCGCCGTCGCCGACAATCACCTCGCTACGGTCCATAAACCCGTTTTCATAAAGGCTAACCCTCCTGAGGAAACGAATCGCCTGCCTTACGGCGGGATTCTCATTGCCGGGGATGTTAAGCCGCTTCGGCACGCCGGTGCCGGTGCCCATGAAAATGGCATCAAACCCTTGGGCGAAAAGGTCGTCGATAGTAATCCCCTCTCCCACAGTGGAATTCAAATGGAAAGTAACTCCGAGATTCTCTATTTTCTTTATCTCGTGGCGCACCACCTCTTTCGGCAGACGGTATTCGGGTATGCCGAACATGAGCACGCCACCAGGCTCCGTCTCCATTTCGAAAATATCTACGCCGAAACCCTGGCGGGCAAGGTCGCCGGCTACCGTTAACCCCGCAGGACCACTACCGATCACAGCCACCCTGCCACGTGTTTTCTCAGGGATAGCCTCATGGGTCATTCCTGAATTGGAGTCGAAATCCGCCACAAACCTCTCAAGTTTGCCGATATTGATATGCGCACCTTTTTTATTCAACACGCAATTACCTTCGCATTGGCGTTCGTGGGCGCAAACCCTGCCGCAAACGGCGGGGAGATTGCTCCTGTTGTTGATAATCTGCATGGCATTGCCGAAATTACCTTTCGACAACTCTGAAATCCAGTCGGGGATATCATTGCTTATAGGGCACCCTTTCTTACACGACGGCACCTTGCAATGAAGGCAACGCTGTGCCTCCTTTATTGCCTCGGATACGGTATAATTCTCGTTGACTTCTTTGAAATTCATAATATAAGATATTTACGGACAAAACTTCCCGTCAGAGTAGGGAAGCAAGCCTTAAATCATTAATGATAAAATAGGAGAGAGAAGTTTATGTCAGGTATGGTAGATAATCGCTTCAAGAAATGAATCCTCACGCAGGGGGAAACTTTCACACTGCAAAATTACAATAAAAATTTTTCTTTCCCCACGTCTTTTATGTCATAAAACAATGTCCATATTTCAAAATTACTTTAAAACCGATTTACTTCATGAAAAATTTGTTTAACTTTGCATTGTGGAACTTATCCATCTTACCATGACAGACCAAACAACCAACAATAAAACAACCTTTCAATCAAAATGATCAACCGCTTTATTCTCAACGAAACATCGTTTTTCGGTCCGGGTGCGCGTAAAGAGCTTCCCGGAGCAATTTCACGTATGGGCAAAAAGAAAGCCCTAATAGTGACCGACAAAGGCCTCATACAATTCGGAGTAGCCAAGCTTGTGACCGACGTTCTCGACGAAGCCGGCATTGATTATTCCATCTTCAGCGAAGTCAAACCGAACCCCACCGTTTCCAACGTAAGGGCCGGCATCGAAGCGTTCAAAGAGGCAGCCGCAGACATACTCGTGGCTATCGGCGGAGGTTCCGCCATCGACACAGCCAAGGCTGTGGGCATCGTGGTGTCGAACCCCGAATTTTCCGATATCGTGTCGCTTGAAGGGTGCGCCCCAACAAAGAACAAAAGCGTGCCTATCATAGCCCTCCCGACCACCGCAGGCACTGCCGCAGAGACCACCATCAACTACGTGATTATCGACGAAGAAAAGCAGAAGAAAATGGTATGCGTCGATCCCAACGACATACCGGCTGTGGCAATAATCGATGCGGAACTGATGTATTCACTGCCGAAATCGCTGACCGCCGCCACCGGCATGGACGCCCTCACCCATGCAATCGAAGGCTATATCACCAAAGGGGCCTGGGTAATGTCGGATATGTTTGAAATCGAAGCCATAAGGATGATTGCCAAGCACCTTCCTCTCGCCGTAAGCGAACCTTCCAACCCCGAAGGTCGCAACGGGATGGCGATTGCCCAGTATATCGCGGGAATGGCATTCTCCAACGTAGGCCTCGGCCTCGTACACGGAATGGCACATCCTCTCGGCGCACTCTTCGACATCCCCCACGGCGTTGCCAACGCTGTGCTCCTGCCAACGGTAATGGAATTCAACATGCCATGCTGCATCGACAAATATGCCAACATCGCCGAAGCCATGGGAGTTGATATTTCCGGAATGACTAAAGAAGAAGCTGCGCAGGCCGCATGCGACGCCGTTAAGGCACTCTCGGAGAAAGTGGGAATACCGTCGAACCTTACCGCTCTCGGCATAAAGGAAGAGAATGTAACCGCCCTGTCACAACAGGCTATCGAAGACGTATGCACGCCCGGCAACCCGCGCGAGGTGACATACGACGAGATAGTGGCAATCTACAAATCCCTGCTCTAAAATGACGCTACTCTGAAAATCCATACTTAACGGATACGATTTTTGTAAAATCTGACTGCCATCGGGAAGCCATTTCATTCCCGATGTTTTTTTTATCAATTTGAAATTTTTATTGCCATTTTCTTGCATAATATCATTTTTATTGCTTATTTCGCACAATCTTCAAATAACCCGACATCATACCATGACAGGACTCCTCCTCGCTTTGACTCTAACAGCCTCCGGCCAATACTTGCCGGAGGCGTTAAAGCCACCCGAATCCTCTCCGCCACAGGAACTGTGCGTAAAAACCAACGCTCTGCCGTGGGCGATGACAGTGATGAATATGGAGTTGGAAGCGAAGATTACCGGCCACATTTCAATTACGATGCCAGCGATGTGGTGTCCGTGGTTCATAAGCGAAAGACATGCATTCCGCGTGGCGGCATTGCAGCCGGCGGGTAGATGGTGGCTGGAAAGATATGGGGAGGGACACTTTTTCGGACCTCATTTTTCAGTAGCTTGGTTTAACATAAAATACGGAGACTACAGATATCAGGACCGCAGCCGACCGGCTTTGGGGGCGGGCGTGAGCTATGGGTATGCCCTGCGCATAAACCACTCATGGAGAATCGAGTTTTCTATCGGCGCGGGCTGGCTGTCAATGCAATACGACAGATTTTATAATTCCGGCAACGGAAGTCTGGTGGATACCCGGAAAACTTCCTATTTCGGCATCGACCATGCCGGAATCTCCATTGCCTATTGTTTTGAATTATAATGCTAAGGAGGGTATTCGATGCAACGTTCATTATCCATATCACCGTTAATAGCCATCCTGATTGCATTAACCCTGCAAGGATGCATCCACACGTATCCGGAAGGTAACGGCGATGACCCTACGGAGGTGAAAGTGGCATTGGAATTAGACCTTGGAAAAGAATGGACTGAACAAAAAATATTCTACGGCGAGGAATCGCGGAGCGCACAGTCTCCTCTGCTACGAACCACAGTATCCATTTCCGGTAAAGATGGAAAGGCATCGAGATTCGAGAAAATAGTTTCGCAAGATGAAATAGGAAACGGTGTTTTGCTTCTTCCACTCCCCGCGCCACTGCATGCGCAAGTTTATAATATCAACGTATGGTGCGATTATGTTGACCCAATTTCACAGTCTCCCTTGGGATATGACTTGACATCGCTATCGGATATAAAACCACTATATAACAATGGTTTGTTTCTATCATACCATGACTGCAGACACTACAACGGAACCATTGACCTCAGCATGCACAAGGGGGAATGGGACGTTAAAAAAGTAATACCCATTGGAATGCAGTTTCCTACCGGGGCGTTCAGAATCGTGGCGGAAGATTATACGGATTTTCTCCAATTGTTTTCATCCGATTTTATAAACGGAGAGGAGTTTACGGTCGTAATGGAATATGAATCAGACCTGCCTTCTGCATTCAACCTTACTGAAGACGTGCCGACAAGACCTACAGCAGACGTAAAATTCTCACGAATTCTCGACTATATCATATTTCCCGTGGAAGAATTGGAAATAGCAGCAGACCGTCTGTTTGTTACGGCCGAACCGATGAAGATAAGTATGTGTATCACGCTTTTCAATTCGGCAAAAGCCATTGTAGCGCGGACGGAAAGCGTGACATTCCCCATAGAACGTGGAAAAACCACAACCGTTTCCGGCAAATTCCTAACAAACTTTATTTCCGGCGGATTGACCATCGACACCCGTTGGGACGGGGAAATAACCATAGACATCGAATAACCCTCAAAAATTATTGAACAACCACGATTCCAGAAATCAACTATTAAACAAGCATAAATATGAAAACAACCCAACTAACCATGCAGGTAATCATGCTCGCGTTTTTAAGCATGTTTGCGACGGTCGGCTGCACTTCCACCGACGTTGTTGACCCTTCGGACAACACCGAAAAAGGGACCACGATAACTCTCAACGTAGCCTCGCCCGACGCCTACGTCTTCTCCCCTACCCGCGCAGAGAGCCACGCCGGCCACCAACTCCGCTACGTAGCCAAGCTTTTCAAAGGTGAGTCTGCAGCCTCCGGAGAATTCGTTGCAAGAAAAGAAATACTCGCAAAAGATGGCAACACAATAGTATTCAATGCTAAAGAAGGTAAATATACTGTCGTAGTTTTCGCGGATTATATCGACGAGAACGCGCAGGCCGACGAAAACGGACATTATTCTGACAGGTATTACAAGACAACCACTGAGGATGATTTCATCGAGGCTTTTAAGACTCCTATAATAAGTCCCGACAGCCCCAATCCCGTCAAGATGAATGTCAACAACGATGATTATGATTGCTTCGCAGTTAAATTTACATTTACAAAGGGAGCGCAACCCTATACTAAACCGGATTTGACGCTCACGCGCGCCGTATGTAAAATCAAAATCGTCAACAAAGGAGGAAACGTTAACGGAGTGAACCAAATAAAGGTAACCAAACTCTCCTTCATGAGCCAATACAGTTTTCAAGAAGGTGGTTCAAATTTACGAATAGAATATACGGCAAATGACTTAGGAGAAAACGCCATATCGGAGATTCAAGGAAATGTATTATTCTATTTCTATTCATTCGGCAATTATATGCCAGGGCAAAGTTTGAAAGCAATTTCGTTCGATGTAAATGCCAAAGAAAATTATGAATACCCATCACTAACCATTCCGACCAACAACTATGACTATAAAAGGAATATCATTTACAATATCCAAGGGGAATTTCTTTCGCCAACCACCTATCCCTCTAACGAAATAACTTTGGTTGTCAGCACCGACGAAAATTGGAATGCATCCGAAAAAGATATCCCAGTAAAGACCAATTAAAACATTGAAAAATTGTAAAACATAGAAGATGTTGTAAAAACGATGATATGTAGGGACAGGTCTCCGGCATGTAGCATCTGGGAATCAGATTGTTAATCAAACATGCCGGAGGCATGTCCCTACATTGAATCTGATTATTAAACGGGGAGGTTAAAGGCCTTTTTTCAGCCAGGCACCGGAAAGAAGACGCCAGAGAAAGATGATGCCACGGAAACATAACTCGATGCACATGGCAAGCCATACCCCGGCAAGCCCCATCGTCGGGGCAAGCACCGCAGCTATGGGGAGACGAACAAGCCAGATGCTCCCGAAATTCATTACAGCCGGGACAATCGTATCGCCGACACCGATCATAACCCCGTATGCCACAATCGAAGCGGCAAACATCGGTTCGGCGAATGCCTCTATCCGAAGCGATTCCACTCCAAGATTGCGTATCGCCTCGACGGGGGTCATCATCTCCATCACGTATGGCGCGAAAACATATATCACAACCCCCATCGCCGTCATCGTCACCATGCCCAATCCCACAGTGATATAACCGAAGCGTTTGGCAAGGTCAAAACGCTTCGCCCCGTAACTTTGCCCTACAAGAGTGGTGGCGGCATCGCCTATGCCATAGCCCGGCATGTAGCATATACTCTCGGCGGTGACGGCAAAGGCATTTGCAGCTATAGCCATTATCCCAAGGGGAGCCACGATTACCGTCACGGCAATCTGTGCGCCGCAAATCACGGCATGCTCAAGTGTCATCGGGGCAGACACTTTCAGGGCCTTGCGGAGCACACTGCGACGGGGACGGAAACTGCCCACGGCACCACGTATCGCTATAGCCTTTTCACGCGTACACAGATACCACATCATTGTTCCGGCTGTGATAATCTCGGCGGAGACGGTACCTAAGGCAGCCCCAAGCACTCCAAGCCCGGCTCCGGGAAAAGTGACCGGCATTCCGGCTATTTCCAACCGATGCGTCGGGAATATCAGAAAGAAATTGAAAACGATGTCGAGAAGACACATCATAATGTTCAATCCTCCCGGAATCTTCATGTTGCCCACACATCGCAACATGCCGCCGGCCAGATAGTTCATGGTGAGCAAAGGGAGCGCGAGCACGAAAACGAGGAAATAGACGGTGGCTTTTTGGCAAACGGATTCAGTGCCACCCAACCAATGAGGCAAAGGCACGCTTATGGCAGCCCCGACGGCACTCACGACAAGGCTGAAAACTATACACGAGACGATAGCCTGGCGGAGTATGTCGCGGGCACGTTCATTGTCTCCGGCACCGATGCTGTGCGCCACCTGGACGGAGAAACCGACCGTCGCAGCCGAACATATCCCCCAAAACAGCCACAGGCTCGTTGACACCAACCCAACTGCGGCGGAATCGTCGGCCCCGAGCTGCCCCACCATCGATGCATCGATATACTGCATCAATATGCTCGACAGCTGCGCCATCATGGCAGGCCACGACAACTGTGCGGTCAGCTTCAGTTGCTGACCGAACGTAACCTTCCCTCCCGATTGGATGATGGATATGTCTGCCATAAAACACTAAGGTTCCGGGATGACCCGGACCCTCAAATCTCCGTTTCTATCTTACAGTCGGCGGGAGCAAGTATATTGGCATCGAGGATGATTTCACCGATTGCAAGTGCCTTTACGGCACCTGTGCGCGGATTCTTCACACTGACGATATTGGAATTGATTGTTGCCTTTACCTCCGAGTCTTCGAAAGCAAGGTCGGCGTCGTCGCCAAACGTGCAATCTTCCATTACAAGCCCTTCGCAATAACATAACGGTTGAGTGCCGGATATCTTGCAACGCACAAGTCTAAGGTTCTTCGAATGCCACCCCAGATATTCCCCTTTAAGTTCGGAATCGTACACGGTGACGTTCTCCGTGTTCCAGAATGCATCTTTAGAATCTATGCGCGCATTCCGGATTTCAACGTCGCGGCAATACTGGAAAGAATACTTGCCTTGCTGACGGTAGCCGTCAATCCTTATGCCGGAAGAATGCAGGAAAATATATTCGGCGTTTTTCACCTCCACATTATGCAGCACTATATCATGACAATGCCAAAGAGTTTCCAAAGCATCCGGTATAACCACGTTGGTCAGAGAGATGCCCGTCATTTCCCTTAACGCCTTGTGCGACTCCACGACGGTATCTGTCATCACAAGGTTTTTCGAATACCATAAGGGAGCACGCGACCCCGGGGTGAACAGACATTCCGAGACGCGGAATCCGTCGGTATGCCAAAAAGGATACTTCCCTTCAAACCGGCATTTCACGGCAGTTATGTCGGAACAGCACTTCAACGCCGACTCGCCTTCATGGATTATAACATTTTCCAGGGCAAGTCCATGCGTGCCAAAAAGCGGACGTTCCCCACCGAATTCAGAATTAGATATAGTCTTCATAAAAACAGGATTCATATTTTACAGTACCTAAAAGCGTGATTCAAATACACACTGAATATTTTCGGCCGCAAAATTAATAAATACCTTCCACATCCTTACAACCACGATTACAGACATTCCTACCACAATCCCGGATATCCTCAAAAAAAGCCGTATCATAATTGATAATTACAAAATAAGCACATGTTCACAACCGGGAACAAAGTAAATACAATACCCATCTTTAATCAACGGTCAATGTGTTGCCGTCACGTTTTATATTTATCTGTTCGAATGTATTCAACTGCGCCACAATTTCATCGAGCGGCAATGCAGGGTCTAATCTATAGTATAGATGCAGCAATGCAACATCCTTGTTATTAAACCGGACGTCGGCACCGTAAACGGTAGCCACCTTATCCATTATCGCCTCAAGAGGCGCGTCCTCAAACATCACCGGCATTAAGTCAACTTTGATTGTATCGGTATCTGCAGATTCCTTGACAATAGTGTCAGCCGGTACGGTCATTAAAATGACCTCTTCAACAGCCGTATCGCTTGCCATAGGTTCCGTCTTATGGGAGGTTACGGCAACAGTTACCGCAATCCCTGCCGCCACCGCCACAATCGACGAGAGGACTATAGCGGCGATTGTAGCGGCGCGATTGCCGGCCCAAGCAAAGCCCCCACGGCTTTGGCTCGACGCTTGCTTCCGGTAAAAAGTACGCCACTCGTCTTCCACGTCTATATCCCGGTTAGCTTTTACCGCAGATTCCGTCTTACAAAGCAGGCGATAGATTTCGGCGGTCTCCGAATCCGACAGCATCCCTTTCAACTGTTCCGGCGTAAAGCTTTCTGGATGCTCGATGATATCAAACACAAGAACGTATTTATCCATTTTCGTTGAGTTTTTTTCTGATGATTGCCAAAGCATGACTCAAATGACGATATACAGCGGTCTCGCTTATTCCCATCATCCCTGCAATGCGGTTAAAAGGGAGGCCCTGAGAGAATCGCAGTTCCATTACGCGTCTCGACTGTGATGAAATGTCGTTACGGATGAGGACATCTATCCTCGCGATAGTTTCCTCGTCGGGCCAGTTTTCGGAATCGTATTCCTCGTTGTCAAGGAAATACAAATCGGCTATGCGCCTATGTATCTCACAATTTCGAATATGGTTAAGGCAGCGGTTTCTTACGGATCTAAGCAGATAACCCTCCGTAACGGCAACACCGGGGGCTCCTTCAAGCAATTTAAGGAACACATCATGCACGATGTCGCGCGCAAGGTCATCGTCATGAAGGAGCGCCACCGACAGCCGGAGCATCCGCGAATAATGTGCTTTGAAAAGCGGCTCTATGTCATTTACGTCAGTCATATAATATAAAGACACACAACTCCTGCGAAACTCAACACCAATAAAAAAAAATTTAATCGACGCACGAAGCCATTTAATATTTAATAAAGGAAACCAAACAGCCACATAGGAATCCTATCAGTTCTGCAACATCTTAACTTAATATGATGCCAATAATCTATTCCAATCAGAGGCAAGCACTTCTCTTTTGACTGAGCCGTATAGCGTTATAGTTTTCTTTTGTCATTATGTAGAAATGCTCTGTACGTATATCGCCAAGCGGAGATAGGACGTCTCGGTTTGTGTGATGGAATCTGAAACCGCTTTTCACACATACACGTTTAGATTTGAAGTTCCCTTCATAATAACCGCACCAAACGGCTCGAAGTGCCAAATCGTTGAAGCACCGCGCAAGCAAAGCCTTGACGGCTTCGGGAATCAAACCTTGTCCCCAGTAAGGTTTGCCAATCCAATATCCGATTTCAGCTTCATCCCGGTTCATTTCTGCCGAGTGAAGACCTTCCGTGAACATTATTCCGCAACTGCCGACAGGCTCGCCCGTATCTTTCAACACAACGGCATAAGTTTCGGGAGCGGCAAATATGGTCCGTATAATTTCCAAACTCGCATCTACAGATGTATGCGGCTGCCATCCGGCAATGGGGCCTACGTCAGGATCACAAGCATATTTGAACAAGGCATCGGCATCGTCTTCTCTCCAAGGCCTAAGTATAAGTCTTTCTGTCTCGATTATCATGTTTTTACGGCATAAAATCGCCATTTTGTTATTTCCGAACAATGCACAAAACCATTGGCGATTAAATTGATACTTGAATATTTTGTAGGCATAGCCATGCGGGAATGGCACCCTATTTCTTTTTGGACTTCGGGAAAGGCAACTCTTTCCATAATGTGCCTATAACCTTCAATGCCTTCTGACGGTCATGAAAATCGAGTATATACCCTTCTTTTGCACCTTCATAAGCACACCCGGTTTCTGCGTCAGACATCAAATGGGCAATACACGATAGTTTTTTGATAAAAGCCATATTATCACAAGCCGTTATCACACATTTGTCATTCACATAAATTATATACTCACCCATCATTTTGCGGGCACGCACTTCGCCCAAAGGAGCAAGCGCATTGCATACGAACTCTATAAATTCAGAAGAACAGGCCATGGTTTTATCGTTTTACTATATTTAAGGGGTTCGAAAAAAACATCCGTGAAGCGGATTTCCATCTCAGCCTACAAAATTACGAAATTGATATGGAATTTAACCAATTAAAGAACCTTGAATTCATTTATTTCTTTTTGAATCAGATTTAGGAACCGGGCGGCATGGGCGCCGTCCATCTGTGTATGGTGGAACTGGAACGAGACTGTCAGCCGTGTCTTAAAGCATGACCGACGGTAGCTGCCCCATATCATAAACGGATTGTTGAATATTCCGCTATACATTCCGACGGCGCCGTCAATTTCATATTTTGCCAATGCAGATGTGCCGATAACCATGCTGTCGGCAATGTCGTGATTCTCATTAGTTTCGGCAACGTGAGCGGTCAGCCGCAGGTAATCCTCATTGAATTCATGGAGATTAGTGCTGAAAGGCACATCGCATGAGCTTACCTCACCAGCGGAGTTGGCGACAATCGTATTGACCGCCAGCGAATCATACTTGATTAATTTCTCGCCCACCGGGAGCATATAGAACTCCTTTATCTGCGTAGCGGCTTTCCCTATAACCCAGCACATCAACATATTGAATTTCAGTCCGCGTCTGCGGCTGATGCGTCTTAGGCGAGAAACGTCGAGTGTCTTTATCAGCGTCACCATAGGCATCGGAGCCTTCATCCACATCTCAAAGGCGTATGCCCTTGTGGTATCCATCGGATTTACTTCTTGCATCATCTCTTTTTTGATGCAAAATTACTGTCTGGCGGTCATTCACAATAGAAGAAATGAGACATCTTATTTTTTTACTGTAAGCATATATCCTATTCCCCTCTGGTTGAGTATCGAGATTGAACTGTCGTGTCGTAGATAGTGGCGTAATTTATGTATAAAACCGTGAAGAGAATTTCGGCTGTATGGGTCATCGCGCTGCCAGATCAGTTGCATAAGCACGGATGCTTCCACAGTGTTGCCACGATTTATGGCAAGCTCCCTTAAAATTTTGGCTTCAATGATTGTAAGCTGGACGGAGTTGCCTTGAGAATGTTCAAGCCGCAGTGTCGGCATATCAAGAGTGTATTGTCCGATAGCAATACGTTCGCCGTCATCGGGTATATTCTTTCGGAGCAACGCCTTGATTCTGACAATCAGTTCAAGCATCTTGAAAGGCTTCTTGAGATAATCGTTGCCCCCGAGTTCGAAACCTTCAACGATGTCGCCAATTTCCGATTTGGCGGTAAGAAAAAGAATAGGCACCTGCCGGTCAATCTGTCTGATCCTGCGTCCCATCTCAAAGCCGTCCATGCGCGGCATCATCACGTCCGCTACAATCAGATCCGCTCCCGAACGGGTGAATTTATGTAATCCTTCCTCCCCGTTGACAGCTGTGCTTACTTCAAAACCATCACGCTGAAGCGTTTCCGAAACAATCATCGCGAGAGTGGAGTCATCTTCCACCAATAATATCCTGTCACTCATTGTCCTTTAAACTTTATTGTGAATGTACTGCCTTTACCCGGCTTGCTTTCAACGCTTATGGACCAGCCGTGTTTCTCGACTATTGTCTTGACATAGTACAGACCGATGCCATAGCCGCGCACTTCGGTTTTGTTGCCATGCGGCACGCGATAAAACTTTTTGAAAATATCCGGCAGAGATTTTTCCGGAATCCCTATGCCGTTGTCGATGACTGATAAGCTGTTTTCATCCCCCCGTATTATAATTGCGATTTCCTCTGTGGAATATTTTATGCTGTTCTCAATCAAATTGCCTACAATATTTGAGAAATGCGTCGGATCCGCTTCAATGACGGTATCTTCGGAACATTCGAGCGAGATTTCACATGGTTTGTCCACCCGGAGTTTCTGTTGCTCTATCACTGTCGTAAGAAACGGTCTGAGGCTTATGTTTTCTTTTGACATGGTGAGATTTTTGCGACGCTCCATACTCATCGCGAGAATATTCTCGACAAGTCCGGCAAGTTTGGAAAGCTGGTCAAGTGCGGCTGTCAGATATTTCTTCGTGCGTTTCTCATCGCCCGGGTCGGGAAATTGAAGGAGTGCATCATTCGCAGCGTAAGCAATCGCAATGGGAGTTTTCAATTCATGGGTCATATTGTTTGTGAAGTCATCCTTCATCTCCTCGATGGTGCGGAGTCGCCTGATGACATGAAGTAGATACCAGAACCCGAAAGTAAGTACAAGTGCTATCAGGGCTGAGGTTGCGATTACTCCGCTCATCTCGCCGAGAATATTTTGGATCAGTGGCGATATGTATGCGTAATATATCGTGTCATCGTTTACCCGGTATGTTATTTCCCATAGATTGGAGGAATATTCCAATGTGCCGCCAGGAACTACGACATACACTTCTTCGGGATAAAATCCTGCGAATGCGAGGTCTCGGCGGAAAGCTTCTTCCAGTTTTGAAATATCCGGTTCTCCTATTCTATCGGCATAACTGTCATCATGAATCAGGCGGCCTATCTGGAACATGAGCTGCTTGTCAACACGCCGGAATCCCTGTGAATAATCCTTCTCACGTAATTCATCGGCATCCATCGTGTCGCCGACATCGGATTTCTGTAAGCCCAACTGAATCCAGACCACATCATCTTCTCCGCCAAGTCCGGCATCTATTATCCTGTCAACCGTCTCGATCTGATCGGCCCGGCTCAGACACTGCTCTACATCATCCATGTATCTGTCCTTTATGGAGCCATACAGCTTCACCATGAAATACACGTTGGCTGCAAGCAGCAACATGAATATGACGCGAATCAAAGTAAGAATCAACTTAAAGTGTTTCATATCAGTGCAAAATTACTAAAAATTAGCCAATATATTATTGCATGGATTATAAGATTAAGACTAAATAAGGGAGAATAAGGATTAAATAAGACTATCCATTCTAATTTCGCAACATGAAACTTTATATACTATCACTGATATTGCTACCTGTATTGGCTCAGGGGCACACTATAGAACCGGATTCCTTGAAAGTCAAGGAACTAGGAGAGATAACGGTTGTAGCAGACGCACAACATACAAGTGCAACCAAAACGGTCTATATTCCATCAAAAAGACAAAAGTCAACAGCCTCCGACGGTGTTTCCCTCCTTTCAAGGATGAACATACCACAGTTGAGTGTGAATCCGATAAACGCGACAGTCACGACAGCCGATAATCAGGCCGTGAACCTATATATCAATTTCCATCCGGCGACTGACGAGGATGTCACCGGACTGAATCCGGAGGATATAAAAAGAGTGGAATATCTTGATTTCCCTACGGATCCTCGATTTCAACGAGCCCAACATGTCGTGAATTTCATAACACAATCCTATATTTACGGAGGATATACCAAACTCAATGCAAAGGAAAGGTTCATGGTGCGAAGCGGAGAAGCTTCCGTGTACTCAAAGTTCGCTTACAAAGCAATGGAATATGACGTTATGGTATCGGGGGATTATGACTACAATCCACATATCGGCTCGGTTTCAGATGAGACATACCGACTTGAATCAGGCACAATTCAACGTGAAAGCGGCACGGAAACGGGACGGAAGCACCAGCGAGATTTATACACTGCTTTACGTGCCACATGGAACAAAAATGATAAATTGACGTTTCGCAATCTTGTGTCATTCAGCAGAATCAATACGCCTAAATATCTGACATCGGGGTATGTGAATTTCTCAAGTCTATACCCTTCGGAGACATATCATACTGCATCGCCATCGGAGAACAATGCTCTCGGATGGAACAGCGAGCTTTTTGCCTCCCTTGGTCGTGGATGGTCATTAAACGGAACCTATCAGGCTGAATATGCCGACAATAAGACAACTTCAAACTATACGACAGAGACTGAGTCTATCAAAAACCATGCTGATGAAGATTCTTGGTTCCTGAGAGGAACGGCCCAGGCAAATAAATCGTTGTCAAATAAGATAACATTGTTTTCAAACGTATCCTCCGGGGGAGGACACACCAAGATTGACTATTCGGGATCAAGCAATGCCTTCAACCGTTTTCGGCAGACTTTCACCGGTATAACCTTTGGGGTAGCGTTGAATTATCAAAAGATTGCAGGAAGCATTGATGGAGGCTATGCCTTTGAATCCAACTATATAAACGGAAAGACAATGGATGACAGTTACCCTTTTACCCACATAAACGTGCAGTACGCTCCTAATCAGAAACATTCAATCAGCTTCTGGTTCCAGTATGCCACTTTTTCACCCGACGCGACAATGAAGAATCCCAATATAATACGACAGTCAGAGCTGATGTATATATCAGGTAATCCGGACCTGAGATGTTCACGTAACACCTCGGCCAACATAAGCTATACATGGCTACCCGACAATACGTGGCAGTTGTCGGCATACGCCACGATGTTCCGTGTTGCAAACCGTCAGATAGCGGTCTATACCCCAGACGGTCCCGACGGGGCGATGCTGAAGAAATATCAGAACGACGGTGATTATAATCACGGACAGCTCGGAGTCAGCCTTACCGGAAAGTTTTTATACGGAAGGTTGTCTTTCTCAGTCGCTCCACGGCTTCTGCTGTATAGGACCACAGGCAGCAACAGCAAATCGCATTTCCCGTTTACGGCAAGCATCAATGCTGATTATTATCTCGGAAATTTCTATTTCAACGCATATTATGATTCCGGCACGAGTTATGTTGACGGTGAGAACGCATACCTGCGCAAGATGCCGATGAGTTATTCGACAGGTGCCGGATGGTCGTCGCATGGCTGGAACATCCAATTGTCATTGGTCAATCTTTTCCAGTCTTCGTGGAAACTCAGCAAAGCCACTCTGACCACACGTTGGTATGACAGTAGCATGACCCAGTTCGGCTCAGACTATCACCGCCGCATATCGCTTTCCGTGACCTATACATTCAATTACGGAAAAAAAGTCAGTCAATCCGGCGAGCTTAGTGGCGAAAAGAGTGTTTCTACATCAATACTCAGATAATTGCGGATGGGTAAATAGGTCGGAATATGGCGACTGGTATTCGACAAGTTGTTTTGGCGTCAGGCTGCTGAATTGACGGAAGTCGCGGATGAAATGCGACTGGTCGGAGTAGCCGTTGGCATAAGCAATGTCAGCATAATCGCGTGATCCGAACTGCATCATCCTTAAAGCACGCTGAAACTTCACTATGCGTCCATATTCTTTCGGGTTCATGCCGACACATTCGCGGAATAGCCTCCCGAACTGTTTCTTCCCCAGGCAGGCGATTTCAGCGAGCCTGCCGACCCGTGTTGACGGATTGAAGAGCATTGTAGTAAGAGTAGCGCCGACTCTTTGTATGTTCAACGATGGCTTGATTCGTACGGTCAGCCATTGCTCAATCAATGATATTGCCGATTCGGAATTGGGACAGTCAAAAATTTTGTCAGCAAGTTGGCTCAGTTGTCTGTTTTCAATATCGTATCCGGAAATTTCCTGATTATAGAAGGCCGATGGAGGAGCATCTATAAACATTCCGATTGTATGAGGATGGAATACAACGACAACCATTTCAGTATTGCCATCCGAAGCTATATGGGCCGGGAAGTTGACCTGACCGCTGATAGTGAATACATTCTGCGAAGTTGATAGTTCCGGTATAAATAGCGGAGTACCACGATGAAAAATCATCTGCGGGCAACCGATGGGGAATGTAAGGACGCTGAAAGGCTCTGGGCTTTCCAGTATCCAATAATATCTAACATAGGGGCGTAGTTCCTCACTGGGTTTATAAATCTTCATCTATGTTTTTCGCAGGTCAGACTATATTTCTTACAAACTCCGTTTTGGCTACGGTGCATCCGTCGCGGTTGTTCCGATATTCGGGTAGTAATGATAGATGCCACACCATACACCTCCAAGACCAAGCCCCGTTGCGCCCTTGATTAGAAGAGAGGTATCGACAGCGATTGCCACTACCGGAATGTCGGCTCTGCGCAATGCGTCGATTGTCGCCACTGCCTCGACCTACTCTACTCCCGGAGCGAAGAAAATATAAGATTGTTTTGCTTTCATAGTCATAAAGCAGATTGATAAAAGCGCCAGGACGGCAATTTTTTTTACGGAAATCATATCTGATATATTTCAAGCCATGCTAATACAACACATTGCCTTCTCCAAAAGTTTTAATCATATTCGCTCAGGCTTCTTCCATCCCTCTCAACGGTTTTCTTATAGTTAAGATACATCACTGAGGTAAAGACCCGTCTTCGAGGCTTCGCGATATATATATGCCCTTTTGTTTGATATACCATTGAAATGATCCGGGGTTTCAAAAATCTTTACGAAAGCTGCGCAAAACTTTGCTCCGTCGTATATATAGGTTTTGTTTATCTGGCATATATAAAGCCCGAACCGAAACAAACTTACAGTCTCCTTACAAAGTTTGTTGCAGTCCCATCAGAAAGGTTTTGATTACCGATTGACTTGACTCCGCACAAATTTTCATCATACGATTTGCAGTTGCATATCTGTGGACGCTTTTAATATCTATCGTTACGCTGTCTATCAGATACACTTCACGCTCCGACTGGGCATAAATGCCAATCTTAGCCGGACCGTTTATATAATAGCTCTGAGACCCTGCTTATTAAAATTCTTAAATGGCCTTAACTTTCAGGGAATAGGTTGCAAAATCCCTGCTTGTTAAACTGATAGTACATTTCGATTCGTTCGGGAGTGTCGTTCTCAAGCAACAGAAGAAGCCCTTTCGCAAATTCAAGCGTGGCCGAACCGTTTGCAGTCACGATGTTAATGTCGCTGACTGCCTGTGCGTGGACATATCCGTCAGGATTTGTATAATTTTCACCGCCCCACAATTTCAATTGCTCCAGTCCGTTGCCCGTGTGCCTGACGGCATTGAGGAATCCACCCTTTGCCATAAACGAAGCGCCGTTGCATATAGCACCTACAATCTTACCTCCCTCAATAGCTTTTCTGACTATCGGCACTACCTGTTCCGCAACCGGTGTGAGCCAGCCGAAACCTCCGATAAGCACCAACGCCGCATAATCTTCAGGCATAGTGTCAAATGAATAATCGGGCAATGTCCGGAAGCCGCCAATAGATTTGACAGGCTCCATGGTCAGGGCGACAACCTTGTTGACGTACTTCGGTTTCTCTTTCAACGCATATTCATCGGATGCTATCGCCTGCGAAAGATATACCACCTCATGTGCGGCATAGTCCGGCAAGAGGATATAAAGGATTTCGTTACTCATTGTTATGCTTTTTACGGTTTGACATTATGGCGTCGAAGTTGTCGCGCCCCCAGTTGATGAGGGCTTCGACGTGAGGCAAAAGTGTTCTGCCGAAGTCAGTGACGGAATATTCTGTGCGAGGCGGCACGTCAGGGAACAGTTCACGGCGGATTATGCCGTCGGCGGTCAGTTGGCGCAGCACATGCGACAGCACCTTTTCGGACACCGACGGGATGTTGCGGTACAGTTCGTTGAAGCGCACCGGCTCGTTCTCGGAAATCTTCACGAGAACGACTAATGCCCACTTATTGCCCAGCCATTCAAGCATCGGGGCAGCCTTGCAATATTCGTAGTCTAATTTTTTTGCCATATCCGGTCATGCAAAACAGGCTGATAACGAGTAAAACAAACTTTTCGGTAAGGGACAAACCTTTCGGTAAGTTATTGCTTTAGTTCTGATTATCACCTAATTTTGCATCACAAATATTAACATTCGTGAGTGAGCAGAGTGCGTATGTCGGCAAAGCCGATGCGCGGTGCAAAGCACTCTGACTCACCGCAAATTTACAAAAAAATATCGAGATATGACATATCCGGAACTCCATTTCACAGGTCAGATATGGCGACTGTCCGTTCCTGAAAATGGTTGACTCGGTTTGGTATGTTTACTGATATTGGTTTACTCTATCTCTGGATAAGGTTGACTGACCGGGTCCTATCCCTGGGCGGAGTTGACTGAGGGCGTAGCCCGAAGGCAACCTAGTGTATAGTATCAATGATATTATATCATTAATATTATTTAACTTTTATGGTATTGCCTATCTCGCATATTTTTAGTAATTT
>CABRKI010000015.1 GCA_902471455.1 uncultured Porphyromonadaceae bacterium | reverse complement strand
CGATCTGCTGCCTCCGAGTCTTCAACCCCGGACATCTCGGCCAATCGTATTCTACATCATTACGTTATCTAACCTTACTCATGAAATATGTTAAAAGAAATAAAACGGCATATAGTTCTTGTCCTATTAGCCATTATAAGCTTCAGTGCCGCCGCACAAGAAATCACCGTAACAGGCACTGTTTTTGACCCGCAAGAGGGCGAGCCCGTAATAGCGGCTACAGTCATGGTAAAGGGTTCGACAGTCGGAGTGACCACTGATTTAGACGGACATTATGCCATAAAAGCTCCTGCAGACGGTGTCCTTTTGTTCTCGTATGTCGGATATGACACCAAAGAGGAAAAAATCAACGGACGCACCACCATCGATGTGAATCTGACAACAAATTCCCAGGTTCTTGATGAAGTTGTCGTGGTGGGCTACGGTGTCCAGCGTAAAAGCGACATCACCGGCTCCATATCGTCAATCAGCGGAAAGGATATAAACGACACCCCCACATCTTCAGTTCTACAGTCGCTTCAGGGGAAGGCTTCGGGCGTAAACATCATCCAGAACAGCGGTGCGCCCGGTGGAGCCTCCACTATTAAAATCCGTGGCACAGGCACTGTCAATGATGCCGACCCGCTTTATGTCGTCGATGGTTTCATCGTTGACGACATCACTCATCTGAGTCCCAACGATATTGAAAATATCGAGATTTTCAAGGATGCCGCTTCATCAGCCGTCTATGGGGCACGCGCTGCCAATGGCGTCGTCAGCATAACCACCCGATCCGGCAAACAAGGCAAAGTCTCTGTCACATTTGACTCTTATGTAGGCTTCTCAAATCCCTGGAAAAAGATAGAAGTAATGGATACGGAGAACTATGCTTTGATGCTTGACTACATCAACGGACAGTCGATTTATTCAGCCGACGGCAAATTGTATCAGACAAAGACTCCCGATGGCAGTTATGAGTATGATGCCCACAAAGCATTTCTTGTCGATACAATCCGCTCTAACTCTCCGGCAAACTGGTGGGATGAAATTACGCGCACAGGCATCAAGCAACAGTATAATATTGCGGTGACCGGCGGTAATGACAACACCAAATACCATGTCAGCGGCGGATATTTCAATGAGAAAGGTATTGTCCGTTCTTCCAATTATCAAAGGTTCAACGTTCGCATGAATCTACAGCAGAAAATTACATCATGGCTTGACCTGAATGCAAATCTATCGTATTCAAACGACGACAGGGACCTTATTCCCGAAGGGTCCGGGTCTGTTTTGAAGAGAGCGCTCAACCAGAACCCAATGGTCATGACCTACAATACGAAAGGCTACTGGACCGAGGATCATCCACTCGCACAGATTGCAAGATACCACCGTTCAGTCAAGAGGGACCGTTTCGACATGAACGCCACATTATCCGCCAACTTTCTGAAATATTTCAACTATCAGCTGAAAGGTTCATATTACTCGACACCGGAGACCACCCGCCAATTCACAGAAGTCGGAAAGCTTGAAGAAGACTTTGCCATCACAGACCTCTCTTCCATATATGAGAAAAAGGCACATGTGTATAAATGGGAGATAAACAACCTTCTCACATTCAACTGGAGTAACAGCATTCATTCGGTAACGGCGCTCGCAGGGCAGACCGCCGAAGGATACAAGTATGATTTTCAGGAATCGACCAAGCGAGGCACCCCCTCGAACAATCCTGACCAATGGTATCTGTCAAGCGGCTATACGGGCGACAAGACCTATGGGCTTGACCGGAACTGGACTGCCGTCGGGTTCATCGGTCGTGTCAACTATAACATTCTTGACCGTTACTTGTTTCAGGCAAATATGCGTGTTGACGGCTCGTCAAAATTCAACAAAGACAACCGATGGGGATGTTTCCCTTCGGTATCAGTCGGCTGGAAATTTTCATCCGAACCCTTCCTTCAGGACCAGACCTGGATGACTCTCGGCAAACTGCGCTTGGGCTGGGGTAAACTCGGCAATAACCGTATAGACGAACTTGCCCGTTACACTTATCTTACAGGTCAGCTCAACTATCCTTTTGGACAAGGCTCCCATGTGTTGCAACCCGGTTATTCGGCACTGACAATCGGCAACAACGATATCAAATGGGAAAAGACCGAAACCTACAACGTGGGGCTTGACATGGCTTTCCTCAACAATACAATATTGTTCGGAATCGAATACTTCAACAAGCACACCACTGACATGCTTATTGCTGTACCTACCGTGCCATCCGCCGCTCTCGAAACAGCCCCGATGACTAATGCAGGTTCTGTCAGGAACTACGGTCTTGAAGGCTCCTTTACTTATCGTAAGAACTTTGGCAAGTTCTCTTTTGACATCGGTGCAAACCTTTCCTGGATAAAAAACAAAGTTACTTCACTCGGCACCGGCAACGAACCAATATGGGGTTCATACCTCGGAGAAGGGTCCATTCAGGAATATGTCACGAAGACGGCCGTCGGACGTCCTATCGGCAGCTTCTATGGCTATGTCACCGATGGTATCTTCCAAACTCCCGAACAAGTACGTGCAAGCGCCCAATACGAACCCGGTAAAATGGACTCGGAGCAGACCACACGGGTTGGCGATTTCCGCTTCAAAGACCTCAATGGCGATGGTCAGATCACGGCTGAAGACCGCACATATCTCGGGTCGCCGCTTCCCGATTTCGTATTCGGTCTGCCTATAGGATTGCGTTACGAAGGTTTTTCTCTTAACATATTCTTCCAGGGACAGACCGGCAACAAGATCTACAATGTGATGGACTATTACCTCTATAATGCAGCCGAGGGTAACGTATATGCCGACATCCGCAGCAAACACTGGTCAGGCCAGATTGCTGAAAACCGTGCTTTCTTCCCGCTGAACACATCAGCTGAAGTCCCCGACCTTGATCCCAACGATGCCGCCCGTAATTTCCGTTCAAGCAACTTCTTCGTAAAGGATGGCAGCTATCTCCGTCTCAAAGAGTTACGTTTCGCCTATACATTCCCTGCCAAAATAATTTCAAAACTGGGACTTAGCGACCTGACACTTTCTGCTACCGCCTACAACCTGCTGACATTTACAAAATACGACGGTTTCGACCCTGAAATCGGTAAAGTTAACGGAACAGAAGGCAATAATCTTTCCATGGGTGTGGATCATGGCACATATCCTCAAGCCCGTTCATTCACATTCGGTCTTAAATTCGGTTTTTAAAATCCAAAGCTATGAATTTAATCAAAACAACAGCGTCCACGGTGTGGGGAATGATTTCGCTTATGGCACTCTCCGGAGCCATGCTCACCCTGACCGGTTGCAATGACTTCCTTGACCAAGAGGTGGCAGGCAATAACACCGACGAAAACTTCTACGATACGAAGTATAAACTCCAATCAGCCCTTAACGCCGCCTACGATGTCCTTCAGACCGACGCTTTCCAGAGCGCAGACTGGCGTTTCGGTGAAGCTACAGCCGACAACGTGATCGGGACTGACGAAGGCCTTGCCTCCGATCAGGGACAGCTCGTCCACTTCCGTTTCACCACATCCAACAGATGGATCAAGGAACGTTGGGAAATCAACTACAAGGGCATCCATCGCGCCAATCAGGTGATTGCAAACATCGACCGTTGCCGCCTTTCGACCAACGACTATGCGGCTTTCCGCGAAATCAGAGAGATTCTCGGTCAGGCAAAATTCCTTAGAGCATTATACTATTTCAATCTTGTCAAGACTTTCGGGGGAGTCCCTATCCGGCCGGAGATTGAAGAGGTAAGCAAACTCGTAGTGCCACGCAGTTCCCTCGCCGATACATACGCTTACATAGAGAAGGATCTGCGTGAAGCAATCGTTATGCTTCCTAACCGCTATACCTCGACCCAGTCAGGCAAAGCATCGGCAGGCGCGGCGGCGGCACTCCTTATGAAGGTGTTGATGTATCAGGCAAAACCGGGCGACGGTTCCGAAAAATGGCAGCAACTCGCAGAAATCGGAGAATACTTCGTAAAAGGGAGGTCAATGAAGATGAAGGATATGCTCTGTTTCCCCGAACGATATGCCGATACCGACTGGGAGTCAGTCCGCAAGCGTCTTTGGTTCAAGCCTCGGGAGCTTAATGTCGGGACCGACCCCTACGAGACCCCTGAAACCGAGTGTCCCGTGTTGCAGAATGCGTACTCCCTCAACTATCTGAGTGCATACAACGCTCCGATTACCTACGACCAGCAGTTCTATCTTGACGGCGAATTTTGTCAGGGGTCAATTTTTGAAATTGTTTTCAAAGAGTCGGGCGACGGCACTTCAGCCGACACAAACGAAGGGTCAAACATATACTCCCGCTTTTTCTCTTTGGATTCAGATATCTTTGCCGACGCACAGATCATAAACAACATATTCGGCTCAGACATACGTAGCAATTTTACCATCGGGCACCATCAGTTCACTCCCGATATGGAAAACACGGAAATCGGTTCGGGGCGTATCCTTTCGTTAAAATGGTACACCCCCATCAAGGACCGTCCTATCTACACGGACGACAATGGCAAAAACCGCCGCCTTCTGAGATATGCGGATGTAGTCCTGATGTATGCCGAGGCCCTTAACGAAATCGGCAAAGGGGCAGAGGCTCTTGAACAGCTCAACAGCAACAAGTCGGTAGTCAACCGGATCAATAATTCCACCACTCTTTATATTGGCGGAGTTTACGGCTATCTGCGCGACCAAATCTGGAAGGAACGTGAAATTGAGTTTGCGTTTGAATGGGACCGTTTCTTTGACCTTGTACGACAAGGGCGTGCAAAATCGGCCCTCACTGCTTTTGCGAATCTTCATTCCAACAAGCGAGGACTATATTTCCGAGAAGGTGTCAACGAGATATTCCCCATTCCTCAGACCGAAATCGACCTCTCCAATGGTGTAGTGACTCAAAATCCCGGTTATTAATCAGTTGTCAAAAAACTCAAATTTTATAACCCCATGAAATTCAAAACAACCGTCTGCCTGATCTTTGCAGGGTTGGCAACTATGTTGACCGCATGTGACGATGATAAGGCCACGCAGCCCACTGCGGCTGTCAGCATCGAAAAGAATCTTCTTGAAGTCAACGAGTCGATGGCCGTCCATTTTGTGGGCAACGCCGACAATGTGGTGGTATATCCCGGCGACCCGGGCCATGATTACGAACTTCGCGAGGAGAGCAATACAGGACTTGTCGTAAACAAGAATCTGCTCACATACTCATATTCTACCCCCGGTACATACAAGGTCGTATGTGTGGCAACCAACCATGCGGATGAAGGAAAATCAATCCTGTCAGACACATGCTCCGTATATATCAAAGTCATCGACGATTGCACTGAAATCGAGAGAATCTCCACGACTCCACTCTATGATGAAATTTTTGCCGAGCGACTCAATCCGCAAGATTGGCTCATTGCAATGCCACGTAAAATCAAATTCAAGACGGCAACCCCGTCGGTATCTCTAAGCCAAAAATTAAAGTTCTACATCTCTTCTCCAGCCACCAAGGTGTATATTGACGGTGCAGATTATAATGCCAACAGCAAATATAATCTGGCACAGAACCATGCCGTAAAGCTCGTGTCGGATGAGGGCACTTCGCGCGATTATAATCTCTATACTCTAAATTACGGGGAATTCAAATCGTTCAAAGTAGCCGGGGTCACAGGCGCAATCACACGCACCGAGTTTGACTATACCCGTAATGAAATCGACATACAGCTTCCGACAGGCACAGACCTGACCAAGCTTGCGCCTGATTTCACTCTGTACGCCGATAATGAAAAGGTGTATATAGGAGATGCAGAACAAACTACAGGAAGCACAGTAGATTTTACGTCGCCCGTAACTTATCGCTTTGTTGTGACATCGACCGAAAACCCTGAAGTGTCGGTTGAATCGACATGCGTAGTGACAATAACAAGTAAATAAATAAATATTTGATGAGGATATGATTCCCCGACAGAGAATCATATCCTCATTTTTAGTAATTTTGTAATACCAAACCAAACAGTTATGACTCGAGTATTCACAATGTTGGCATCGGTTACACTGTCGGTGCTTGCATTCTCGTCGCCGGCGTCAAGGCATGAACCATATAATCTCCCGAGAATATATTGGGACATCAATTCGCAGCAGCAGATTTTCCCGTCGGGCAATTACGCCCGTATGATACCGCTGCAGGACGGCCGTCTTATGGCTGTGGCGGAAGCCGGAGGTGGAATTTCATGTTGCTACAGCGAAAACAGCGGCTTGACCTGGTCTGCCCCTGAAATGGTTGTCAGAAGCGCCGCCAACATACCCTATGCAGTGCCAGACATCATACAACTTTCAGACGGCACAATAATCGTAGGTTTTAACCCACGCCCATCGCGGCCATACTCGGATGACCGCCGTTTCGGTATAAGGACAATGCGTTCAACCGATGGCGGCAAGACATGGCAAGGCCCGTTTTTTGTATATGACGCTCAGCCTACCTTTGAAGACGGATGTTGGGAACCGTCATTCCTTGAATTGCCTGACGGCGAATTACAGCTTTATTTCGCCAACGAAAACAATTTCACCCACTCCAACGAGCAGGAAATATCGATGTGCCGCTCATTCGACAAGGGACTGACATGGTCTGAGCCTGTCAGGATATGTTACCGGGCAGGGAGTCGTGATGGAATGCCTTCTGCCATTATCACCGACAATGGAGAGATTGTTGTGATTATCGAAGACAACGGCCACCCCAACCGCAGCAGCTTCAGGGCCACCACTGTACGAACGTCTTTGGATGATAATTGGGGAAAATGGGTTGGCGCCGACAGCCCCGACCGCCATCTGATTTTTGCAAACGAGTCGGATAAGAATGCCATATCGGCAGCCCCGTATATACGGAAACTCAAGACCGGAGAAACCGTTGCCTCGTGGCAGGGGAATCATGGCAACCGACCGGGCGTCGGTGAGGACCAGTTCGACATGTTTGTCGCCGTCGGGAATTCCGATGCACGCGATTTTTCATGCGTAACGCAACCCTTTGGTCTGTCCTTGGACAAACATGCCCTCTGGAATTCAATAAATGTCGATAACGACGGAAATGTGTATGCCATGGCTTCCATAGGAGAAGTCGGCAAGGGAAATGCCGTCAACATCATGAAGGGCTATCCGATGAAAGGTTTTACCGCAAATCACGGTACGCCGGCAATCAATGGCACCTTCTCCGGCGAAACATGGACGGCGAAGAACGCCCAACAGATATTTATGGGTACGACCACCCGTAAACGTTCCACAATGGATTTTCTTTATGACAAAGACAATCTCTATTTCTATGCCCGCGTCGTGGATAAAAATGTGTTCACTGACAAAGTTGACAACGATGGCATAACATTAGGGCTTGACATTGAGGATTGTTGCGATACATATCCACAGAAGGGGATGTTCCGGATGTTTCTCGATGCCAACGGTACTATAGTCTTTTATGAAGGCAATGCCGGTAAATGGGATAAGATTGAAACGCCTGAGGGCATCAGCTTTGTCGCCAACGTCAAGTCGTCTTATTACGATATGGAGGTTGCGATTCCTTGGTCGGTTCTTGGCTGCAATGCCGCTCCCATCGACCGGGGCATGAGATGTTTTATAGAAATCAGGGACAGACGCGACTCGGAAATTGTCAACGAGACCATTCCCGACGCCATTCTCCGTCAGTCATGGACCTGGCCGGAATTCAGACTGAATCCTTACGGTTTCACCGGCATAAATAATGTGGCCACAGACCGCTGTGAGAGTGAAAAAGCCATGATAACAGTAGCCAACGGTAATGTCTGCGTGATTTCATCACGCGACATTACCAATGTCGCGCTCTATTCTATGTCCGGTACGCTCATACGGTCTGATAAGTGTTCAGGAACTGAATACCATTTAGATATGTCGGGGTTAAATGGCGTATATTTAATAGATGTGACCGATATTGATCAGAACCGTACCCTTTCCAAACTATTGATTAAATAAAATCAGTAATAAATCGACCTATAACAGTTCTATATGAATATCCGCAAATATATAATTGTTTTTTTGGTGTCTGTAATCTGTTTTTTGCCGATGACCGTCTCCGCCCGGGAAAATTACTTCTTCACTCATCTAAAAAGTGATACCGGCCTTCCTCATCAGCAAGTGGAATCAATGGCCTTTGACCATGACGGTCTGCTATGGGTCGGGACAAGAAACGGTCTGGCAAAATATGATGGATACTCATTTGTGTCGTACTATCATAATACCGGCGACTCCACATCCATCCCACATAACTTTATCAAAAAAATTTTCGTTGATTCGCAAAACAATGTCTGGATTGGAACAGACAAATCGATTTGCCGTTATAGGCGTGAAACGGACGACTTCGTAAGATATGATGTAAACGGCGAATCAATCTCCCACATAGCTGAAATGCTTGACGGAGACATTATCTGTACAGGCATAAGAATATATAAAAAAGCCGGAGCAGAAGATGATTTCCGACAAATGCCGCGACAGGCGGACACTTATGTCGTTGGATTGGTCGTTTCGCCTGACAACCGTGTGTTTGTGGCTACTAACAATGCCATATCTTATTTCACATCCGACATGATTTCCGAGACCATTCTCGATTCATCTGTTTACTCCGATTTCTTAACCGGATTTGATGCCATTTCACCTCTCTATTTCGACAAGACGGGACTCTTGTGGATTGGTCGTGACGGCAAAGGTGTCATGTGCCTTAATCTCAAGACCGGCAAAAAACGCATATATGAACCGGCTTTGCTTACTGACGGCACCGTGAGAGCGATAGCCGAAGATTCAAAAGGGAATATATGGTTGGGCACAGAGAAAGGAATCACTACAATAAACCGTGCTACAGGCGAAATCCATAAGGTAACCCAGCGGTTTGGCAATTCGCGTACCTTATCGGACAATGCCATTTATTGTATAGTTCCGGATGGGCAAGACAATATATGGGTGGGAACATATTTTGGCGGCATTAATCTGATGTTGCGCAACGCTATAGAATTCCATTGGACCCCGCCGGGATACGACAATATGACTTTCAGCGGGAAGGCAATAAGAGGTATTGCGGAACCCGAGGAGGGTATCCTCTGGCTCGCGACAGAAGACGGCGGCATAAACATATTCGACGTTGCGCATAATAGAATTGAAAAATTCAATTCTATACCCGACCTGGGAACCAATGTCCATGCGCTCTTCTATGATAAGGAGGCAGGCGATATGTGGATAGGGACTTTCCGAAACGGACTGTTCAGATACAACCTCCATACGCATAGCTACAAGCACTATACTGCATTTAACAGCGGACTTAGAAGCAACGCTGTGTTTGCAATTACACGGCAAAATAAGGGACAACGTCGTCTATGGATTGCAACGACCTTTGGACTTCTGCATTATGATCCCGCGACAGATAATTTTTCACAGGTCAATCATCCTACCCTCGATACAGACTTCGCATATTGCCTGTATGTCGATAAGAACGACAACCTTTGGACGGGGACCGTAAATTTCGGATTATTCAGAATAGCCGGAAACACGGGTGAAATAAGAGGATGGAGCAAAGATACTTCATTAGGGGCGAAGGGACTTAGAGACAATTATATCACATCCATTTTTGAAGATAATAAAGGACGTGTCTTCATCGGGACGAATAATGGCGGCGTACAAATAATCGACGGCACAAGTCTTGGCTTCATCGAATTCTCGGATGCAGCTGAAAGGTGGGGAACGATTTGTGCTGTCAGACAAGATTCCAACGACAATATATGGATAACCACATCCAATGGATTATACAAAGTCAACCCTAACGATTTGTCATACATCCGGTTCAGCACTACCGACGGACTTCCCGAGAATCAATTTAATTTTTCTTCAATAATTCAGGCATCCGACAACAGGATATATTGCGGCACCGTCAATGGGCTCGTGGCTTTCAGTCCTGACATAACTAAACGCACGGAAATATCGACTTCCGTACATCTATGGCGTTTGCTCCTTAACAATGACATCGTAACACCACGGACACCTGACTCACCTCTTAAATCTGCGATTGATGCCACTTCAATGCTGGAACTGGATTATAAGTCTTCAAGGGTTTTCAGTATTGACTATGGCATTATCGACCCTGTCGGTGCAAAAAATGTCAGATACCAGATTATGATAGAAGGACTCGATAAGGAATGGCGTGACGTGGGAACACAGCGCAGGTTTACCGCAATGGAACTTCCCTATGGCAGTTATACCTTTAAAATCAGGGCATTAGCGTCAGGAGATGATTGGGATAAGGCACCGATTAGAAAACTCGATTTAAAAATTAATCCGCCTTTCTACAAATCGTCAGTGGCGTGGCTGATATATCTGCTCGTTGGCATTTCAATCGGTTATGCCATATATCGACTGTTTCTGTGGAGAATGAAAGACAAGCAGCAGAAAAAACTCAATCAGATCGAACGTGCCAAAAAGGATGAACTCAACCGGGAGAAAATGGAATTCTTTACCAATATATCCCATGAGCTCAAAACCCCGCTTAGCCTGATTCTTGCCCCACTTAAACAACTTTCATCAAACGAACCGCTGTCGGATGAGTCGCGTGAAAGATTATCGACGGCTATCGCCAACACTTCCAAGATGGTTGACCTGATTAACGAGCTTGTCACGTTCAACAGGGTCGAATCGGGTAATTTCCAGCTGTTCTTACAGAAGGGTAATCCGCTTATCCTCATTGAAACAATGACCGGATATTTTCGTGGTCCCGCATCTGAAAAGAATATATCAATAAACGTGATGACCCAGGACAACGGCGAAGACGTTTGGTTTTCGCCCACCTATCTTGAACGCATCATAAGCAATCTTTTATCCAATGCAATAAAATACACGGGAGAGAATGGCAACATCGATGTCAGGGCATCGATTGTCGAAGGCAACGACAATTCCATTTACCTACAGCTTGAAGTTAAAGACAACGGTATCGGCATAATGCCGGAAGAACTCGACAATATCTTCAAAAAATATTATCAGACACGCCGCGGTTATAATACAAGCCATTCCGGCTGGGGTATAGGATTGGCGACTGTCAAGAAACTTGTTGAAATCCACAAAGGCAGCATATCTGTGACGAGTAAAGTAGGAGAGGGAAGTTCTTTTTTAGTGAAATTGAATGTCACCCCGTCTGCATTCGACAAAACATGCTGCATTTCAGCCTCGGATACACAGACAATTTCATATCAGCCTACATTCATTTCCAATACATTGGCTGTATATGCTCATGACTCTCATGAAAACGTAGCCGAAACGAACGACAAAAAGGTTTCGATTCTTCTTGTCGAGGACAATATTCAGTTGCTTCGATTCCTTACAGATGAGTTTTTGAAAGACTATAATGTACGTACAGCGACCAACGGTGTAGAGGCTTTGAAAATTACCGACGAATATCCCGTCGATATTGTCGTTTCCGATGTAATGATGCCTGAAATGGATGGTATTGAATTGTGTGACAGATTGAAAAATAACCTTGCCACATCTCATATTCCGGTAATTCTACTTACTGCGAAAAGCGACGAGGAGTCAACCATGGCAGGCTTTAAAAGCGGTGCGGAGGCATACGTCGCCAAACCGTTCGATCCTCAATTATTGGCTCTCAGAGTGAAGAATATATTGCGGGCGCGCCGCGCATATATCAACTCAAAAATTGAGAATTCGAGTGACGATGAACCTATCGAGGAACTGCCGCTACTCAACAAGTTTGACAACGAGTTTATTACACGTATCAACCAGCTGATTGACGACAATATGGATAATTCCGATTTTTCGATTGCCTATATTACGAAAGAGTTGTGTATCTCACGATCGTTGCTTCATATCAAAATGAAGACGTTCTTCAATTCAGCAATGTCTGATTACATCAAGCAACGACGCATGGACAAGGCCTGCGAACTCCTTAAGAAAGGATATAATGTGAGTGAAACGGCATACAGGACAGGGTTCTCTGATCCCAACTATTTTTCCAAGGTGTTCCGTAAGTCATTCGGAATGTCGCCGTCCGACTACATCTCGACATCTCCTTCACAATGATTCATCATTCTCAAAAAATATATGATATGAAGATAAAACCGATACTGACGCTGTCACTCTGTTGCATGGCTCTCTTCTATGCTTATGGAAACACGGACATTGTCGCCCATCGCGGCTACTGGCAGACACAAGGTGCATCCCAAAACTCCATCCGTTCTTTAATAAAGGCAGACTCTATAGGGGCCTACGCATCAGAATTTGACGTGTGGAGGAGCCGCGACGGTGTCTTGTTCTGCAATCACGACAGGGTGTTCAAAGGAGTCGCCATCGAAGAGGCGGACTCCAATGTGGCGCATGCTGTCGTCCTTGACAACGGTGAAAATATGCCCACTCTCCGCGCCATGCTTTCAGCGGCATGCGGAATGCCTCGGCTTAGGCTGGTTCTCGAACTCAAGGAACACACCGACAAGGCAAATGAGGAGGCTGCTGTAAAAGAATGTGTAGAAATGGTAAAAGAAATGGGATTGGCACAACGGACCGACTTCATAACATTCTCAAAGGAAGCCCTCGGCAATTTCGTGAAATATGCTCCAGAAGGAACTGACATATATTACCTTACCGGCGACCTCACACCGGAACAGGTTCTCGCTGCCGGAGCCAACGGCATTGACTACCACATCAACGAATTCCGTAAAAATCCCGACTGGATTGATCGCGCCCATGCGCTGGGGATGAAAGTGAATGTATGGACGGTAGATGATTCCGATGACATGCGTTGGTGCATTGAAAAAGACATCGACCTTATCACCACAAACCGCCCCGAGGAAGCGTTGAGAATATTGGGGACGCGATAGTATTTCTACCACACACTGTCATCTCGCGTTTACAAAACATATTAGACATAATCAAGGAATTAAAATTTTAAAATACAGTATGAGGACAATGGCATTTACGATTCTGCTGCTTACATATTATTTTGCAATGGCAGAAAATTATAAAGTTGAAAAGGATATAGTTTATTCCACCGACAAGAATGAATATTCCATCCAACGATGCAGACTTGACATCTATCACCCCGTTGATACCACAGGCTTACCTGTAATCGTATGGTTTCATGGAGGAGGCCTCACGGGGGGTGAACGCTTTATACCGGAAGAACTCAAACAGTCAGGATATGTGGTTGTCGCACCCAATTACCGCTTGCTGCCTAATGTAGAAATAATCGATTGTATTGATGACGCGGCCGCTGCGGTAGCGTGGACTTTCAAAAACATTGACAAATTTGGCGGCGACCCTGAAAAAATATTTGTGGCAGGGCATTCTGCCGGTGGATACCTTACCAGTATGATTGGATTTGAAAAGAAATGGCTTGGAAAATACGGAGTAGATGCAGATTCTATCAAAGGCCTTATCCCATATAGCGGTCAGTCAATTACACATTTCGCTTTGCGAAAATCGAAAGGCATATCCGAACTACAGCCCGTCGTTGATGAGTATGCCCCAATGTATCATATACGAAAGGACGCGCCGCCATATATTATCATAACGGGTGACCGTGAAATTGAACTTTTCGGAAGATACGAGGAGAATGCATATCTATGGAGACTGTTAAAACTTATTGGGCACCCTGACGTACGCATCTATGAAATAGACGGTCATGACCACGGCCAGATGGTAGGGCCTGCCCATCATATCCTGAAAGCAAACATACACCGGATACTTCAATTAATAAACGATTGATTATAATAGACCTTTTCCTCCAGTCGTCATTATAAACGGAATACTCCGTCGGAACATCCACGCGAAGGCACGGTCGAGGCGTTGTATGCCATATTGGTAATGGTTGCCGGGCACCAATTCGAAAATACAGTCGATTCCATTCTTCTTCAGATAATCCACAATCTCCTCCGTGTCGGTTTGCACAGGTTGGAATGCCTTGACCTTCGACCTGGCTTCCTGGTTGCCCAAAAGGAAATATGCCCTGCCTGTCTTTTCCGGCACCTTCCGCGACTTTATCCATTCCGCAAAACCGTCATACCAAAACGAACCGGAAAGGCTGATTATGTTGCCGAAAGTATCGCCTACCATCCATTGCCAAAGCGTGAAAAGACCGGAAAGCGAAACTCCCGTCAACGTGCGTTCTACGTCGTTGTCCATACCGATACACTTCTCAACCTTGGGGATAACGTCAGACACCAACGTGGCAAGGAAAGCGGATGCCTTTCCCTTAAAATCCGGACATCCCGGCGGTTCTCCTTTTGCAGGCCACGGAGTAAGGTCGTCGTCCCAGTCCATACCCGTCACTACGACTATCGACAAGCCATACCTCCGTGCCGTCTCCGCTATCCAGTCTTCAAGACCGTCGAACGGATACAACACGTAGCATATACGGTCGGCGGATTCTTTCACCGCGATTATGTCAAGATTCGCTATTCTGAACGTCTGCATATTTCATAATTCCGGGCAATTCCTTAAACCCGACACTCTTATATAACGAGCGTGCGCTGTCGGTTGTTTCAAGATAAATCTTGTCACATCCTAACTCACGCGCCTTTTCCACAAGCCAACGCACAATGGAATGGCCTACGCCATGCAGGCGGAATCCGTCGCGAACATAAATATTCATCAAATAGGCACACCGGCCCGACGGATTGTCGGGCGACGGCAATTCTTCAGATAGACAAATTGCGCCACAACCGGCATCATCACCGTCAACGTCAGCAACAATGGCAATGTGCGAGCCATCGGTGATATGTTTCAAATAATACTGTCGGTTCGCCACCAGCAATCTCTTCGAGGGAACAACCCCGAATACATTCTCTATCACTTCTTTGCGCCAATGCATCAAAGTGGGAATGGCGGTTATCTCCCTTATCGTCACGTTCATTCCGGCTTCCCTTCTTTCATTACCACCGGCAACAGGCGGTCATTCACTTTTCCGCGCACAGTGAGTGGAATCTCATCCATTTTCACAAAAAATTCCGGCACCATAAAATCGGCGAGACGCGAGCATAAGAATTCCTTTATCCGGCTTATCCTGCAATTCTTATGCGAAGGCACAAAATAAGCCGTAAGATATGCAAGGCCCTGTTCGTCGGTAAACGCACGGACCACACCTCGCTCCACGCAGGGCGATTCATTAAGCACGTTCTCCACCTCTTCCGGCTCCACTCGCTTGCCGAGAATCATCACCTGCTTGTCTTTGCGATGCAGGAACGCAATGCCGCCGTCGGGGAGACGATAGCCGAGGTCGCCGCTGCGATACATTCGCCGTCCGTCGGCAAGCGTTATGAAATTCACTTGCTCGGGAGGATTGCCGAGATAACCGCGCGACACGCCTTCCCCGAAAATACATATTTCCCCAATCTCGCCGTCCGCCACTTCTTGCAGACCGTCATCGAGGATTCTCACTTCAACCCCTTTCACCGCCTTACCAACGGGATATGTGCCGTCTTCAAGAGGTTCTGCATCGTCGATACGGAAATACGTGG
Organism: uncultured Porphyromonadaceae bacterium; assembly: GCA_902471455.1. Classification (GTDB taxonomy): domain Bacteria; phylum Bacteroidota; class Bacteroidia; order Bacteroidales; family Muribaculaceae; genus Lepagella. The sequence continues at coordinate 36,225 of CABRKI010000015.1, read as the reverse complement.
CGCATACGGTCGTTTCACTCGGTCCGTAGGTGTTATAGATTACAAAATCCTTATCTTTTAGCCAACTGATGTAGGATGCACGGGCTACGTCGCCGCCGCTTATAAGCAACCGGAGTTTCGTAGGATAGCAACGATAGCGGTTCATGTCGGCAAGAAGATAAGGGAAACCGCTGATTTCGGTTACGCCATGCCTTTCGCAAAAAGCCATAAGATCGGAAAGTTTGCCTTCATGAACCTCTTTCGACGGAATTGCCAAGGTTGCCCCATTGAGAAGGGTGATGAAGACCTCCTCAACGAAAATGTCGAACGAACAGACGGAATACTGTAGCATTACATCGCCCGGCGCAACATGGAATTCATTTTCAAACGCCTCCGCATAGTTCACCACGCTATGGTTCTCTACAACCACGCCTTTCGGACGCCCCGAGGTACCGGAAGTGTATAGTATATAAGCCGCTCCGTCGGCAACCGACCTGTCGGGCATAGATGGCGTCTCCAGAAGGTTGCGGCAGTAGTCGTCGGTGATTACAAATTCCACTCCGGCGTTTCGCATCATATAGTCTATGCGGTTACGAGGCAAGGAAAGCTCTCCGGGAATGTAAGCCGCCCCGCTTTTCAGAACGGCGAGCATCGCCGCTATCATCTCGATGCCGTGGGTCATCACCACACCGACAGCTGCATATCCCTTCGAATAGAATTTCGACATTATAGCGTTCGCCATAACGTCAAGCTCCCGATATGACACGGAACGCCCGTCCTCCACGATAGCGACGGCATCGGGCTGGCGTTCCACCCAACGAAAAAATCTACCGTATATCGTTTTTCTTACCATTTTGCTTTCGTTTTATAACAAAACAAGGCCAAACCAACCCAATTTGTTCATGCCCTCCGGGAGAACTGCCAAAACAGATAATGATTCAAGTATCTCTCAAAACTCGATATAATACCATATCCGACGTTCTCGGGTTGCCGGGCGAAACGGAAAAGAACCATCCATATCATCTTTATGTGCGGATTTCGGGAGGAATGATTAACTTTACAAGATAATTCAGAAACGAACTTCGATAAAGAGCATCGGTATGGATATTCTGCGTAAAGAACTCGACGGCATTTATAGCGCGCAACGCCTCGGAGAGGAAAACCTTCCGCCGGGCGATGTGGAAACGGTGAAGAAAATGGCGGAAGGCGTCGTAATGGTGAAGAACGGCTGTGCCGTCGTCACCGATGCTTCCTGCGACCGCTGCCATGTCTATCCCGGTGCTTTCGGGGGTCTTATGGGATTTGCCGACAGCCGGCACGTGCTGGAATTCGACTCAAGCGACGAAGACTTGATTTATAATCTTATCCATCCGGAAGACCTCGTTGACAAACGTTTCCTCGAATATGAATTCTTCAAGCTGGCAGATAGCTTGGACCCGAACGACAAACTGTCTTACAAGGCGACATGCCGACTAAGGATGAAAGACAACCACGGCCAATACAGGTATATTGATAACAGCACACAGGTAATCCGTCTGTCGCCCGCAGGAAAAATATGGCTGATTCTATGCCTTTACGACCTGTCATCCAACCAAAATGCCGAATCCGGAATTTCGCCATGCATCGTCAACGCAAAGTCAGGTGAAATCAAGGTATTGTCGTTTGATGCGAAACGCAGCCGTCTGCTGTCGGAAAGAGAAAAGGAAATACTGCTTTTAATAAAAGATGGCAAGCCAAGCAAACAAATCGCCGACATTCTCGGCATAAGCGTCCATACCGTCAACCGACACCGACAGAACATCATAGCCAAATTGAGCGTCGGCAACAGCATCGAAGCCATCACCGCTGCCACCGCTATGAAACTGTTGTAACCGGAACCCACATACGAACCACTTTGAGGTAGCGGTAAGAACATCCTGTGGTTATTTTTCAGTATTGCGGGGGTTGTGGGGGAGTGCTAACTTTGCGGCAAACATTTATCATCATGAAAGCAATTCTGACCTCTCTAATGCTGGTGGCAAGTTCGGTTCCCGTGTTCCCGGCAGATTCCGCCCGTCCTTTCTCTTGGGACGGTGCCACCGTCTATTTCGTAATAACCGACCGTTTCGCCAACGGCGACTCCGGCAACGACGTGAATTACGGCAGAATCATAGATTACGGCAGCGAACGGCTCAACGCCGCCACTTTCCACGGAGGCGACTTCAAAGGGATGCTCCGGAAAGCTAAGGAGGGATATTTTACGGACCTTGGCGTGGATGTGGTGTGGATGACCGACGTCTATGAACAGATTCACGGATGGATGTCGGGGTCGGGCGCGGTCAACGATTTCCCGCATTACGGTTATCACGGCTATTATCCTCTTGATTACACTCAAATCGACAAAAATTACGGTACGGTAGAGGAATTCCGCAAACTCGTAGATACACTGCACTCTCAAGGCATCAGGGTTATGTTGGGCGCCAACCTCAACGACCCGGGCTATCCTACGCTCCTCGACGCCGTGCAGTATGGATTTGCCGAAACCGGTCTGACCGAAGCCGAAGCAGCCTTACATCGGAGTGACTGGAGCTACGACGATTTTTTTGCCGACCGACTCGGATGGAACGGGTGGTATAACCGAGACTGGATACGTATGCCCGACGAAGGATGGGATGAATCCGACACTCTACAGGCCACACTATACGGCATGCCCGACTTTAAAGACGAGAACGACAAGGCTGTTTCCATACCGAAATTCCTCCACAAGAAATGGAAAGGGGAGGGGAGCAAGAACGATGCATGGGTCAACCCTACGGCGAAACAATATCGTAAAGACCGGAAATGGTCGCCCATGCAGTATGTGACTGCATGGATTGCCTCATGGGTCGAAGAGTTCGGCATCGACGGCTTCCGATGCGATATAGTAGAAAACGTGCGTCTTGACAGATGGAAGGATTTAAACCGGGCATGCAACGAAGCCCTCGAAAAATGGCGGGAGAAAAACAAAGGAAAAGCAGGAACCGACTGGACCGACAAATTCTATATGACAGGCGACTTCGACCATGCCTCCATCGACTACAAACCGGAATATGCCGACGCCGGTTTTTCAAGCATGGTGAATTTCTATTTCCCGAAACACGGCGACCTCGACGGCATAGTATATACCTGGCAGGCATATTCCGACACCCTGCAGGCCCATCCGGGCTGGCACCCTTTCAGCTATCTCAATAATTCCTACCATCGCGACGCCGACATGGCTAATATGACCGACTGCGCCACCACGTTCCTGTTCACCCCCGGAGTGGCTCAGATATTCTATGGAGATGAAACCGGACGCAAACTCAGCGACGCACGCCTCAACGTTGACAGCGACCAGGCATTCCGTTCGGATATGGATTGGAACGATATTGACCCCGGCCTTCTTGCCCATTTCCGCAAATTGGGGCGGATACGTAAGGACAACCCGGTGATAGCAACGGGTAAACAAAAAACAATCGACACCCATACTTGCCTGCGCTACGACGACACCGACACCATTCTCATAAAAGTGAAGCCCGACGACGGCATTCCGGTTCCCGTGGAAAGAATCTTCCCCGACGGGACCACCGTCACCGAACTCTATTCCGGTCAGTCGGCAACCGTAACAAACGGTACGGTCACATTCCCGAAATTTGAAAACAGAATTGCAATATTAAAGAGACGCAGATGACAATGGGAATCATCATACCGCATTTCTCAAGAATTGATATATAATTGACGAAGGAGGATGCGCCGTAATCGAAACGGCACACCCTCCTCTTTCCGTTATCCGGGGTGGCGGATTATTCCATCTTGCGGTACCAGTCTTCCAGACTCATGGAGTCTTCGGCGATACCGGTCTCACCGCCATACACCTCATCGTGCTGCGAACGGTCGAGCCCGATTTCCTCGTTCTTGCGCGACACCCTCATGGGGATAATCTTGTCGGTCACCCAATAAAGGGCGTAGCTCACCGCGAATGTATAGACAAACACCATCAGGAGCACAAGTATGTGGTTCCAGAAGAACGTGCCGCGTGAAACCATCTCCGGGTCGCCGGCGGCAAAAAAGTCGTATGCGAAAATCCCGGTCAGCACAGTGCCGATGATTCCGCCGAGTCCGTGGGTAGGGAAAACGTCGAGCGCGTCGTCGAGCATGTGTCCGTAGCCTTTCCAGCTGCAAGCCATGTTGCAGCAAACGGTGATTATGAAAGCTATGCATACGCTTTGGCCCACGCTCACCCAACCGGCGCACGGGGTGATTGCCACGAGCCCTACAACCGCACCGATGGCGGCGCCCATTGCCGAAGGCTTATGGCCGCGGAGTCCGTCCATAGCCACCCATACCACCATGGCTGTGGCTGCCGCCGTGTTGGTATTGAGGAAGGCGGAGATGGCTATGCCGTCGGCGGCAAGCGACGAACCGCCGTTGAAGCCGAACCAGCCGAGCCACAGAAGGGCGGCTCCGAGAAGCACAAACGGCACGTTAGCGGGTTTCGAATGTTCTTTTTCAGTCCTTTTGCCAAGAAACAACGCCCCGGCGAGGGCAGCGATACCCGACGCTGCATGCACCACTATTCCGCCGGCATAGTCATGCACGTGCATCTGCCCGAAAAGCCCCTCCGGATGCCAGGTGCAATGCGCGAGCGGACAATATACAAGCACGGTCCAAAGCACCATAAAAAGTAGATAACCGGCGAAATGCACCCTCTCTGCAAACGAACCGGTAATAAGTGACGGCGTAATGATGGCGAACTTCATCTGGAAAAGAGCAAAAAGCGCAAGTGGAATCGTGGTGGTGACAATCCCTATTTGCGAAATCTCGCTTTCGGGATCCGTGACATTGGTGACACCGACATTGTCAAACATAAAAAAATCGGCGGGGTTGCCGATGACATGCCAGATGTCGTTGCCGAAAGCAAGGCTGAACCCGAAGACCACCCATATTACACTCACCACTCCCATCACGATGAAACTCTGGAGCATGGTTGAAATCACATTCTTTACCCTCACCATGCCGCCGTAGAAGAAAGACAGACCCGGAGTCATCATCAACACGAAAATAGTGGCCGTAATCATCCATGCCACATTGGCGAAAAGGTGGGTGTTCGCCATGTCGAAGATTCCTTCCCGGGGAGTCACGATACATCCCACGATGCTAATGCCAAGCATGACTAAAAACACGAGCAGCCATGCAAAATTCATCTTTTTTACCTGTAGATAAGTCATAACCTATAAATTAAGAAACCAAACAAAATACAATCCCGAAAGCAATAATCGTGGAAATTTATTTCCATAAAGCCATTATTGCTATCTTTTATCTATTACAAATGCAAAATTACTATAAAAGTTTTAATAAATGATAAAAATGGCAAACATTTTTTTACATTCTCGCTCGTATCAATAAAAATAATGAAGTTGTCTAAACTTTCAACGAACTATAACAAAAAAAGACGCTATCGCATGCAATCAAAAAGGGCGGCCATCTGACGGCCGGCGGGGACGGATGTGACGATTAGGACACACTTTGTGAATAATAGATATTTCGGATTCATTTTTTGTTTATGAACTTTGTGCCGACAATAACAAGATTGACAGACTATGTTTAATTACACCGAATCCAATTTCCCGTTGCATCGTCTCGTTTCATTGCTGATGCTGATTGTAACCACCCGGTTTCCAATGACATCGGCTAATACGGTCTGCCATGAGGAAGCCCCATCCGACAGCATTATCCATGACAGTCTTCCATCCGAGATACAACTGACCATTCCCATCCATGCAGCCACGCCTACGATGCCGGCGGCAATCCGGCCGACAGTGTCAAACCCAGGCGCGGATGCATCCAGCAGGAAATCAATCTACGAACTGCCTTACTCCGTGACGGACCGTTCGCCCAACTGGAGGCGGCTTTGGCTGAACACTGCCGTATTAGGCGGAGCTTTCGTAGGCACCTTGGCTGTGCTCGAATGTCTTCCCGAAGACGCCACGTCGTGGAACCGGGCGGAGCTGCGCGACGTCCCCCTGTTCAAACGTTGGCATAACCATGTAATAAAAGAGGGTCCGGAATGGGACCACGACAAATTCTATTTCAATTATATCCTCCACCCTTATGCAGGCGCGGCCTACTACATGGGAGCACGAAGCTGCGGTTTCAATGCGTGGCAATCTTTGCTTTATTGCGCATGCATTTCCACGATAGGATGGGAATTCGGCATAGAGGCGTTTATGGAACGCCCTTCGATACAGGATATTTTCATAACGCCGCTTGTCGGAAGCCTCATCGGCGAAGGTTTCTATAAAATCAAAAGGAAAATCGTCGCCAACGGCTATCGGCTCGGCGGCTCCCCGATACTCGGGAATATAGTCGTGTTTCTCGTTGACCCGATAAATGAAGTAATCGGGCTCTTTGCCGGCAACGAATGCCGGAAACTGCGAAAGGTGACAACCGATTCCAATCTTTCCTCCTCGTTTGTTTTCCAGTCGGACAATGGCATGCAACTCGGTTTTTCATTGGCCTATACGTTCTAAAAGCCATGTATAAGTTTAAAAATATATGGAAGTCAACCGCAACGATGCCGTTCCACGCGTTGCTATTTCTGTGTACCTGCCCTTTGCCATTGGCGGCTCAGGTAAAGCCATCTTCCGATACGGTCAGGGAAAAGGTAGGGTTTATCAAAAGAATCATTCGCCATTTCGACGAATCCAACAAACCGAAAGAATATAAGAGATTTGATTTCAGCATCATCGGAGGCCCGCATTACTCTTCCGACACAAAACTCGGCCTCGGGCTGGTGGCAGCCGGCAAGTATCGGGCATCCATGTCCGACACCGTTGCCATCCCTTCACATATATCCCTCTATGGCGACGTAACCACATCGGGATTCTATATGCTCGGGTTGCGCGGCAACCATATTTTCCCCGCCGACAGATGGAGAATAGAGTATAACCTTTACTTCTATTCTTTCCCGACAAAATACTGGGGCATAGGATATGAGAATGCCGTCAGCGATGACAATGAAAACAGATATGACGATTTCCGGGTGCAGTTGCGTACCGACTTTCTATATCGCCTCTCGCATGGGTTGTATGCAGGCCCCGCGGTATCATTCGATTGGATCAAGGCCCGGAATGTAAAAGACGCGTCGATATGGGGAGGCATGCCGCTCACGACAAAAGATTTCGGGATAGGGATACATCTGAGATGGGATACGAGAGACAACCTGACGGCACCGGAGAAAGGGTGGCTTGTCGGGATGGAACAGAAGTTCTTTCCCACAGGGTTAATAAACGATGACGGTTTCTGCTACACCGATTTTCAGTTAAACCACTATCACCCGGTATGGAAAGGGGGCATAATCGCCGGCCGTTACCACCTCCGCTACAGCTACGGCGACGTGCCGTGGGGAATGATGCCCACCTTCGGAGGAAGCTCGACGATGCGCGGATATTATGAAGGGCGTTACCGGGATAAAGGGGAAATGGACATCACCCTCGAACTCCGTCAACATGTCTGGCGCAGAAACGGCTTTGTGATATGGGGCGGCGCAGGCACCGTCTTTCCGCGATGGTCAGGGATAAGGTTTGACCACATCCTGCCAAACGGAGGGATAGGCTATCGCTGGGAATTCAAGAAACACACCAATGTCAGACTTGATTTCGGCATCGGCAAAGGAGTGACAAGTTTTATTTTCAATATCGATGAAGCGTTTTAAAACCGACATATTACAACCTTCACAAGGGAAAAAGGAGACTATTCTCGTCATCTTTCTCATCCTCTCTGTCACCATACCCAACCTGCTGATGGCTATGCAGCCAGGCATCCCCTTTTGCATCCGGGCGCTGAATGTGCTGTTGCCATTGGGGGTCTATTGTATGGCAATATCTTTTATCGCCAACCCCGGATGGGCTGTCATCGCCCTCTTCCCGGCAATGTTCCTGTCGGCCTTCCAGCTCGTATTGTTTTATCTGAACGGGGAATTGGTGATATCCGTCGATATGTGGCTCAACCTTCCTTCCACCAACACATCCGAAGTGAGCGAATTGCTCCATAGCCTGGTGAAAGCCATGGTGCTTGTTATAGCGGTTTATGTCCCCCTTATTCTGACGGGAATCCACGCCATCGTGCATAAATGGAAATTGCCGGCGAAACGTCTGGACCGCTTACGCACAATATCCGCAGCATGTCTCCTGTCAGGCTCCATAGCCGCCATCGTGGCGCGCTTCCGCAATGACAATATCACAGACAACGTTTTCCCCGTCAATGCAATCGCCAATCTTTTCAAAGCATTCGAAATGGAAGGCCATATTGCCAATTACAAACAAACTTCGTCCGCTTTCTCGTTTAAAGCGGAAAGTGCCAACGGCGATGACCTCAGGGAGCTGCATCTGCTTGTCATCGGGGAAACCTCACGTGCCGACCATTGGGAGCTTTTGGGATATTCAAGGCCGACCACATCGGCGTTGTCCGGGCTTGACGGCCTTACGGCTTTCCCCAATGTGTTGAGCCAGTCGAACACGACGCATAAAAGTGTCCCCCTCATGCTTTCACATATTGACGCCACACAATACGGCGATTCCATCTACAGGATAAAAAGCCTCATTACGGCGTTCCGCGAGGCCGGCTACCGGACCGCCTTCTTTTCATCGCAGCAGAGAAACCATTCTTACATAGATTTCTTCGGAGAGGAAGCGGACACATGCGTATTCATACGCGACAACGATAAAAGGAAAACGTCAGACAATTCCTTAATCAGGCTCATGGAGGAAGAATTGGCAAAGGGATACGGGAAACAACTCATAGTTTTCCACACATACGGTTCACATTTCAACTACCGGGAGAGATATTCCACAAATGAAGGATTATTCTTGCCTGATAATTTCAAATCCGCAAGCACGCGTTGGAGGAAAGAATTGATAAACGCCTACGACAACACAATCGTTGCAACTTCACGGTTAATCGGCACCATGATAAAGATGGCCGACGCGCAAGACTGTTGCAGCACCCTTCTTTATACAAGCGACCATGGAGAAGATATCTTCGACGACGGAAGCAAGCGGTTTCTGCATGCTTCGGCGGTTCCATCGTATTACCAGCTTCACGTCCCCATGTTGCTTTGGACATCGGAAGAATTCAGGGAAATGTTTCCCGAAAAGTCGTCAGCCATAACCAAGAATAAAGACAGATTCATATCGTCGAGTTCGGTATGTTTCCATACGATGCTCGACTGCGCAAACATACAGACGCCATTCCTGCGGAAAGAGAATGCTATAAGTTCATCAAAATATCATACACCCCCGGCTCTCTTCATCAACGGGAAAAACGAGGCTGTCGCTTTGGAATCGGCAGGAATGGATTCAAATGATTTGAGAATGGCAAAAAGAATTATCAAACCTTAAAAACCCTTATCCTCTTCACGCAACGTAAAATCACGCATTTCCGCATGAACAATCGGAGAGGTTTCCGGGTTATGATTTTGAAACAAAACAAAAACAACTTCTATGGACCTCATCAAGAAAAACAGCAACACTTTACTCTCAAGAATGTGTGCAGGCTGCAAATATACTTATAACGAACTCCTTAGGATCTGCGGCCTTACCGAAACCCAACTCTGCTTTGCAATCATGAGCCTTCTGAAGGAAGGCAAAATATGCCAGTACCGCGAATCGCGCGTGGTCTATGAACTCATTCCCTGAAATATAAAAAGCCGGGGACACAACGCCCCCGGCTGATTTGAATCTTTCTTCTGGGTGTAAGAATCAATCGGCTGTTTCGGGCCTTATGAGGCGCACGTGATATATGCCGCCGGCTGTCTGGCCTTTGTCGCTGGCGAATTTCACGCGGATGAAATCCTTTCCTTCCACATAATGCGGAGGGATGGCGTATTCGGCATCCACGAAACCGTCTTTGTTCCATTTCCCGGCGATATCTTCCGCAGTAAGCACATTGTCATCGACAAGGATATTAAACGCCCTGCTTCCGCTCTCGTTCCCCCAATAACGCACCCGTAGGGTAAGGTCGTTCCTTCCGTCGGTCTTCATCTTGTAAGAGAAGAAACCTCCGTTGGAGGCGTCGCGCCAGGGTTCGCCGTTAAAATTGCCGCTTGCCGACGAGCGAGATTCCATGAAATGGTCGGCCTCCGGCTGTTGTTCGCCCGTGTTGACGGCATCCACCGTGCGGCGGTCAAGGGCAAGGCGCATCTCTTCGTCGCGCTGTGCGTTGACCTTATAACTTGCATATTGTGCCGGGGTCATCGAGAGCCAATACATGTTGTATCTCGAATCATGGATATTGTAGAACGGTTCGAGCACCAATCCGCTGTATTTCCCTTCGAAAAGGCCGGGCACGGTATACTTCATACCCCCTGCGGGCTGCATCTTGTTGAGTTTCTTAAGAAGGTCGGCGCGCTTGCCGATAAGGAGCGGAGTGTCGAAGACAGACACCAGCGGGCCGTGGGCAATATGCCCCCATCTTGAATCGTCGGCCACAAGCCCCGTCAACGGAGCGTCGCTTTCGATGCGGGCAGCCATCACAATAGGACCGCGCAGGATGCTTACATAACTCGGAAGATAGTTAAGCTCTTCCAATGTAACCTTCATCGGCATTTCCATCTCTATCACATCGCCGTCGCGCCATTCGCGGTTAAGAGAAAGATAGGAAGAGGGCTTCGAGGCGGTCTTCACCTTCTTGCCGTTGACCTTCACCGCAAGGTTGTCGCACCATCCGGGATGACGCAACAGCAGACTGAAAGTCCTTGCGCTATCGGAATTTACGGTAAACTTCACGTTGCCGTCCTCAGGGAAAGACGTTGTCTGCGTCAGTCTTATTCCTTTATCCCTCCAGTTGAGTTCCGAGGGCATGAAAAGGTTCACCCACAGGGAGTCGCCGGAATGTGTGTATATGAACTGTCCGTATTTGCCATGGTTTTCCATGCCGGTGCCGACGCAGCACCACATCGCGCTGTTAGGCTTGGAATAAACCCTGTAATGCCCCGGACGGGCGGAGGTGAAATAGACGTATCCTCCGTGCTCCGGATGGATGGTGGAAAGTATATGGTTGTAAAGTGCGCGTTCGTAGAAATCGGCATAGCGAGCATCGGGATTCATGCGGAAAAGCCCTTCGGTGAGCTTGAGCATATTGTTGGTGTTGCACGATTCGGGGCCTTCGCGGTCATCGACATAGCTTTTGGCATCGGCCTTGGAGGCGAAATGTTCACGGCGGCTGTTGCCTCCGATGGAAAGCGAACGGTTTTTTACCACTGTATTCCAGAAGAACTCGGCGGCCTTTTCATAGTCGGCATCGCCGGAAAGCTCCGCAATTCTCTGATAACCCACCACTTTCGGCACCTGCGTGTTGGCATGGCGGTTGTCGAGGTTATCGACACCGGCGAGCATGCCGTCGAAAAGCTGATGATGGGTGAAACGCTTGGCGGCATCAAGATATTTCCTGTCACCGGTTATGGCAAACGCATCGGCATAAACCTCGTCCATTCCACCGAACTCATTGTCGAGCATCTGCTCCATCTTCTTGTCGTCAAGATTGGCAATCACGTCGATTCCCCAATCGCACATTCCAAGGAAGAGTTTCTTTCCCACCTCGGAGCCGCCGTAGAGCCAGGAATCCCTCAGTCCGGCATACATCTTGTGTACGTTATACCACGGCACCCAGTATTTCCATACCATACCCGGCTCTCCGGACTTAAGCGATTTCCAAAGCGGTTCACCGTTAGGCACGCCGCCCACATAACCGTCGCCGCGCGCCACGGCACACATTGCGAGCTGGCTCAGCATATAGTCCATACGTTCTTTCAGAGCCTTGTCGCCCGTTGCGGCATAATGGATGGCGAGGGCGGAAAGGTAATGGCCGCCTACGTGTCCGTCAAGACCGTCCCAGTTGCTGAAGCTCGGTGCTTTCGGTTCGAGGCCGGCTTCCTTCAGATAAGGAGCGAGAAGGCGGTCAACATCGTATGCCAGCAGAGTCTTTACGTTGATGTCACGGGCATGCAGAAACGGACTTTCGAGAAGCTTCACGTCGGAGAGAGAAAACTCATTGGGATAGAGCTTCGTTTGCGCGGAACCGGACAACGCCGCCGCGAATGCCAAGATAAGCAGGTATTTCTTTTTCATTATAAAATTCATGTGAAAACATTTCATGTTGTTACTTTCTGCGAAGTTAGCAATTCCCTCACAAGTCTGCAAACACAAAACCGTGCAAACGCCCACTTTTGACACAACCTAATACAAAAAACAACGGAATTGAAACAAAGGGAAACCTCGACTCAACAAAAAAAACCGCCGTTCTGACGGGATTAAATGGTTTTAATTACGCTGTATGGTAGTGTACAACGCCCACACGTCCAATAACACCACTGCATACAGTTACTACCTCATCGTGAAGTAGAGTATTATGGGGGTGTCGGTTCCGGGATAGGGAATGATGGAAAGTGCAATGAATAGCAATACAAAAAAAAGTGTTATTATGGCCGTTCCCCACCTCACAGGTGCCGGTGGTGCTTCTCCAAGCAGCTTCTTTACTTTATCACTACGTTCCACGCTGTCAAAGTCTCCCGGTTCGTTTTTCTTTCCTTTTCTCATCAAAAAAACTTTTTTTAATATCAATCAACTGTCAGCAAATTATTTCTCATTCCCGGTTGTCATTAGTTTCCCAGCTCCAACTGGTTGCGGACCAAAGTATAATAGTCCCCCTTCCTCGCTATCAGTTCATCATGCGTGCCTGACTCAACCACACATCCCTTCTCAAGCACTATGATATTGTCGGCGTTCCTCACGGTTGAAAGGCGGTGTGCCACGATGACCACCGTCCTCCCGCGGTAGAAATCTTCAAGATTTTCCACAATCTCTCGCTCGTTGCGGGCGTCAAGTGAATTCGTGGCCTCGTCAAGGAAAATATATGCCGGATCGCGGTAAACCGCGCGGGCTATCAGTATCCGTTGCTTCTGCCCCTGGCTCAGGCCAACGCCGTCACGCCCCACCTTGGTGTCGTACCTCAACGGAAGCGACATGATGAAGTCATGAATGCACGCCGTCCGCGCCGCATTCTCCAGACGTTCCCGGTCCACCTCCCCGTCCCCAACGGCAATGTTCCTCTCTATCGATTCGGAGAATATCACACCGTCCTGCATCACCACCCCGCACTGTCCGCGCCACCACTTCAGGCTATATTCCATGACGTCGTGCCCGGCTATTGCCAACGAGCCCCCGAGCACGGGATAATACCCGAGCATCAGACGGATGAGGGTGGTCTTCCCGCTTCCCGATGCCCCGACAATGGCGGTCACCTTCCCGGCCGGTATGTCAAGGGTCACGTCGGAAAGGGTGTTCCGGAGGGCATGGGGATCATATTTGAACCTCACGTCCCTCAACGAGATACCCCCTTCCGAGTCGAAGGCGGACCTCCTTCCGGTCTCCGGTTCCTCATCTTTGCCACAGTGTATCTCGTTGATGCGTTCAAGCGATATGCGTACGTCCTGAAGCGAATATATGAACGACATCAGGCTTTCAACCGGCGAGTTGAGCTGCCCCACCATATACTGCACCGCCAGCATGGCGCCCAGGGATATGCGTCCGTCGATCACGGCGGTGGCGGCCATCACCGTAATGAGGATGTTTTTCAATTCGTTGATAAATATAGCCCCCGCCTCCTGTGTCTGCTGAAGCTTCAGCGACTTCATCTGCACCTCGAAGAGGGAGGCCTGTGTGTCCTCCCATTCCCACCGGCGGCGCTTCCCGCAGTCCTGGAGCTTTATCTCCTGCATCGACGTTATGAACTGGTAGGTGCGGTTCTGGTTTTCGGCAGACCTCTCGAACATCTCGTAGTCTATTACTTTCCTGCGGCCAAGGAAAAGGGCTGTCCATGCCCCGTATGCGAGCGTGCCGCCCATGAAGACGGCAAATATAACGGGGTCGTATATGCAGAGCACCACACTGAAAATCAAGAAACTGAAAACGGAGAACAGGATGCCGAGAACCTGCCCCGTCAGGAAAGACTGCACCCTGGAGTGGTCGCCCATCCTCTGCAAGAGGTCGCCCGTAAGTTTGGTGTCGAAAAACGCCATCGGAAGCCTTAGCAGCTTTATGAAAAAGTCGCTGAGAAGCGATATGTTTATGCGCATCGACACGTGGAGCAACAGCCACCTCCGGATGAAGTCGGTGGCGGTTCTCCCCGCCACTATCATCAGCTCCCCGAGAAGCACGAGCCAGATGAACCCCACGTCTTTCCGGTGTATGCCTACATCCACAATGGCCTGTGTCAGGAAGGGCATCGCAAGCTGGAGCAGACATCCGAGGACAAGACCGAGGAGCACCTGCATGAAATGCCGGCGATACTGCCGGAGATAGCCGAGCAGGAACGTAAGCGAGCGTTGCTCCCCATTCCCTGCTTCCTCGACTGTGCCGAATGAACCGGTGGGGTCGAGCAGCATTGCAACCCCTTTTGCTTCCGCGCCTTCGTGCATGCTTCCCCAGTGGCCAAGGAATTCATTGCGGCTGAATGTGACGCGGCCTTTCCCGGGATCGGCGATATGGTAACGTCCCCCGGCGTGGGATATGCGGTATAGCACGACGAAATGGCGTTGGTCCCAGTGCAGGATTGCGGGGAGGTGGCATTGTGAAAGATTGTCTGCCGTAAGCCGTGCGGAGACCGTGTCAAATCCAAGCTTCCTCGCCGCGTCGGTCACCCCGAGGAGCGACACCCCCTCCGGGGTAGGGTGGCACAGCGTGGAGAGGAACCTCAGCGAGTACGCTTTGCCGTAGTGCCGGCACACCATTGCGAGCGCAGCCACGCCGCACTGCATGGAATCCTTCTGCCTTACGAAAGGGAAACGTCTCGTCATTTGCCCACGTTCGTTTGCGCCCCCGACACGCTGCCGTCAAGGTTGTCGTTCCGGTCGATCTTTTTGCCGTAGCCGAAGGTATAGGTGACATCAATCTTTATTTTCTGGCGATAGGATTGGTTCATGCTTATATATTTCGCGTCAAAGACCGGCGAGCCGGTGACGACCGTATCCCCCTCCCAGGAGGTGTTGAATATGTTGGCGAGGAGCAATGTGATGTTCACGTTTCCGTTGCCCCATCCGGCCTGGAGGGAGTAGTAAGGTTTGGTCTTGAAGGTGGAGTCCATGAGCGGGTTTGCATATTTTCTTGGGCTGTAGTAAGCGAGTTCGAAGTTGAACTCTCCCAGGAAGAAGGTTCCTGAAAGGTAATAGCTCAGGTTGGAGAAATTCGGGATGTATCCGCCCTTGCCGGGATTATAAATGTCGAGCATCGGGATTGCGTTTATCCAGAGGTTCCTGTTGAAGAGGGCGAGTGTGGCGGTGGAATTTATCGAGAACTTGTTGCAGTCCCCCGTGTTTTCATACCCCCTGATTACGGCTTGTCCATCGTCTGTAAGTGAATATATTACCCTGAACCGGTCGTGCAGGTGCGTCATTTCTGTTCTAAAACTGAGCCACATCCTGTTGCGCAGGCATTCACACGTATAGTTTGCCCCCGCCGTAAGGGATGGATACGGCCTGATGTCGGGGTTGCCGGCGGAATACATCAGTTCGCTGACACGTGTCACGGCAGGGTTTGACGACGCGCTTACCGGGGAGAACACCGAGTATTTGAAGTTGACATTGAGGTTATGGGTGCTGTTGGGGTTGTAACTGAATGTGGCAAATCCGAAAGGTCCGGTGTAACGGGTCTTGATCCCGTTTATGTCGCTGTTTTCTGTCATGATTCCCCCTTGCGCGTTGATATATAGTCCGCTTCCTCTGAATGAATAGCCTATCCGGCCGCTCCAATTCTCACGCAGGTATGTGGTATGGTCGCCGGTGTCGCCGTAATAGCGTGCGTCGGAGTGATATACTTCCCCGGAAGCAGTCGCGAATATCTTGTGACGGATGCCGAAGTTCCTTGTCGCCATGAGGGTGGCCCTCGCCGTCGTGGCGTCTTCCCGGGTCTTCCTGTCGATTTCGAACGGCGTCGTGGTGACGTATGAATAATAACCGTTGTTGTGGGAATACTTCAGGTTATAATCCGCGGAGATTTCCCACTGCGGGGCGGGCAGCAGTAGGACGTTCCCCAGGAGTTCGAGCGCGTTTTGTCTGTAAGGCTGTTCGGTTGTGTAGGTCGTGGTGTGGTCAAGCCCGTTGCCGGAGAATGTCTCGGTCCCTTTTGCGGTTTCCTGCCCGAGATTGTGGAAAGAGTAGCCTATCCTGTTCGAGACGTATGTGCTTCCGTTGCGGTACAACGCCCTGAATTGCACGGGATAGCTGGCAGATCTTTCTTTATAGTCGGTGGGCTCCGCCGTTCTGGTGACATCGCCGTCCTTCAGACGGTAGGTCTCCACGGCGCGTTCGCCGTCAAACTTATATTTCGACTGCATCGGAGCCACGCAGACATCGTATGTCATCCGTTTATAGGAAAACTTGGAGTTCACCCTCTCGGTGAACTGTTCCACACTGAGGAGAAAAGCTGTCCCGTAGAGCTTGGTGTATCCGCCGTACTCGTATTCCTGGACGATGAAGTCAACCACGTATGGTTTCCCGAGGTATTTTGCATCCGAGGGGTTTTCGAGGCACAGCACGCTCTTCACGTTCTTCAGGAACATGCCTTCCAGGTCGTCGCCGGTTGCCGGGATGCCGTTTACGAAATATGTCACAGGCAGTCCGGATGCTGACGTAATCTCGGACGGAAGTATCAGCAGGTCGGGGATATGCATCCTTTTCAGGAGCGCGATGGCATCGGCGGAGGCGTTCTTCTCCTTTTTTGTGGGGAAATATTCCGCACTCCCCGGCTTCCGTATCACCCTCTCCCCCTCTACCGTGACTTCGAGCAGCTCATGAGCGATTGTGTCGTTAGGCACGGAATCCTTGCGTATGTCGGTCCTTTTTATTGAGTCATTGGGATTGACGGTCAACGCGGCGGCGTAGCAGGAAGGGGAGGGGGATGCAAGTGTTGCGGTTGAAAAGGCAGCCAGTGCAATTATATGTTGTATCTGAAATTTCATCATTGTTGTCGTTGTTTTGAAGTCAGTTTATAGTAGGCGTACAGGGCTTCTTCAAGCCCGCGTCCGTTGCCGTCGCCATATACGGAGCAGAGGTCGTGGCTGTCGCCGTCACGCAGATTGGCAATCCTCTTGTCGGGACACCCTCCCGAGCATATCGGCAACAATCCGCATTCAAGGCAACGCGGGTCGCTGAAACAGGTGCCCCTCAGCATATAGTCGGGATATCTCTTTGAGCATACCCCCGGCGTTCCGTCTATGTTGCCGATTATCTTCTGACGGTTGCCGGCATGTTCCCAACAAAGGTAAAGTTCCCCCTTAGGTCCTATGACGTAGCTTGATATTGAAGTGGCACAGCATCCTTTCGACAGATGACAGGGATACATTGACTTTATGTTGTTTTTCCATAGTTCCGTGTTGAATTCGAGATGCTGGGCTGAAGTAAAGAATGTCTCGTCTTCACACCCCTTGTTGGCACGGAGTATGCCGGGATAAACCGACACGGAATATTCCTTGAACCTTTCTTTCAGCATATTATGCACGGATATATATTCCTCTTTATTCGTGTTGTCAACGTTGACCCGGAATGTCACCTTACATTTCGGGTTAATCCTCAGGAATTCCGACACATTCTTAAGGATTATGTCGAAAGAGCCTTCCCCTGACTGAAAAAACCTTTTCCTGTTATGCGATATTCTGTCGCCGTCGAGTGTAATCTGCATTGAATCAAGAGGAAACTTATTGAAGAGTTCCGATGCCTTTTTGTTGAGATATGCCGCCAATCAACACACCGGTTGATTGACTAATCTCACACCATACCGGTCTTGGAGGAATTCGCTTTCCCTTGTTTGGAAAGTTTCCTTTTCCAAAATCGTCGCCATCCTCATTATCTCCACCATTAGCCGACTGTTCATTCATCGGGAAAGATAACACCGGAGCTGAAGCAAGAGGAGGTGCTGACGGCGTGCCATCCGGTTTTGCAGTGAACGATACCCCACTTAGCAGGATAAGAAGGATTAATAAGGTCCTAAGTGCAGTTTTTGCAGTTTTTGCAGTTTTCATATATACTCTGATTTGATATTCCAAAATTAATCAACCACAACCAATTCTTAGCATAAAAAAGTGCGAAACGGAGTGCGAAAAACAAGTTTCGCACTCCGTTTATTATGATTTACTATTTAAATTATTTACAATAAATAAATTATACCTTCAAGCAACCGTGAACTATTTTTTCCTCCAAGAATATCGTCGCACAACCGGCGGCGATAATATGACACCGTTCCTTTCTCTCTTGCAAATAAAGTCATCATATCTTTAGACTTGATTCCACACTTTACGAGCAATGCAAGATGATATCCGCTCACGCTAATGCCACCGGTCAGCAAATTCAGATTTTCCTTAAAACGAGGTGACACATTCAGCACAACCTTCTCCAGTTCCTCCCATAATGGGTCATCGTCTTTGACAAACCTGTCGTTTTCCACAAGTTCCTTTAATTTGCAATATGCCCCACTGCATGTAATTTCGTCAGGCACCTTATAATCCTGTGTCGAATGTTTCAGCAACGACTTAAGCTTTTCCCTGAAATCATCTCGCAGTGAATCTAACGACTCCTTACTTGAACGATTGTCTCCTGCCATAGCATTCCCGACCGCAACAGGCACCGTCATTTTCAAATCATCATCATTACAGGATACCGGACCATCCTCCATTGGAATTGCACCTTCCCCATTGTCATCGACATTGTCTTCTATAACTTCACAGAGAGCGTCTTTAGCTATATATGCCTGGAGCGCATTCAAATCAGATATTGCCAATTTCAAATTTAATCTAAGCACTCTGTTTTTATATCTTGTCACAATTAATATTATAGTCAAAACCAATAATATAAGCGTGACTACATAAAGGATATTCTGAAGAGTCGTACTTCTCTTATCACTCTTCAACTTATCACGCACATGCAAATCGTAATTAAAATAAGCATTTTGCAGTTTAACACCATCCGCCTCATATTGATTAAACAAATCTTCTATTGCAGAGTTGTATTTTACATTATATGCATAGAACGAATCTGCAGGCAAAAAATGACGTAGTTTTTCATTCAGCATCACACCCAAACCTATCCTTCTGTTTGAATTGCCGTCCATAGAAGCAAGTTCCCTGGCATACATAAATGCTGAGTCAGCGATGCCTGCTTTCAAATAAATTTCAGAAGCATAGCCAAGTACCGATCCTTTGGTAAGCGAATCCGTAAGCTCCGGCATACCCCGCATCAATGACAGAGCCTTCTTGATATCTCCCTTTTTATATTCAGCTACAGCTCTGTATGAATTAACAAGCGCTACATCTTCAGGGTCAAGGAAAGATGTCCAATGCAAGGCCTTGTCAAAATGTGGAGCAGCCTTATCATATTCCTTTAACTCAAAGTAATTCACTCCAAGCAACAAATGCCCGTATGCTATCCCGAATGTGTCCGAAGCCTCAATGTCAATTTTCAACGCCTCACGCAAATAAGGCTCCGCCTGGTCATACATCCTCACTGTGTTCAATAATCTTCCGGTCTGGCTCAACACCCTGCATCTCAAGGCATTGTCCGGATTTCCGGGAGGTAGCAAATCGAGGGCCTGCTGAAAATAAGATAGAGCGGTAGGATAATCGTGTAAATCTGAATAGACCCTACCCCCATAATATAGAGCCTCCGGATAGATATTATTCCAGTTATGTTTGCGGTAATACTCTATGACATCAATGATAAGGGAATCTGATTCATGTGTAATGTAGGCAAGATCACATCCCTTTATCAAGAGGAAGTCTCGGAAGTGTCTGTCGGCTTCTGTAAAACGCGAATTGTCGATAGAACTCAGAGCGTCAAGGACAGCTCGCGGATTATCCGCCACATCCTCCGAAAGGATTATAAGCTGCTGATTGTCCGGTTTGCCGGCACACCCGCATAACAGCAGACCCAATACGAATAACCAGCCCCAGCGCATGGAAATCAGTCGTAGAGGGGGGTATTGAGCCTATGCTCGCGGCGTCGGATAGCCTTAGTGAGGAGGATGTTGCCGCCGGTCCAGATAACAACGTCGCAGATAAGGAGCACCGTAGGGTTCATATAGGGCGACATGATGACGTTGAATCCGATAAACACGAGGGAGGCGCCGAGAATCATCAGCAACGCCGCCCGCTGGTTGAAACCGAGGGCGAGGAGCTTATGATGGATGTGGCATTTGTCGGGAAGGAACGGATTGCGATGGCGGCGCACACGATGGAAATAGACCCTGAAGACATCGAAACACGGGATTACAAGGGGCGATACCGCCACCATACCGGGATTATAATCCACATCAAGGGAATCAGGCTCGGCACACATCACGGCAATAGCGCAGAACACGAGCACCATGCCTGTGGTAAGCGCTCCGGTGTCGCCCATAAATATCTTTTTCTGTTTCTTGGGGTCGCCAAACACATTGTAGTAGAAGAAAGGGAAAAGCGTGCCGGCGGTGGCGGCGGCTATCATCGAAAAGATGTATTCCTGCCCCTGGAAGAACACAACCGCATAAAACATCAGCGCTATCGTGCTGAGGCCGGAAGCAAGTCCGTCGATGCCGTCGATTAGGTTTATGGCATTCACCACATAGACCACCACGAAAGCCGTGAGAGCCCAACCGAGGATGGAAGGCATTTCATGAATCCAGAAGATTCCGTAAAGGTCGTGGACATACATTCCGGAGCAGACGAGCAGCACGGCGGCTATTATCTGCACCACGAATTTAGCCATGTAGCGCACTCCGATAAGGTCGTCGGCAAGCCCGACGAGATAAAGCAGGATAATGGCACAAATCTCGAAAAAGAAAGGCACGAGCTTAGGCACAAGCGCGAGGTCCATAAGTTCGCTCCCACATCTGAGATTCAACGCCACTACAACCGCAATGGAGAAAAGCATGGCTGGGAAAAAAGCGATTCCTCCAAGGCGAGGGACCACCCCACGATGAATCTTTCTTTCATCGACTTCGTCAAAAAGCTTACGTCTGAACGCAATAAGGAGAATCTGCGGGATAATTATACCTGTGAGAACGACCGAGATAGTGAAAACGAGTATATCGTTTTCAAGCCAGAACAAAAAATTGTCGTCTTGTGGTAACATAGGTGTTGTACGTTTGGTTTTGCTTTGGTTATTAACATTCAGCCTCGTGAGAGTCCAAAGAATCCGACAACGCTCCAAATCAAGGGAGAGCTATCGCTGAAAGAATCTACAAGCAATGGGTCTCGCAAAAAGCTTAAATGGCATGAAACGGCTGTCATCTAAATCTTAGCGACATGAATAGACAAGACAGTCGCTATGGCGATTTGCAAAATTAATATAAAAAGTTCATTAAATCAAAAACAAAATAAAAAATTTTTAATAAAAAAAAGGCACGACCGAAGCCGTGCCTTTATAAATTCGCGATATTGCTTACAGCCTTATCCGATTAGCCATTGTATTTCTTCATGATGGCGATGAGGTCGAGCACCTTGTTTGAGTAGCCGATCTCGTTGTCATACCAGGAGATAACCTTAACGAAGTTCTCGGTAAGATATACGCCGGCGTTGGCATCGAAGATAGAGGTGAGGGGGCAGCCGAGGAAGTCGGAGCTAACCACAGCGTCTTCGGTGTAACCGAGCACACCCTTGAGTTCGCCTTCGGCAGCCTCTTTCATGGCAGCGCAGATAGCCTCTTTGGTAGCGGGCTTCTCGAGGTTGCAGGTGAGGTCAACTACAGAAACGTCGAGGGTGGGGACACGCATGGAGATACCCGTGAGCTTGCCGTTGAGTTCGGGGATAACTTTGCCTACAGCCTTGGCAGCACCTGTAGAAGAGGGGATGATGTTGCCGGAAGCGGCACGGCCGCCACGCCAGTCTTTCATAGAAGGACCGTCAACGGTCTTCTGGGTAGCGGTGGTAGAGTGAACGGTGGTCATAAGGCCTTCCTTGATGCCGAATTTGTCGTTGAGGACCTTGGCGATAGGAGCGAGGCAGTTGGTGGTGCAAGATGCGTTGGAAACGAACTGCTGGCCTGCGTAGGTCTGGGCGTTAACGCCACAAACGAACATCGGGGTGTCGTCTTTCGAAGGAGCCGACATCACAACATATTTGGCACCAGCCTCGATGTGAGCCTGAGCTTTCTCTTTGGTGAGGAAAAGACCGGTTGACTCTACGACATACTCTGCGCCAACTTCGCCCCAAGCGATTTCTGCGGGGTTCTTGCAAGCGGTAACGCGGATAGCTTTGCCATTGACGATGAGGAGGCTCTTCTCCATGTCATAGTCAACAGTACCGTCGAAACGGCCATGCATTGTGTCGTATTTGAGCATGTAAGCCATGTAATCAACAGGAAGAAGGTCGTTGATAGCTACAACCTCGATGTCCTCTCTCTTAGTAGAGGCACGGAACACGAAACGTCCGATACGGCCAAAGCCGTTGATACCAATTTTTGTCATTGCTTTTAAAATATTAATTGGGTTCTAATATTTTGAATTAAATATCTTTTTTCCTTAAGAAAGCGTGTGCGTGCCACACACTCATTATATGTTTTAGATCCGCGTAAAGGCATGACCCCCTTTTACGCATTGCAAAATTATAAAAAAAAATCGGTATATCAGCGAGAAATGAACGATTTTTAACCCAACGATGTTTTTACTGCGAAAAAAAAGCCGTTTTTAGGATTTTTTTCAGTAGTTTCGCACAATAATCTTCCGGTTGCCGGCATGTCGCGACATCTGTGGAGAACGAATATGCATAATAAACCTTCTAAAACACATCTGGAATATGGGAAAATTTTTGGCGGATTTCAAAGAATTCGCGTTAAAAGGAAACGTGATTGACATGGCTGTCGGTGTGATTGTCGGCGGTGCCTTCGGAAAAATAGTGTCATCTCTCGTCAACGACATCATCATGCCTGTCATGTCGCTCATCACGGGAGGGTCAGGCTATGAGAATCTGAAATACGTGATCAAACACGGAGTCCCGGCAGGTGCCGACGGCACAGCCGCCGTAGAAGAAGTGGCGATACACTATGGCACGTTCATCATGAATATCGTGGACTTCTTCATAATCGCCCTTTCAATTTTCGTGGCGATACGTCTCGCCATGAAACTCAAGAAGAAAGAGGAAGAACCGGTGCCCGCTCCCGCACCGGAACCCCCTTCGAAGGAAGAAGTGCTCCTCACTGAAATCCGCGACATCCTCAAGAACCAGAACTCAAAATAACCGTCCTATAAACACTGCGGCATATCCACAACGGCAAAACGGGACCCGACTCACGTCGGATCCCGTTTTAAAATAATAAAATTTTAAAATCTGAAAATGAAAAAAATTTTTTCTATTTTGATGCTTGCGGTGAGAGGGGAGAGATGAAATATTCATAACCATATTCCCCTTCTTCGAGCAGATAACGGGAATGTGGACCGCGTCCCCAGCTGTCGTCGCCGCCAAGCCCGCGCTGGGCAAGGTCAACGTTAAGATAGACGCGCTTGCGGTCGCGCACCACATCCACGGAATGGCGTTGCCCCTTCGACATTCCCGGGTCGAGGCTTTCGAAAGCGAAATCAAGTGCTGTGACGTTCAGAGGCCGCCCCCCTGTCACCCTAATGCCATAGCCCTCGCTGTCGGTGAGTTCCGCCCAGCGCACATCGGTCTTGTTGCCGCTCTCCTGCGGACGGATATAGGGGAAATATTGGTCAGCCACCTTCCCGCTCCAGATTCCCATGAATGAAGAAGTGTTGCGGTCGCTATAATTTTCCCAAGGGCCCCTGCCATACCAACGGAAATCGTCGAACGATGACGGCAAGGAAATCCTCATGCCGAAACGCATAAGACCCGGGGTATCGCCTGAAGCTTTCCAGTCGGCGGAGACACCGACGGTGCCGTCGGGATACACGGTATATACATTATTATAACCCGAGCCCCCGACATCGGGAAGCTCCCAGGGAGAAACAACCTTTACAACGCCGTTTTCCTCCGACAAGGAAGCTCCCACGCTTCTACGGTTTTCTGCGGCGGCACGCCATACGTTGGAACGCACGTGCGCCTTGTTGCCCCAATCGTTGTCGGTGGGGGCACGCCAGAACGACGGTTCAGGACCTTTGTCGATAACGGTTCTGCCATCCACTTCATATTTTCGCAGTTCGCCGGTGGCGACATCAAATGTAGCCACCGCATGTCCCGCCTTGACAATCCAAAATTTATCTGTTGTCGTGACTACGGGAGGCATGCCATCCGACGGCTGAAACCCATATTTTTCCGAAAGCCTGAATTGCTCCCTCGCCACCTCATGGCGGGCAGGGATGAGGCCGTCACCCTCACGGGTAAAAGCATAAAGGGAAAGGAAAACATCGCCGCCGTCACCGATGACTGAAGAGCAGGCCTGCGGGACCTTCACCACCTTGGAGGCGCCAGGACGCACATCGCCAACCGGCAAGACTCCTTCATCTATAACTTCGCCGTCTTTCAAGAGCTGCCACACGAAGTCATACTCCCCGAGACCGGTGGATATAAAATGGTTTTCCACTCTGATTATACCGGATGCCAACTCAAGAGGGGAGAATCTTATGTCCTGATAGACCTTCTTCACTTCCATCAACCCCGGATGAGGGGTTCGGTCGGGTTGGACGAGACCGTTGATGCAGAAATTTTCGTCGTTGTTATAACCTTCCGCCCCGAAATCGCCGCCGTAAGCCCAATAACTGCGTCCGAGACCGTCAGTTGTAAGCAAGCCTTGGTCAACCCAGTCCCAGATAAAACCACCCTGCATGTGTGGAGAACTGCGGACAATGTCGAAATACTCCTGGAAATTGCCGGAACTGTTGCCCATTGCATGGGCATATTCGCACATTATATAGGGTCGCGCCACATCCTTTCTGGCGGCATATTCCGCCATAGCCTCAACGGTGGGATACATTGGGCAGACAATATCAGTATTATCGCCCTCCTTCGCCTGCTCGTATTGCACGGGGCGGCTCCCGTCGAGTTTTTTTACGAAACCGTAAGCTTCCACAAAATTCACCCCGTTGCCGCTTTCGTTCCCCAAACTCCATACGATGACGGAGGGATGGTTCTTGTCGCGCTCCACAAGCAGAAGCTCACGGTCGAGGATAGCATCCTTGAAGGCGGGGTCGGAGGCAGGGTGCTTAGGATTATTTTTCCAGTCTTTCTCCTTTACGCCGAATCCATGGTTCTCCACGTTCGCCTCATCAACCACATAAAGTCCGTAGCGGTCGCAAAGGTCGTACCACAGCGGCGATTGAGGGTAATGGCTCATTCTCACTGCGTTGACGTTATGAAGCTTCATGAGGCGGATATCCGCCATCATCGTTTCGTAGTCAACCACATGGCCGGTCTTTTCATGATGTTCATGGATATTCACGCCATGCACCTCTATCGGCGCACCGTTGACCATGAGCTGCGCGTCTTTTATCTCGATTTTGCGGAACCCTACCTTCGACGATGTGGATTCAATCACTTTTCCGGCTTTGTCGTAGAGGGTTATGACTGCGGTGTAAAGATTTGGATGTTCCGCATCCCATTTAGCCACATTCTTTATATCGGATGAAAAAACCGCCTTACATGAGCCGTCGGCAGGCACAACCACGCCATCTGATTTATCAGACACCTTCTTCCCCGAAGGGGCATAGAGGGCAACCCCGACACGGCCGGAAACGGCAGACCGGGAATAATTGCGCAGCTCAACCTCGACACCGAAACGGCCGGTGCGGTAGTCAGGTGTGAGATCCTGTATAAGGGAGAAATCGCGGATACGCACCGAGGCGGTGGAATATAGATAAACGTTGCGGTCTATGCCGGAAAGACGCCAAAAATCCTGGTCTTCGAGATAAGACCCGTCGGTCCATCGGAACACCTGGCAGGCAATCTCATTGTTACCTACCTCCACAAAATCGGTTATATCGAACTCGGCAGGGTTCTTCGTGCTTTGGACATAACCCGCTTTCTTGCCGTTGACCCACACATACATGCCGGCGGTCGAACCGTCGAAATGGAGGAACACACGCCTCCCCGTCCACGATGAAGGAATGACGAAACTGCGGCGGTAACAACCGACGGGATTGTCGTCGTGAGGCACGAAAGGGGGATTTATCGGGAACACATATTTTGTATTCGTGTAGATGGGAACGCCATAACCCTCCATTTCCCAATTCGACGGCACCGGGATATCCTTCCAGAACCTCACGTTATAATCCGGCAGGTAGAAACCCTCCGGCACACCGCCGGGATTAGGAGAAAAATGGAATTTCCATATTCCGTCGAGGCTTATGAACCATGGGGAATCGGCATAACGCCCTTCGAAAGCACTCCCCGGGGATGGGAACGGATATGATGTGGCACGCGGATACTCTCGCCCTTCCGCAAAAACGCGCGGGTCTTCCCAGTCATTGCCGTCGGCATGCACAGTTTGAGCCAGCATAAAGGCAAAAATAAACATTAAGATTCTTTCCATACCATTCCAAGGTTAGCGATGAAAGCAAGCGGATTCCGGAGCCGGGGCGACGGCTTCTCCGCTGAAATCCAATTCTTTCGCAAATATAATAAAAATAATCGGCAACTCGGCAACAATTCTTCGACGGCATTCACTCAACGCACTGCCATTGAAAATTGCCTTATACCCGGTGCGTTCACATTATTTCACACTCAAACAGTAAAATATAGTCTATAAACAGATATATTTAACCTAATTTAGTTAAACAAAAAACCTGCCTTTGCAGTTATAACGAAAAGATATCGGACACCTGACCTCCTCTTCCGGCATCGATCTGAAAACCCAACAAAAGTAAAGTATTTCCAGACAATGAACTTCAACCTTCAAGACCGAAACAAGCGAATCAGCTTCAAGTCGGTGATTCGAAAAATAAAACCGGGGAACCGCAAAAGTAAGAGAGCGTGGCTCTCTATCATTCTCATAATCCTTATCGTGGGCGCCGCATTGTTTTTCCTGACAAAGCCGAAGACCCAGATTCCGCCGCTGCCGAAAGTGGAAGTGGAAGAAGTTAGTACGGAAGACGTGAATATCTATGGTGAATATGTGGGACGCATACGCGCGCAGCAATTTGTAGAAATCCATGCCCGAGTGGAAGGATACCTTGAAAAAATGCTGTTCAAAGAGGGGTCATACATAGAAAAAGGACAGACACTCTTCGTGATTGACCCTAAACTCTACGAAGCACATGTCAACAAAGCCAGGGCCATACTCAACAAGGCGCAGACCCAGGAAAGGAAAGCGAAGCATGACCTTGACCGTATCACCCCGCTTTTCGCCCAGAATGCAGCCTCGCAGCTCGACCTCGACAATGCCATGGCCGCCTACGAGAACGCGCAGGCGGAAGTGACGGTGAGCAAGGCCGACCTCACACAAGCCGAACTCACGCTTGGCTACACCAGGGTGACGTCGCCCATTTCCGGCTACATATCGGAGAGGGTGGCTGATATAGGCACCCTCGTAGGACCTACGGGAGGAAAGTCGTTGCTCGCCACCGTGGTCAAGAGCGACACGGTGAGAGTCGATTTCTCGATGACAGCACTCGATTATCTCCGGGGGAAAGACAGGAACGTCAACCTCGGCAGCACCGACCCCAACCGCAAATGGAATTCATTCGTGACAATCACCCTGGCCGACGGCTCGGAATATCCTTATAAAGGACTTGTGGATTTCGCCGACCCGCAGGTTGACCCCAAGACCGGCACGTTCTCCGTTCGGGCAGAGATGCCCAACCCCGACAGAAGCCTTCTGCCCGGTGAGTTCACGAAAGTAAAAGTGCTTCTCGACGTCAGGGAGAAAGCCATCGACGTTCCTACCAAAGCCCTTGTAATCGAGAAAAACGGCGCATATATTTTTGTGGTGCGTCCCGACAGCGTGGTAGAGAAACGCTTCGTGGAGACCGGTCCGGAGGTGGGCAACAACACAATCGTGGAGAGAGGTCTCGCCAAAGGGGAGAAAATCGTGGTGGAAGGCTACCACAAGCTTTCGCACGGCATGAAGGTTGACCCGGTGGCCGCCCCTGTCGGTAAAGAAAACGGTAAAGAAAACGGCAAAGCGCAGCCAACCGTGAATAAAGGGGAGGAGGACTGATTATGAAAAAGAATTTCTTTCTCGAGCATCCCGTTTTTTCGATTGTGCTCTCGATTGTGATATTCATAATCGGCATAATCGGGCTCGTGATGCTGCCGGTGGACCAATATCCGCAAATCGTCCCTCCCGTGGTGAAAATCACGGCATCCTATCCGGGAGCCGACGCCATGACCGTGACGCAGGCAGTGGCAACCCCGATAGAACAGGAACTCAACGGCACACCGGGCATGATATATATGTCATCGTCAAGTTCGAATTCGGGAGGCTTCTCAGCTTTGGTGACTTTCGACATCGACGTTGACCCGGAACTTGCGGCTGTCGATATCCAGAACCGCATCAAAAAGGCGGAATCAAGACTCCCGGCGGAGGTGGTGCAAAACGGTATCTCCGTGTCGAAAGAAACGGCAAGCAAACTGATGACCATTACCATCCTCTCCGACGACCCGAAATTTGACGAAGTCTATCTCAGCAACTATACCACCCTCAACGTCATAGACCCAATACGGCGTATTCCGGGCGTGGGAAGCGTAGGCAACGTCGGGAGCCGTTATTATGCCATGCAGATATGGGTTCAGCCCGACAAGCTCGCCAACCTCGGATTGACCGTAAAAGATATTCAGAACGCACTTAAAGACCAGAACCGGGAATCGGCCGCCGGGACTCTCGGACAGGCGCCTACGACCGATATCGACGTAACGATGCCTATCATAGCGCGCGGGCGTCTGTCATCTGTCAAAGAGTTTGAGGACATCGTGCTCCGCACTGCTCCAAACGGCTCCCTTATACGTCTCAGCGACGTGGCACGCGTCTCGCTCGAAGCGTCGAGCTATTCTACGGAAAGCGGCATCAACGGAGGGAACGCAGCCGTAATCAACATCAACATGCTTCCGGGCTCCAACGCCATGGAAGTGGCGGAGGCTGTCAAGGCGGAAATGGAGACAATCTCCAAAAACTTCCCCGCCGGAATCTCATATTCGATTCCTTTCGACATGACCACATACATAAAGGAATCGATACACCACGTATATCGCACGTTTTTCGAAGCGTTGCTACTTGTGATCGCCGTGGTTTTCCTCTCCTTGCAAAACTGGCGCGCCACTCTCATACCGGTCATCGCCGTGCCGATTTCACTCGTAGGCACCTTCGGGGTGATGCTAATATTCGGTTTTTCGCTCAATATGCTCACCCTTCTCGGCCTTATCCTGGCAATCGGCATCGTCGTCGATGATGCCATCGTGGTGGTGGAGAACGTTGACCGCATAATGAATTCCGAAAAACTTTCCCCTTACGAGGCGACTGCAAAGGCGATGAAAAACCTCGGGAGCGCGTTGATTGCAATGTCGCTCGTGCTCTGCGCGGTGTTTGTGCCCGTAAGCTTCCTTCCGGGAATCACGGGGCAGCTCTACCGCCAGTTTTCGGTGACTATAGCCGTCTCTGTGGTGATTTCCACCATTGTGGCCCTCACCCTCTCCCCGGTGATGTGCGCCAAACTGCTGAAACCGGCGTCGCATAAGAAAAAGGCAAAGATTTTCCGTCTCATCAATCTCTGGCTCGGAAAGGGCAACCGGTTCTACGGACGCGCCATAGCCCGCACGCTTGTCCATCCCAAAAGGATGTATGCGGCATTCGGGCTGGCCCTCGTTTTCATCTACATCATGAATGCGTTTATGCCCACGAGCTTCATGTCGCAGGAAGACCAGGGATATTTCACCGTCGAACTCGAACTCCCGGAAGGAGCCACCATCGAGCGCACGCGTGAAGTCACCGACAGGGCGATGGAATTCCTTATGGCAGACCCCGACGTAGAATATGTGCTCAACGTCACAGGGTCGTCCCCCCGTGTCGGCTCAAACCAGGCACATTCCCAGCTGACGGTCATTCTCAAGCCTTGGGAAGAACGCTCATCATCCGACATATCGGAGGTCAAAGAGAGAATACACGAAACCCTCGCCTCATATCCGGAATGCAAGGTGTATATGTTCTCTCCGGCAATCATTCCGGGTCTCGGAAGCTCCGGAGGCTTCGAAATGGTGCTTGAAGCGCGTGCAGACGCAACCTATTCCGACCTGCAGAACGCTGTGGATACCCTCAGGCATTATGCAGCATCTTGCCGCGCCATAGCCGACCTTTCGACATCGATGCAGGCCGACATCCCGCAGCTCTATTTCGATGTTGACCGCGACCGCGCGAAGATGCTCGGCATCCCTGTGAGCGATATTTTCTCGACGATGAAAGCTTTCACCGGTTCAATCTACGTGAATGACTTCAATATGTTCAACCGCATTTACCGCGTGTATATCCAGGCCGACGCCCCTTACCGCTCACACCGCGAAAACATCGACCTCTTCTTCGTAAAGAGTGCCGACGGCACTATGGTGCCTGTCTCCTCGCTCGGCAATTCGAATTTCACCACCGGACCGGGCACGATCGGACGTTTCAACATGTTCAATTCGGCCACCATTTCCGGCGAAGCGGCACACGGCTACAGCACCGGTGAAGCCATGGAAGCACTTGAAAACATAGTCAGGGAGCACTTGCCCGACAATATCGGCGTGGAATGGAGCGGCCTCTCTTACCAGCAGAAACATGAAAGCGGCAACACCGGACTTGTGCTCGGACTCGTTTTCCTGTTCGTATTCCTGTTTCTCGCCGCCCTCTACGAGAGTTGGTCCGTTCCGCTCGCGGTCATCCTCTCGCTCCCGATTGCCGGGGTGGGGGCTTACCTCGGCATCTGGCTCTGCGGACTGGAAAACAACATCTATTTCCAGATCGGACTGGTGATGCTCGTAGGCCTTGTAGCGAAGAACGCAATCCTTATCGTGGAATTCGCCAAAGAAGAAACCGACAAGGGCACCGACCCTGTGCATGCCGCCCTTACGGCCGCACGCCTGAGGTTCCGCCCGATCGTGATGACCTCCCTGGCGTTCATGCTCGGTCTGGTCCCGCTTCTTATAGCGTCGGGACCGGGTTCGGCGGCACGCCGCGACATCGGCACGGGTGTGTTCTTCGGAATGGCCGTGGCAATCACGGTGGGAATAGTGTTCGTGCCGTTCTTCTTCGTGGCGGTCAATAAACTATTCCGTAAAAAGAATCAATGATAAAAAACATCCTGAAATGAAATATACATTTTTTTCTATAATAGTCATACTGTTGATGTCGTCTTGTTCGGGCACCAAAAACCTGACGCGTGCGAACATCGACATGCCGGCGTCATATATGACGGGGAAAGACTCGATACCCGCCACCGACACCCTCACACTCGCCGACGTGAAATGGTGGGAATTTTATTCCGACCCTACGCTCACCGCCATCCTGCGTACGGCGCTCGAAAACAACCGCGACATCCTGAAGGCCGCCGCGAAGGTGGAGCAGATGAGGGCGCTCTACGGAGTGGCGAAAGCCGACCTCTTCCCACAGATAGGGGCAAACGTGGCTTATTCTTACGAGACCAATAAATACAACGGAGGCAAAACAACCACTGACCCTGAATACGACCTGAAATTCCCTATTTCATGGGAAATAAACTTATGGGGTTCGATGTTTCAGGCCAAAAACGCAGGACAGGCACGTTTCGTGGCTTCGGTAGAAGACTACCGCGCCATGCGTATGTCGCTCATAGCCGAAGTGGCGACCGCCTATTTCAAACTTCTTTCGCTTGAAAACGAACTGTCGATTGTAAGGCAGACCCTCAAGACCCGCGAGGAGGCACTTCATCTGGCAAAGATAAGGTTCGAAGGCGGGTTGACTTCGGAGACCATCTATCAGCAGGCGAAAGTGGAGTATTCATCCACCGCTTCGCTGATTCCGGACCTTGAACTGCGTGTCACATCCATGCGCAATTCGCTCACCACTCTGATGGGCGAATATCCGCGCGAGGCATTCGAGAACCGCGACATTGTTTTCGACACGGATTTCGCCGACAAACTGCCGGCCGGCATACCCTCAGAACTCCTTAAACGCCGTCCCGACCTACGCGCCGCAGAGCAACGTCTCCGGGGCGCCATGGCAGACGTAGGCGTGAGCTATGCCGACCGTTTCCCCTCTTTCAGAATCGGCTTCACCCCCGGTTGGGAAAACGACGGCCTGAAGGATTTCTTCAAGTCACCTTTCACCTACACCATAGGGCAGATTACGGGCACCATCTTCGATTTCGGACGGAAGAAGAGGAAATATGAAGCGGCTATAGCATCATACAACCAAAGCCGCTACGACTATGAAAAGGCGGTGATAACCGCTTTTACGGAAGTCAATACATCCTTGACGGCCTACAACAAGTATCGCGAGAACCTGCGCGTAAAAACGGAACTGCGCGATGCAGCAGCCAAGTATGTGCAGCTCGCATGGGTGCAATATCGCGGAGGGCACAGCTATCTTGACGTGCTCGACGCCCAGCGACGTTACTTCGAAGCCCAGATCGGGGTCAACAACGCCCTCCTCAACGAATATCTCGCCCTCGTCAACCTCTACAAAACCCTCGGAGGCGGATGGAACTGACCCCATTGTCCGGACATTATAATGACAAATAGGGGATGCATCGGAATCATGATGCACCCCCTATCTTTTTTATAACAGGATACGAAGCCTTTACTTCATTTCGGAGTAGGGAACTTTGTCCATGTCGGTGTAGTCGAGGTTCTCGCCACCCATGCCCCAGATGAACATGTAGTTGCTCGTGCCGGCTGCGCAATGTATGCTCCATTCGGGAGAAATTACGGCCTGCTCCGGATCCATCCAGATAAGGCGGTTCTCCTGCGGCTCTCCCATGATGTGGCAGATGCGGTTGCCGGGGGTAAGATTGAAATAATAGTAAGCCTCTACGCGGCGGTCGTGGGTGTGGGCTGGCATCGTGTTCCATACGCTGCCGGTCTTAAGCTCTGTGAGACCCATCTGGAGCTCGCAGGGACCTTCCTCAAGCACATTGTTAACGATGAGCTGGTTGATGACGCGGTCGTTGCTCTCGGCGAGCGAACCGGCTGCGAAGCTGTTGGCTTTGATGGTGCCTTTGCGTCCATCGATAGAGATGAGCTGGGTCTTGTAGTGCTTGTGGGCGCGGGTGGAATTGATATAGAACTTAGCGGGGTTCTTCGGGTCTTTGCTGCGGAAAGTCACCTTCTTGTTGCCCTGACCAACGTAGAGGGCATCCTTGAACTGGAGTTCATAGTCCTTGCCGTCAACGTTCACAATACCTACGCCGGCACCGGTGTTGATAACGCCAAGCTCGCGTCGAGCGAGGAAATACTCAGCCTTGAGGGGATCGATAGGTTCAAGTTCAACCGTTTTGTTCACCGGAACGACACCGCCATACACGAGACGGTCATACATCGTATAGGTAAGGTTGATTTTATCCTCCTCCATGACTTTTGTCATAAGGAAATGTGAACGGAGCTGCTCGGTGTCGTAGTGTTTCACGTCGTCGGGATGGCAGGCGTGGAGCACCTGATAGCTTGTCTGTGCCTGTCCTGCGAGGGCAGCAAGCGCGAAGCAGGACGCAAAAAGAAATTTTTTCATTGTTATGTAGTATTATTGCTTATTCGGTTTTCTGGAGTTTATCGGAGTTCGCGGCAATCATTGCCTTCTGGTTGCGGGCAATAAGGATTCTGTTCCAGATGGCCATTCCGAGGGTGATGACCACGAGGATTCCCGAGCCAATCCACTTCAAAGATACGGAGCACTGGTAGATAACCCAGGCAAGGGGACTTGAAGCGAAGTCGAGCGCGCCGCCTTCGAACCCTGCGGGGATAGCCACTGCGGCATCGCCCGTAGCATCGAACACGTCTTTGGCAGCCAGCGTAAACGCCGGAGCGAGGCTGGTGACGAAATAAAGTCCGATGGTGAGGATTACGAGCCCCACGATAAAGGTCTTGACCACGTTACCCTTGGTGTAGGGGAGCACGAGGGGGAAGAGATAGAACATTCCCGCAAGCGAGGCGAGGGGAAGGAACTGGTTGCCCGGAAGCACCACGGCAAGGACAAGGGTCACGGGAATAAGAAGGATGGAAACCACGAGGGTGGTGGGGTGGCCGATGACAAGAGCCGGGGTCATACCGATGTTGAGACCGTCGGCACCCTTGAACTTGCGGGCGATGAGCTGGCGCGTAGCCTCGCTGATAGGTTTCAGACCCTCAATAAAGAGCACCGTAACACGCGGGATAAGTTCCATGACGGCACCCATCTTGATTCCGAGACCGAGGATGTAGGGAATCTTATCGACGATTTCGGCACCCGACTTGCAGGTTAGGCAACCGATGCCGATACCTACAATCACACCGAGGAACAGGGGCTCGCCGAGAAGGCCGAATTTCTTCTTCAATCCTTCGGCATCGATTTCGAGCTTGTTCATGCCCGGAATCTTGTCGAGCACCCAGTTGATGCAGATGGCGAAAGGCACGAAACCGGCGCAGAAAGGCTGCGGCACGGATATGCCGTCCATATCCTTATAGAAAGTCTGGAACTTGCGTGCGCTCATGTCGGCAATCACGAGAGTGATGATGTAGCATACGATGGCTGCAAAGAAACCCCAGGCAAGGGAGTCTGTCGCAAAGAATACCACCGCACCGATGAAAGCGAAGTGCCAATAGTTCCAAAGGTCGATATTGACCGTACGGGTAGTCTTGGTGACAAGCATCAGCAGGTTGACGCCAAGACACACGGGGATGATAAAGGCTCCCACAGCGGTGTTGTATGCCACGGAGGCTGCCGAAGGCCAACCCATATCGAACACCTTGAGCTGGAGGTCATAAATCTCCACGACGGTATTCAACGCGGGTCCGAGGGCGGAGGTAAGTAGGGCGGTCACAATCGAAAGACCGATGAAACCGACCCCGACCTTAAGGCCCGACTTCAACGCATCGCCGAATTTGATGCCGATGCATACACCGAGAATGGTGAATATCACGGGCATCATGACGGCTGCGCCAAGTCCGATAATGTATTTAAAAACTTCTTCCACGTTATGACAATTAGTAATTAGAAATTAGCAATTAGCGATTTAAATCGATTCAAGGTTTTTCCGACACGGTGACTGTCAAAGGATTGAGCAGACAACGGCGTTTATGGCGGAGCGTGTCGGTCCATTTGTCGATATTCTCCATGCCGCCTTTGCTCCAACCTGACCCCCAATAGTAGGTGAAGGGTACGGCATTGGCCACCTTCCCTTTAAGCACCGCATGGCCCACGGCATCGCCCACCGGTTCCTTCAGAGGGAGATACACCGGCTCGGCATCGGAGACAGCCACTGTGCCAACGAAAATGGTGCCGTTGCCGGCATCGGCATTCTCGGTGAGGTCGGCGTAAGCGGTAATGCCGTTTTTCTTGTCGAGCACATATCCCTTAGGATTCTGGCGATGGACCACCTGGCCCGCCACCATATCGCGCGGGGCGTCGAGTCCGTAGTATGTCACGTCCGTACGGTTGAACCAGTCGCCGGCATCGAGGGTGATTACACGCGTCTCGGCTGCCGGAATACCTTTCTCGGCGGTATTGGCGGGATATACGAGCATCACCTTGAAACGCAACGGCCCGTTGTCGAGGATTTGATATTCCGAAAAACACCACGGATAAAGGATTGACCCGTCGGCATCGAGCAAGGCGGCGGTGCCTCCACCCAATGTGGGGCCAACCGTATATACGTCCATCCCCTCGCCATGGTCCTTATGGAAAGAGATTCCCTTGCGGTTATTGAGCAGATAGCGTTTCTCGATTACAGGCACGTCAACCGACTTTGTCCAGACATCGTAGCCGAAACCGCGCTCCCCGGTTTTCTGAAGGGCCGGGCCGTAGGCACGGTATGCCGCATGCTCGTTTTCCCAGGTCATGTCGTCGGCGCGCTCCTTGAACAGACGCCCATAGACTTTCGGGGCAACAGGCGAAGCCTCTCCCGGCACTGCGGTATATACGGCGGTGCCGTTCGCAGCCACGTCGGCGGGGAAGATAATCTTTCCGTCGTGGGTGGCCTGCCATGCCACCTCTTTCCCATCGCCGTCGCGAAGTATGAACGACCGCGAACCGAGACGGCTCTTCACGGCAGACTCATCTACCTCCACAATCTCATTGACACGGGGGAAAGAGGCTGGGTTTGATATAGAAATCTCCACAGTCTGCGCGTGTGCCCCGAAAAGATCGGAAGA
>CABRKI010000014.1 GCA_902471455.1 uncultured Porphyromonadaceae bacterium | reverse complement strand
CTGAAAAGTCTATATCCGGAAATTAATATTTTAAATCAATGAGACATCACACTAGGAAACGATGGGGTGCATCAGTTTTATTCACCAAACGTGAAGCGTACCCCCATATTCAGATTGAAGTTCAAGGGTTTGTCTTTATAGATTGTCTGGAGGTCGGTCCCGTCGTTGAAATAATAGCTTACTCCGGGTTCTACAAATATGCTCATGGATTTTATGAGATTGCATTGCACTCCGACGGATGCGTTGACAGACCATTGCATCGGTTTTTCCGACAAATCTTCCGATTCCGAACTTTTTTTCCGGTTGTCGATTATAAATTCTTTATCGAGTTTTGCAGAGATACATTTTTCAGCAAGCACTCCGGTCGAGGCATAGAAGCGAAGACGTTGCCATGAAAGCACGCGGTATTTCAAGTTGAGCGGGACTCCGATGTAATGAAGTCTTTGTTCTGCGGCGTAATAATGGTTTTTGCTTCCTTTCTTTATATCAGAGGTGAGGTTGGCGTAACTCACGCCGCTTTCAATGCCTAATCTTTCATTGAGATTGTAGGCGAAGGAAACGCCTGCGCGTATCGGAAGACGGTGTTTTATTTCAGTTTCAGTTTCCATGCCTTGATTGAAGAGGAGGATACCTAACATCGGTTCGTCTTCCCAGTTTGAATTCTCCGGGCCTGTGGCGGCGACAAATGGATTTGCTTTTGTAGTTGAATTAAGCATTGAGCCCGTCCCTCCGGAACTATAAAAAGAGACAGATACTCTACCTGGCTGCGTGCTTTCTACCGGGAGGGCTGCTTTGTAATAATTGTCTTCAAAAGTCATGTCCCGGTCCGCGAGGGTGGGGGAGGATTCCTCCGATGGCTTGTTTGGTCGCTGACTTATGTTTAGGTTCTCATCCTTTTCAGTTTCACGGGAATCAGTCGGTTTGTCTTCGTCTGTGTCTGAAATCCGTCTCGTTTCGCCGGTCGGTTCGTTGGTGGCGATATCCGTAGTCATTACTGAATTACGTTCATTGACGACAGATTTCCCCGACAATGGTTCGGGGATGGCATTCTCGGCAAAAAGTGGTTTGTTTTTAAGGATGTTTTTATTGAAATATGTGGCACGGTCTTCTTTGGCGTCAGATAATAGTTGGCGTTGCGACAAATCTTGGTTGCCATTGTAGAGATAAATGCCGGTAAAAATAATAACCGCGATTATTGCGGCGGCAGACAAGCATCGTTTCACCCATACCGACATCAAATGTTTCTTCATTGGTCGAGGCATGGGGGCGGAAGAGGCTTGCCTGGATTCTATCGCGTCCCATAGATTTTCAGGCTCTTCAATTTCATAGTCTTTCATTCGGTCTTGGACCTTATGTAGCCAATCTTCGTTCATATAAATCTAAATTACATATTATATTGCCTGATTTTTGTTGCGAGTAAAGATTTTGCCCTGTGCAACTGAGAGGCGGAGGTGCTTTCTTTTATTCCGAGCAACCTTGCAATTTCTTTATGGCTTTTGTTTTCAATGACATATAAGTTGAATATTGTTCTATATCCGTCTGGAAGCTCGCGAATCAGATTGAATAATACTGATGAAGGGATTGCGTCGATGTCCGGATCCTCATCGGCGACGTCATGTTTCTGTTCGGAAATCTCGACAAATTCAAAACGGTTGTCCCTCTGAAGGAATTTCAGGGTTTCGTTGACGGTAATTTTTGTAATCCATCCTTTCAACGATCCTTTTCCCCGGTATTTGAATGACGCAATACTTGAAAAAACTTTTAAGAAACTGTCTTGAAGCACATCCTTTACATCTTCGTCGTTGGCGATATATCGGGAACATATAGCTGCGAGATAGCGGATATATGTGGAATATACCGTTTTCATAGCCATAGTGTCGCCCTGTCTGACAAGGGAAAGGAGTTGTAGTTCGTTATCGGTTTCTGCTGACACCACCGGTCCTTTGATTTATCGTTTCGGTTTGTAGGAGGTGTTGCCGTTGGCTTGGCGACACCTCCTACAAACCGATAGGAGTTCGTGGAAAATATATATAGAAGTTGTTTAAACTTTTTTACGGAGATTGATTTTTACGTTAAAAAGACCTCTTTCCCAATCTTCCGCCATCTTTTCGGTCGCTTTTGAACCTTTCATCGGTCGTTTAGCCCGCTAAACTCCCTCTTCAAGTTTCAAAATCGTCTCGAAAATCTGACGAAATCTTGAAAAAGAAAAAAGTTTAAACAACTTCAAATTCCTTTTATTGTTCGAGAGGACGCATTTTTATCTCGAATTGAGTGTCTTTTTCACCGGCAAATGATTTCCATTTCAGTTTCATCTTCACTTTGTCGGAACCGTTTCTCGGAAGGTTGTTAAGGTTGAACGCTATCAAAGCGTCGCCCCAATGTCCGTTGATGTCTCCTTTTGCGTCGTGTCGCAATTCAAGTTCGTATGGGTCTTCCGGGTTAGTGCCTGTTACGAGGTTGAGAATATGGGTGGATTGTGGCGTTCCCCAAAGGGTGCGGACACGCAATGTGAGATAGCCGTCTTCTGCCACCGTCACCCAGTCTGCTACGATTTCGACAGGGTCGTTGCCATATTTGGAATCGTTTTGCTCGCCCAGACTCTCGACAGGCAATTTCGTGCGTATGCTGTCGAGCCAGTTGACTTCTACATTCCGGATGGTTTTCCCTCTTGTGGAAACGTCGGCATCGTTGTAGCTTACGAGTGCCCTCACTTCTTTTTCACCGAAAGGGGAGGTTTTCAAATTGGTTGGAACCAGCTGTGTGGAATCGTCGAGCTGCATTATAAAGCTGCCGTCGGCACTGGGGCAAACCGTGACGATTGCAGTCGGTGCCAACTCCCCGGATGGTTCGTCGTTGTCGATGCATGACGGAAGCGTCATGAGAAGTGCCGATGCGGCTACAGAAAATAAAAGATGTTTTTTCAACATATCGTTCGATTTTTTGGTTGTTCTATTATATCAAATCGAACGATTCCGGAAATCTTGCATCGCGGGCGAAAATTTTTTACAAAAAATCTCGCCCGCGACGCATTTATGGTTTCACCATTCCTTTGCCGAAATAGCTGTATCTGCCGTTGTCGGGGTTGACTACAATTTGCTGGAGCACTATTTCAGGGTCTATCATGACGATACGAAGTTTGTGTTTGCCGGGGGTGGCAGGGAACGATGTCTCAAGCCAACGTATATTGTCAAACACTTCGTTCCTCATAGGGAGCCGCCTGCCGTCAACCCATCCGGTGAGCGACAGTTTCGCCTGTTCCGGCAAAGGCTTCAGAGTCTTTGTCCGGGAAAGGTTCTCTTTTGTGTATTCTCCGAATGTGTCGCACAGTCCTTGACGGGCGTCGATGACAGCTACGGGACCGTTGTCGATTTGGATTCCAAGCCTCAATCCTCTCGACGGATTGACATCTTGCGTAGGCAGTATGCCGATGGCTATTTCCCCTTTTTCGTCGAGCGTTATATCATATTCCAGGGAAGCCCTCTCCTGCGGTTTGTCGCCGTTCAGCGCCACGTTGTCGCTTCCCATGCATCCTTCCCATCTTCCCAAATCGGGAAGGAATATCCATTTGTGGTTTTTCCCTGCTATATTTTTTACGAAACGGTGTGCCGGAATCGAATATTCCGTAGTTTCCCCGGATGGACGGAGTTTTTGCCTGATGTCGAAGTTCAACGACAGGGGGTTGACATCCTTTTCAGGCATCGACCATTTCGTATAGCCGATATGCTTGTCTTGCATCATCCCTTTCCATTTGCCTCCCGACATCACATTGTTATAATAATCTGAAAGGCGTTTGTCTTTTTCCATCAGCTCCTCTATCTTCAAAGAATCTCCACGCGAAGCACAGTTATAGATGTCGGCTACGCCGGCACTTGCCACGGCAGGGTAATAAACAAGTTGATAATACGCATCTTGTGCGTCTTCCGGGATTCTTGTCTTTAGCCTTTCCGCTTTATCCGTCAGTTTCTGCCAGAGGCTGTCCATGTATTTCATTTCGTCATCATTGAATATGCCCGGCACCTGCACTTCCGGTTTGCGTATCAGATTATATTTGCTGTATTTTGCAATAATATCGGCGGCTTCATGCGAAAATTCCTTGCCGAATACGCTTTCCGTGAAATCTTCAAGATAAGCTTGTTCATCCCCGGGTTGTATGGCATCGGGATTCCATGCATATTTCATTATAAAATCAATGGGAATCTCTTTGGGTTTCAAGTCGCCTACATTTATTATCCAGATTCTGTCGAGCCCGGTTTTATAGGCCAGGTTCAGCTGTTCCCGCAGTTTGGGAATGGTGGTTGTGTTGACCCATCTGTCGTTCCATGGGCCGCCGTTCATGTCGATATGGTAATACAGTCCCAAACCGCCTTTGCGATTACGTTCCGTCGGTTTCCCTGTCCTTCGGATATATCCCCAGTTGTTGTCGCAGAAAAGCAATGTCACATCGTCGGGCACCGTAAAGCCTGCATCGTAATAGCGTTGCACTTCCGTAAAGATGGCCCAAAGCTGAGGCACGGCGTCTTTCTTACCGTATATCCCTTTGATTATGTCTCTTTGGGAATCGATTACGCGTGAAAGTGTTTTCATGTTTTCGGAGTCGTCGCCTTTCCCCATGGCCACGTCGCCGTCGCCACGCATCCCGATGGTCACGAGGTTTTCATAATCCTTATTTCTCGACATTCCCTCGTAAAAGAAACGGTCGAGGTTTTCACTGTTGGTATTATAGTCCCACGCCCCGATTTCTTTCTTGCGTTTAAGGTATTCCCTGTGTGAGCGCATCATAGGCTCATGGTGGGAGGTACCCATCACTATTCCCATTTTGTCTGCCGTCTCCGGCGAAAGGGGGTCGTCTTCGTTAAACGCACTCGCCCACATGGCAGGCCAGAAATAGTTTGCCTTGAGCCTTAATAGAAGTTCGAATATGGTGGAATACATTTTCGAATTTATCCCCCCGAACCGGTTGTTGGCCCAACCGCCGAACGACGGCCATTCGTCGTTGATGAATATGCCTCTGTATTTCACGGCAGGTTCTCCGTCGGTATAGGTGCCGGGATGCATATATACATTTTCATGCTTCGCAACCGGCACGTCTGCCCACCAATACCATGGTGAAACCCCGATTTGGCGCGACAGTTCATAGATACCATATATAGTGCCCCGCTTGTCGCTGCCGAGAATCACGACTTTGTCACCGTCTGTGGTTATGATGTATTGTTCCCACTTCCCTTTTAATTTCTTGGAGATGGCTTTATATTTGTCTGCATATACGCTTTTTCCGACGGTCCCTACGACTATGGGGGCGGTTTCTTTCCCCGTCACCGCCTTGAAGTCGTTCCTTAGGTTGCGCACCGCAATTATAACCCCGTCCCAATCCCGGGGGTCATACATGATTGTGTCGGTGCGGTTAGACAGTTCGATGTCGTCGGTATGGTCGGATGAAAACGATATAAACCGCTGCGCCGCATACGCCGGTGAATTCGGATGGAGGATGCACAGCATAGCCGCCATGCATACACGTTTGCATAAAACTTTAAGGTTAGTTGCCATATAAAAATGTTACTTTATACATTGCCTGACACCACTTGAGGTGACGCATGCAAAGTTATATAACATATAGCTAATCGACCTTTAAGATATTCCCTTATAAGTTCGGTTTAGTCGCATCCTGCATTCGTGATTGTCTCTCATCCTTTAAAAAACGTATCATTCCCAAACCTCTTTCGCCGTTGCCAATCCAATAATATTTCAGTGAGGAACTTCTGGGGTTTGAAATGGACTCTGTTTACGTATATATCCTTGTACTTTTTGCGTGGTATTATAAGAATGGGTTGTTTTTTGTACAAGGGCCTGTTGAAATGAAATTTGACGGAGTGAGAAAAAAAAATGTAACTTTGGAAATTGTTTATACCGAAAGATGGCGATATAATAAACGTGATGAAGAATATTCTTTTATATATCACAGGGATATTTATCCTGCTGACTATGTCCCTGACATCGGGATGTGGCTCCGGCGAGTCGCGTCATGATGTTGCGGACAGCATCTACAGTGCGGAATATATCTACAACATTACTTTAGACAATCCGGCACGGGCACTTGCCTTACTTGATACAGTTGAACAGAAGAATCTTATAAGCAAGTTTGACATCGCTCGCCTTCGCTGCCTCGCCTACCACAACGGCCTTTCAGACTATAAAAACGCACTGCGATACGCCCTTGAGGCATACGATATGCCGGAGTCGCGCCAGGACGCCGAGATTTTACTCCTTCTTCTTGGAGTAATTGCCGATGACTACTATCAGAACGGCAATTATGAAGAGAGCGTGCGCATCTGCACCGAAGGTTTGAAGCTGGCTTCCGACAGCCTTTTGATAGATCAGGTGGCCAATTTTGATGTTTCTCTGGCTACTAATCTATGGGAGCTTGGCCGAAAAGACGAAGCCTACCTCAGACTTGATGAGGCTTCGGATATTCTTGAAAAGGAGGCTGCCAAATACCGCTCATACATGGCCGCCGACGATTATGTTTATTCGCTTGGCGTATATATACAGTCGCTATACAGCGACGGGCGTTATCGCGAAGCCATAGCCATGCTGCCGCGTTATGAACAGGCCATGAATTGTCTTGAGTCAAAAGATGATATTCCCGACGGGCTTGTGGATATGCGCCGTGCGAGTGCGTATGCTGCATTTGCATCTATGCTGGCCCTGGAAGGTGACAACCGTAAGGCAGATGAACTTTATCGCAAGCTACTGGAGACAGATTACTCGAAAACGCCTGACGGCGGACAGCTGCTCGTACCTTATCTGTTGGCCCGGAAACGCTATGCGGAGGCCTTGAGCTACCTTAAAGATGAAAAAGAATACTGGCAGGCACATGCCGACACGTTGAGTTTCGACTATATCGACACTCATTTGAAACGGGAGCAAGAGGCATACACCGGTTTAAACAAAACGGCGGAAGCCCTGCGTGTTGCCAATACCATCCAACAGATGAGCGATACCCTTCGTGAGCGCGAACGAAGTGTCAAAGCTCTTGAGCTGGCCGAGATTTATAAGACTCAGGAACAAGCCCTACAACTTGAACAGCAATCGGCATCAATTTTAATCCGCAACATCATAATAGGTTCCGCACTTATATTCATCATACTTGCAGTTGTATTCATAATAAGGATATTACGCTACAATAAGACTATAAGTAGCAAAAACAAGGTGATGGTGAAAACCATTGATGAATTGATAGGCTATAAAGATGAACTGTTTGAGCGACAGGAAGAGGTCTTGCAGTTGAGGAAAGAGCTTGATGAGGCGAAAAAGAAGACAGATGCAGAAGCCCCGTTGACAGAAACGTTAGAAAATAATGAAGAATCAGCTTCAAGTGAAACTCCTGAAAAAAGTGAATCCCCATTAACTGAAGGCGATAAGATATTATATATTCGCATGAATCACGAAATTCAGGCACGGAGGCTATATCTGAATCCGGACTTTTCCCGAAAAGACCTTATGGCGGAGTTCAAAATCTCAGCCAACAAATTCGCCATGTTGTTCAAGGAATTTGCAGGGTGTACCTTCTCACAATATATTCAGAACTGCCGTCTCGATTACGCTGTGAAGCTTATGAGAGAGAATCCGCAATGGAATTTTGATGCCATAGCAAAAGAGGCTCAGATGTCGAATGGCGCATTCTATAGCCATTTCAAACGCAGATTTGGCATGAGCCCATCCGATTTCAGGGCCGGGGAAGCGTCCATTTCATCGCAAAAACAGGGCGAGTAAATGATGTAACTGTCCTTCATACACCGGAATTATCATTGGACGGACACACTTTGCAATTTATTATGCTGAATGATGGCGATATAATGAAGAATATTCTTTTATATATCATAGGGATATTTATCCTACTGACTGTGTCCATGACATCGGGATGTAACTCCGGCGAGTCGCGTCCTGAAGGTGATGACAACATCTACAGTGCGGAATATATCTACAGCATTACGATAGGCAATCCGGAACGGGCACTTGCCTTACTTGACACAGTTGAACAGAAGAACCTTTTAAGCAAGTTTGACATTGCTCGACTTCGCTGTCTGGCTTATCATATCGGCCTCTCGGATTATAAAAATGCGCTACGCTTCGGACTGGAGGCTTACAGTATGCCGGAATCGCATGAGGACGCTCTGGTTTTCCTCTCTCTTCTTGAAATCATTGTTGATGATTACCATCAGAACGGCAACTATGAAGAGAGTATACGCTTGTGTATCGAGGGCTTGAAAATTGCTTCCGACAGCCTTTTAAGGACTCAAGAAGCTAATTTTGATGTTTCTCTGGCGGAAAACTTATGGGAATTCGGCAGGAAAGAGGAAGCCTACGTCAAACTCGGCGAGGCTGCGGATATTCTTGAAAAGGAGGCTGCCAAATCCAGCCTATTCAAGACCGCCGACGATTATGTTTATTCACTTGGCGCATACATACAGACGCTATACGGCGACGGCCGTTATCGCGATGCCATAGCCATGCTGCCGC
Organism: uncultured Porphyromonadaceae bacterium; assembly: GCA_902471455.1. Classification (GTDB taxonomy): domain Bacteria; phylum Bacteroidota; class Bacteroidia; order Bacteroidales; family Muribaculaceae; genus Lepagella. The sequence continues at coordinate 47,106 of CABRKI010000014.1, read as the reverse complement.
GTTTTGAACAAGCCATGGATTGTCTTGAGTCAAAAGATGATATCCCCGACGGTCTTGTGGATATGCGCCGTGCGAGTGCGTATGGGGCGTTTGCTTGTATGCTGGCACTTGAAGGAGACTACGGTAAGGCAGATGAACTTTCCCGCAAGCTCATGGCGACTGATTACTTTAAAACTCCTGACGGCGCACAGTTTATTGTGCCTTATCTATTGGCCAGGAAACGCTATGCCGAGGCCTTGAGGTACATTAAGGATGAAAAAAAAAATACTGGCAGGCAAATGCCGACACGTTGAGCTATGATTACATCTATGGTCATTTGAGTCGGGAGCAAGAGGCATTCACCGGTTTAAACAAAACAGCGGAAGCCCTGCGTGTTGCCAATACCATCCAACAGATGAGCGACACTCTTCGTGTGCGCGATCAAAGTGCCAAAGCTCTTGAGCTGGCCGAGATCTATAAGACTCACGAACAAGCACTACAGATTGAGCACCAATCGGCATCAATCTTAATTCGCAATATCATAATCGGTTTAGCACTGATTTTTCTCATCCTTGCAGTCGTATTCATCGTAAGGATATTACGCTACAATAAGGCTATCAGTAGCAAAAACAAGGTGATGGTGAAAACCATTGATGAATTGATAGGCTATAAAGATGAACTGTTTGAGCGACAGGAAGAGGTCTTGCAGTTGAGGAAAGAGCTTGATGAGGCGAAAAAGAAGACAGATGCAGAAGCCCCGTTGACAGAAACGTTAGAAAATAATGAAGAATCAGCTTCAAGTGAAACTCCTGAAAAAAGTGAATCCCCATTAACTGAAGGCGATAAGATATTATATATTCGCATGAATCACGAAATTCAGGCACGGAGGCTATATCTGAATCCGGACTTTTCCCGAAAAGACCTTATGGCGGAGTTCAAAATCTCAGCCAACAAATTCGCCATGTTGTTCAAGGAATTTGCAGGGTGTACCTTCTCACAATATATTCAGAACTGCCGTCTCGATTACGCTGTGAAGCTTATGAGAGAGAATCCGCAATGGAATTTTGATGCCATAGCAAAAGAGGCTCAGATGTCGAATGGCGCATTCTATAGCCATTTCAAACGCAGATTTGGCATGAGCCCATCCGATTTCAGGGCCGGGGAAGCGTCCATTTCATCGCAAAAACAGGGCGAGTAAGTGATTTAACTGTCATCCATACTCCGGAACTATCTTCGGACATATACACAGAAAGTGAGATGCCAATGTAAGGATAACCGCTTGTAACAAAAACGGTTAAGTACCTGATATGATTTCTTTGGAGATGTGTGGTGAATTTGGTGGAGAACAATCGCATAATAATCAAGGCGAACAAGATTCCTTTCCACTAATTTTGCACTTGTCAAAATCATAAGACAGTTTCGACAGTAACAAATTCATTCTAACATTAAACAATAGAAATCATGAAAACAACTTTAAAGAGCCTTGTGATTTTTCTGATGTGTGCATTTGCGTTCACATCATGCTCTTCCGATGATGAGCCAAAGGAGCCTTCTAACGAGGAGATCGCCTCTCATATTGAGTCTGTAGTCAACAGCCATTTAGGCGAATTGTATGGCAATGAAACCTTGGACCATTTGCTGCTGCCAGTAGGAAACGATGCCAAAGCCCAAGAAGTAGTGAAAGCATTTATCGGTAAAGATTGGAACGGGCAAGACTACACCTATCAGGTGCCGGGTGACAATGGACGGATACGCATCAAGAAAGATGCAGAAGAAGGTTCGTACTATACATTGGTGTTCAGCATCAACGACCACAAGCCTTTCACCTTCCAGATATGCGAACCCGGCTATCCCGAAAGTGAAAACGTTGCCCATAGTGTTCAGCACATTATTGATAGCTGGCGGTTTTGTTAAGGAACGCGCTCTAAACATCGGATAAATTCCATTCTATCTGAAATCTCTGTCAGAGGCTGTTTCAGACAAATGGGACAGCCCCTGACTATTTTGCGTTTTGTCTATCAAGCAGTAAATCAAGTATCTAATTCTTCGGAGATGATTTTCGTGGAGAACAAGAGTGATTTCCATGGAGTAGAACAAGGCTTCTGAACGTGGACAAAAAGAACGCAATGGCTAACTTTGCATTATTTAAGAATTGAACGCCAAAGTATTTAAAAATATGAAGCGATACTTCCGATTGTTGTCCTTACTTCTTGTGTTGATGATAATCTCCGCGTGCAGCAAGGATGATGACCCTGTGGTGGACCGCCCACAGCCTCAGATTGTCTTCCTGTTCTCACCGGGAGGTCTCGGCGATATGAGCTATAACGATTGTATTCTCGCAGGGGTGCAGCGTTTCAAGTTGGAACAACCGAAAACAGACATATACATCTACTCTCCGGAATCGCTGGAGGAGGCCGAGAGAATATTTTCCGACTGGCTTGTGCGGCCGGAAAGCAACATACCTGTTCTTTTCGTGCTTGCCACCAGTGACTATGAACCTATTGCAGAGAAATATCTCAAAGAACACAGCCTTACCGCCAATAAAAGCATTCTGTTGTTTGAGAGTCGGAAACGATATAGCGATCCGAATATCCACACTTTCCAGATTTCAATGTACGGTGCCTCATATCTTGCCGGAGCAACCGCAGCTCGGTGTTGCGGTGATAAAAAAGTTTTGGCGTTGCTTGCCAATGACTCCGACAGTCCGATAGGTATTGCCAAAGACGGGTTTATTGCCGGATTTCAGGGAGAATGTGATGTCGAATATCTTGCCGATGACTGGACCGGATATATTCAGTCGTCACTCACATATCAAAAAATGAGCGACTGGTCAAAAGAATACGGTTATATATTTCCTGTTGCCGGAGGCTCAAACGCAGGTATATACAGGTATTCACGCGAGAATGAAGATTCACCGTTTCTTGCCGGCATGGATATAGATCAGAGCGGGCTTTCAAATAAAATCACAGGCTCTGTAATCAAAGAAATCGACCGTCTGATATTTGAATATCTGATGGAGTGGTCCTCTTCAGGCACCATGCCGGAATCCCGGCTTTATGGTTTGGAAAGCGGTTATGCCGACTGGGAACTTTCACCTTTATATGAGGCTGATTATAAGGATATCATGGAGCAAATTCGTCAGCAGGCGATAGCAAAAGAACAAGAATATTATGAGGTCAATTGAGATAAAAATTATAACACTCATCTGTTTATTGTGCTTTTGCGGCTGTTCAGACAAGGATGAGCCACAACTCAGGGATAACAGAGAGTGGACAGAACATACCGTTGCCGTTGTTCTCCCTATGGAAAATGGGCTTGACGCCCATTGGAAAAGGACGCTCGGCATGTTCGCAACAAACTTTGAACGTGCTTTCAAGAATCAGGACAAGGGTATAAGATTGAATTTCGAGTATTATGACGAATCGACAACCGATATATCTAAGCTCGCCGAAGGTCTTGCCTTCCGCGATGATATATATGCCGTGATCGGGGGTCTTTACTCATCCAATGCGCAGGAACTCGCGGCCGGTCTTACGCCTGCCGGGAAAACTTACTTCACATTGGCAACAGCGGAACAGCTTGTCAGGGCATACGCCTCTACCGGCTATCTGTGGGCGATGACGGAGACAGATATCACCCAATGCGAGGTGCTTCTATCCAAAGTCATCAATTATGGAGGCAAAAGCGTGACTCTTCTTGCAAAGGAAAATGACGGATACGGTCAGACATTCATAGACTGGTTCGCCTTTCAAGCCAAAGAACTTGGGCTGGAAAACAAAGGTGTATTTGCTTACAACAATTCCACACTTGCCGATATGACACGGCAGGCGATGCAGTCGGGAGCGGAATACGTCATTTGTATTCCATCAGAGGTTGACGAAATGGGGCCCATGCTCGAAGCCTACAAAATTCAGCCAAAAGCCGGAACTTCAGCTCCTCGGTTACTGTTCTCAGACACTGCTTACGGCGCAGATGTTCTCGCCATATACGGTGAGAAAGCGGAAGGAATGGAGGGCGTTGCCTTCGGTTCAGATCCGGAATCAGGTTTTGATGTGTCATACAAAACCTTTTTCAATCAGACTCCTACACTTGGCGAAGCCCAGCTTTACGATGCCGCCATGCTCATAGGCTATGCTGCATGGTTGAGATTGCTGCAACCTGAAGTGTCGTTGCAAAAAGCCTTACGCGCCATAGTATCCGGCAAGGAAATGAACATGGGCAGTTGGACCGGCGAAGACATGGGGTTAGTAGTGGATGCTCTTTCACGGGGCGGTTCCCCTTATGTGAAAGGTGCTTCCGGGCATTTGAGGTTCGATGCAAAAGTATTTACCAATGTCCTTGCGACAACTTATCACAACTTCAAGGTTTACAACGGGAAATATATTATACTCGATTACAATACAAGCGATGGCGGCAACCGTACCGAAGCCACTCTTGCGGGATGGAACTGGAAAGCATCCCGGATGCAAGATTTCAATGATTCAGGAGATATAACTTATCCTGCACACAAAGGCAACTGGGCATTGCTCGTGGCTTCTTCAAGCGGATGGTCCAATTATCGACATCAGGCGGATGTGCTTGCTATTTACCAGCGTCTTAAAGCATCCGGTTATACCGATGACCATATAGTCCTAATCATGGAGGATGACATTGCCCGCAATACTTCCAATCCCAATCAAGGTGTAATCAGGGTTACGCCGAATGGGAACAATGTTTATGAGGGCGTAAAGATTGATTACCGCATGTCTGACCTGAAGCCTGCGGATATCGGTCGGATATTGAACGGCGAAACTACCGATAAGATTCAGGAAGTGATTCAGTCAACCGAAAACGACAATATTTTCATCTTCTGGAGCGGACATGGAACACCCGGAGCAATGTGCTGGGATGAAGACTATTATGGAGTGACCGGTGATGTGCTAGCTCCCGTTTTCAAACAAATGGGCGAGAAGAATTGCTACCGCAAGTTGCTTATGATGGTAGAGGCCTGTTATTCGGGCGGTGTGCTTGAAAAATGCGAAGGCGTACCGGGTATGCTCTTCATAACGGCTGCAAACGGCGATGAAACTTCAAAGGCCGATGTGTTCAACAGCGACATGAAAATATGGATGAGCAACCGCTTCACAAGCACGTTCATAGAGCAGATAGGCGCCAATCAGTCTATCGGTATGCGCGACCTGTATTACAGACTGTTTATCAATACGGTGGGTAGTCATGTGATGGTTTATAATGCCCAAAACTATGGCAACCTCTATACCTCCAACATGTCAGAATTTATAAATTTCAAGCAGTAATAATCAATGAAGTCCGCTAAACTCCCTCTTCAAGTTTCAAAATCGACTCGAAAATCTGACAAAATCTTGAAAAAGAAAAAAGTTTAAACAATTTCAATTTCAGAAATAACAATATGCAAAAAGTAATCCAAAACCTATCGACCATGCTCGCGATGCTGGCGCTGGTATGTATGTCATTAGTTACATTCACCGCTTGCAGCGACGAAGACGAGCCGGTGGCAGAAGTAACCTACTCGTGGAAGTTTGAGGAAGTGGTACCTGCCACTCCCGATTTTATGGACGACAAGAACAAAATCGAGGCCACATTCAGGACTGCCCTCGGCGCATCCGGGTCAGTAACCTCAGTGACCAAACAAGGCACTTCGGAAGCTTGCGACCAGGAAGTGCTCGAAGCCTGTCAACGAGCATTTGATTCGCTAAAAGATGAGGTATGGCAGGGACGCTACGTGTTCGTAGTGACCAACAGCACCACAAGAACAACCATCTGCAAAGCCACTTTCGACGCTGATAATGATAACGTATTGAACCCTTTCCTCGTACTTATAAAGCCTCCAATCTTTAATTCGGCGACTATTACTACTCTGCTTTCTAATCTATCTACACAGACAAAACCAATCAACTAAAATTCGATGCAGAATGCGATAACGTCTTCTGCCCCCTTATAATTAACTTTTGATTTAAAAAAGAACAAAATGGAAACTTTAAAGACAATTCGATTCAGTGCAGTCGCTGCGCTGGCAGCTTTAACAATGACTGCATGTTCTGACGATGACGACAACCGTACGGCACCGGAAAAGGAAATGCTGGTGACTAAGATGGAGCATAAGGTAAAATATATAATGGAGGAATACGAGGACTCTTTCTACGGTGCTAAAGATGACATCACCGAAATGAAGTATGACGGTCAGGGCAGACTTATCGAATGGGTGGACAATGGCAAATCCAAAGGCTTCTACACCTACGAGAAAGGTAGAATCATTCTTACCAACGATCCAAACTCTGGTTCCACTGAATTTCATCTGAATGACAATGGGCAGGTAGTGAAAACTGTATATGCCGACGGCACAGTAGATAACGTGATCTATAACGACAAGGGACAATGCGTAAAAGTGAATGCAAAAGGGAATTTCCGAACCTTGTTCGAATGGACCGGAGATGATATGACGTTCATAAGCTTTCCTGACCTTGAGGATGATATACCCAGAATAGGGCTCACCGTCACCTATAGCGATATACCCATGAAGTCCAATGCCCCCTACCTGCGCTCCATGATGGCCAACTCCTGTGGCTACCGTATCGACTTGGAGATTGCCGGCGCTCTGCATATCAGTTCTGATAAATATCTGCCCGCAAAGGCAGTTATGGAATGGGAAGACGGAGCTCAGGAAATATACGAAGCCACTTATGAACGTGATACGTACGGAGTGGTGACTGTGATGCATGTCATTTATAGCTTGCGCGATGACGCATCGTCAAAGCCTTATCCTGTATGCATCTATGACCTGGAGTTCACCTATCAGCAGAAATAACGGTTCTAACAGCTCGAGCAGGAGACAATACGTAATTATGTTTGAGTCCGGTGATGATGTTAAACACAGCCGACATCACAGCGCATATCGCAATTATCGCCTTCTGAGCGCGGACTCGTAAAAGCAATAGTAGATATTTCTTAAATAAAAATAAAAAAAAGAACAATATGCAAAAAGCAATCCAAAGCCTATCAACCATGCTCACAATGCTGGGACTGATATGTGTATCCTTGGTGTCGTTCACCGCTTGTAGCGACAACAACGAGCCTACTGAAACTGTGTTGCAGCCAATAGCCGAACACATCGTAGGTAAATGGCAAATGGCAGGCTTCAGTACATTCGATGATGGCAAATGGGAGGAGCAAACCAAGGACGACAACGAGGTCAACGTTGCCATGGCTATAGACTTCCGCCCCGACGGCACTGAACTACGCGTTATGACCTATCCCGATGGCTTTACAGCACTTGCGACAAGAACATGGAGCGTAGACGAAGCTAACGATTTACTGGCTGATTCCCCTTCACAGCAGCGCATATATCGGCTCACCGCAGATGAACTGGGGATAGAAGGCTCACAGAGCATGAACCCAGGAACCGGAGAAATTACCCAAATGCGGGCAAGGTGGACATTCCGCCGCGCTACGCAGCAGGATCTGACGCTGGCCGAAAGGGTGGTAGGCAAATGGCGGTGCAGCGAGGCCTACATGAAGAATGACGACGAGTGGAAGCCCATGGCAAGCTCATACGCCGAATCCTCTATTGAGCTTAAAGAGGACGGGAACTGTGAGCTGTCTATATCCATTGATAATGAGGCGCCCTTCCGCGCAGAATACCGGTGGAGCGCGAATACTGCCGCCGGCTTGCTCCGCTTGTCTGATTACCAGGTGTTGCAGATAGAAATGCCCGACGATGATACGCTGGTAATCTATTTCGGATGCATTGAAAGAATCACCAAAGCAATTTTCGTCAGGGAAAACAAGTGACAATACGTAATTACGTTTGAGCTCGGCGATGATGTGATAAACACTGCCGACATCACAGCGCATATAGCTTTTCAATGTCACACGAGAGAATACTCTTTATCTTCCCCAAGAAGAACGTTGTTATCTTTGGTAAGGAATAGAAATCGAACAAACAGCTTGCTCTTTGTATGGAGCAAGCTGTTGATTGTAATGTGATTATATTTGGATAAATGAATCTAATGGAGAAGTCCGGTGAATTCTGTGGAGAACAGTGGCAGTGAAAAATGTCCCCCGAGGTCTGATTTAAGCTAACTTTGCAATGTCAATCAAGACACCATTGGTTAATTCCAATATCGCATCTTGCAAAACATAAACCATAATAAACTATATTCATCACATGAACGCAACCATCATCAAACTTGCAGCCATAGCAGCAATGGTCTTTACACCATTGTTGACAATGGCGCAATGGAAAGTAGGTATTGAGGGCGGTGTCGTCCGCAATACTATGCTTGTAAGCAAGTGCTACGATTACGACCGTCACTACACGGGTGGTACAAATGGAATCATAGGCATTCCTGTAAGGTATGATTTCCGTGATTGGTTCGGAATTCAGGCCGATGTATCCTATCTTGCAAAAGACTACTCCATGTCTCGAAGCGATATTTACGAGGGCAATTATTACAATTATACCAACAGCTATCTCAACATTCCTATTTTTGCCCGATTCAGTTTCGGAGGCACCAAGTTGCGCGGATACGTTCTTGCCGGTTGTTTCTTAGGTGCATGGGTTGACAGTTATGTCGAAGGAAATCAGATGACGTATTTCCAAACTGATGGCGAATCCTATAGTAATTACCATTTTGACGAGAAAGTACACTTTGATTCGCGGCGTGACAACCGTTTTGATGCCGGCTTGTCAGGCGCAATAGGCATTGAATATCAGTTTGCAAAGCGTTTCAGCGTGTTTGCCGAAGGACGATACCTCTATTCGCTGACCGATATGCAGAAGAACTATATGATCAACCGGCCTTCAAAACATAACAGTACATTTGCCTTTCAGGTCGGGGTTATGTACACAATAAAAACAAAATGAATATGAAGATAAAAAGTATATATCTCTCGATTGTCGCCCTCCTCGGAATCTCTCTGACCTCCTGTCAGGAAGACAATCTTGATGTTCTTAACCCCAATGACCAGAAAAACTTCCTGAATTGGAGGCATGTGTTTGAATCGTACTGGAACGGCATGAACTACAGTTATGCGTTCTGGGACGTTGACCCTACAGACTGGGACGAAGTGTACCGCGAATATGGACCCCGATTCGATGGTCTGGAGTTCGGCGAAAGAGAAGACTCCATAGCCGCAGCCAATCTCTTTGAAGAGATCTGCTCAAATCTTATCGACCATCATTACACGCTTATTCTTAAAGACAAGGACGGAAAACCATGGAAATTTTTCGCCCCCGGGGATAAGGAAATCAAAAGCCGCGACTATTACCACGAAAAATATAGTTTCGATGACGTAACGAATGTCATCAACCACAACTACGACCTTGGTCGAATCACCAATGCGTCTGGAGTCATGATGAATGACGGGTTCTCAGTCTGGTCGTATCTGCTTGACAAAGATATAGTTGTTTTAGGGCTGTCATCTTTCAAAATCGATCTGCATAAAGAGGTAGAAGACGTACAAGATGTCCTGGAGAACTATTATTCGCTCATAAACGAGAGCGAGAACCTTAAAGGAATAATCATAGACACCCGCAACAATACCGGTGGGTCAACCGACGACTTGTTCATAATCCTCCGACCGCTCCTTTCCGAGCCGATACATTTCGGATACACCCGGTCAAAAAATGGACTTGGTCGATTGGATTATACACCGTGGTCGCCGTTGACCCTTACCCCGTATGAACCTGAAGATAACCCCGTGGAGCGGAATCTGGAGGGTGTGCCTGTGGTGGCCCTTGCTGACATCAACTCCATAAGCATGGCTGAAATCACACCTATGGCAATCATGGCTATGCCGAACGGCTTCATGATTGGAGAACGTACCACCGGAGGTCACGGCCCGTTGAACGGCAATATAAATGACTTTTATGCCGGCGAACTTGAAAACAAAGCCTTCCTGATGTACACATCCACTTCTGTGATCAAACGTGTCGATGGGAAGTGTTATGAAGGCTATGGTGTTGTTCCTGACATCGAAGCGATGTTCAATGCCGATGAATTCTATAAAGGCAATGACACCCAGCTCAATAGAGCCGCTGAATTTATCCATACCGGAAAGTAGCAATAGGCATAACAAGTATTAAGAAAATCATCATGAAATCATTGAAAATATTAATCATTTCTTTGGCGTTCTTTTCGTTCCTTACAGCGACAGCACAGAAGGAGCGGAATACCATATACAGAATCGGTGTCGGAGAATTGATTTATACTCCGCCGACAGAGGGACGCAAAACTACTTCTGTGCTTAAAGATGTTGCCGAAGTGCTTCTCAGTGGTCAGACCACAAAGCAGCAGCCTCAATATGCCGAGGCTGTGAGGGCAAGTCTTATGAACGGACTAAGTAAGGTAATACTCTTTCGTCCTTCGGATGGTATTGTCTCACAGACAGACTTGTCGGACGGCATACCTTCATTTTTCGTTGACGGAACTATTGCCAACATAAGCGTTGTTTCCAGAAGTGAAACCACCAAAGATAGCAAAGGCAATAAGCATACCGACACATCCTACCGCAGCAATCTCAGCGTAACTGTCAATCTGAAGAATCCGGCTGATGGTTCGGTTGTTGACAGCCGCACGTTCACGATTTCGGACAGTGACCTTTACTGGATGACTTCCGGAGAGAAGGCTATGACGAATGCCCTTGAACGCCTGACAACAAAAGTCACTGATTATTATAATCATCTGTTTCCTCTGCAAGCTTCAATTATTGAAAAAGGGGAATCGAAAAAGAACAAACAGAAAGATGTTTATATCGATCTTGGCGCAAGTGACGGTGCTTACAAAGGACAACAGTTCGAAGTGTTCACTGTCAAGACTATTGCCGGGAAGGAAGCCCGGGCTATAATCGGTCGCCTTAAAATCGAGGAAGTGGAGGGCGATGAAATAAGTCTCTGCAAAGTGACCAAAGGCTCCGATAAGATAAAATCTGCCCTCGATGATGGAGAAAACCTTATAGTTGTCAGTAGATAAGCAATGAATAACAAATAAACCAAATAATCAAAACAATGACAAAGAAGAAAATCTTTTCAAGACTGGTGATGGCTATGATGATGGCCATTGCCTGCACAGGTTTCACTTCCTGTGGCGACGATAACGACGAACCGGAAGCTCCCGCCACTTGGGGAAGCTCATACGTAGTGTCGTTTGAACTCAGCGACGATGTGATGAATACAGCCGACATCACAGCTTATATCGCCAATCCCGACGGCACGTTCCGTGAGGAGAAGGTAACAAAAAACAAACCGTCGTGGACTCTGACTGGCAACCAGCTTCCCGACAAGGCAGGCGTTCTTCTCACTTTCGTTCCGAAGAAGAATATTGATGAGAGCAAGGTCTATGACATCGCTATCAATGGCGGCATCGCCGTAACAAGCTTAAGAAACGAAGGAGTTGTTGACTACAAAAGTTATTCCAGCAACAGTCATATGACGGTTAACGGTGACAAGCTGGCTCAATATTATGTTGGCAGAGGAGCTGGATTTGCCTCCGGCATCAACGAAAAGGGGGAAATCGTCAGTGTTGATGTTGACTCGTTTGACTTCGGACTCAACGGCTTATGGGAATGGGTTGCCGGATGGCTTAATAAATAACAAATGACTTTAAAAATCGAAAGATTAAGAGTAATGATTCTTCTCATGACGGCAATGTGTTTCACATTGCCGTCATGGGGAGTCTTGTCTGAATATGACCTTGACCAGACATTGATTTCATTGTCGGCGGATATGACTGCGCTTCAACAGAATGTCAGGAAAGACATCCGCCGTTTTGAGAATCGCCAGAAAGAATTTTGCAATGAAATAGCATATCTTGATGATATGTGTGATGAGACAGCGGTAATGCTCTATTCCCAAGATGAGCGATACCTTTATGGCACGTTGCAAGCCACTCAGGAGATGAAAAGTGTCATTCGGGACATACGCTCTCAGAAATCCCGGGTCGAACAGCTTCAATCTGATCTTTCGGTCATCACCAATCGGTATGCTAAGTTGTCGGAATTCCTGAAGACGCTGGAGCACAAACCGTCAACTCCCAAAAGCAGAAAAGCTCTGCACATTTCAGTCGCTATAGCGGATACTCTCCGCAACGCGATCGACAGCTGTATCCGCTCAGTTGCCGCTGATAAAGATAGATATGGCGATCTCGTTAGAAAAGCCGATAGACTTGATGCGTACAACAATGACGTCATAAAGCGTACCCAGGAATTAATGTTTCTGAAACGTAACGAAACCTTGGGTGAGATATTCAGTCATTTATATACGCGTACGGTCGAGTTTCGCGATGATCTGATGTGGCGTTTCTTTACGGGGCAGAGCGATATGGATGATTGGAATTCTAAAGAGGCCAGAATGTACAGATATATAGATATTAAATCTTATATTTCGTTGATCCTCGCTATTGCTTTCTATCTCATCACTCGCTTTACCCGCTTTAGCACTTCATGGATTGCCCAAAAACGTATATATTGGACTCTCTGCCTGTGGCTGGCATCGAATATCCTGGGTTTCATCGTGATTATAATGATGACCGGAGTCGCACCCATGCTTCAGATTGTATTGATGTTGCAGACAGAACTTTACTTATTGGGCCTGCTGATCCTTGTGTCATCTACAATCAGGCTCCGGAAAAAAAGGATCTGGATTTCACTCCTTTCATATCTGCCGATATATTGTCTGGCCGATATACTTATAAGTTACCGGGAAGATCTCGTACCCCTTTCTACCGTGACGTTTACAGAGCCATTCTTTTTCATTATGGCTTTCATCGGCCAGATTGTGATTATGTGTTTATATTTCAGGCGTCTTGAACTGACCGACCGGCGGATGGCGTGGGCTAACCTGGTTGTGATCGGTATAAGCTGCCTGTTCAGCTGCTCTGGCTACACTATACCCGTGAGTATATTATTCTTACTTTGGATTGGCCTTGTCATCGGTTTCTTGTTTTTTACACTGTTCTGTCAATTCATTCATCTTGATAATCTAAATCGTGACAGCGTGTCGGGAATCACAATGAGATTGCTCATTTTTCCGTTGGCTTTACCGGTCATTGTCATTGGTTTAGTATTATGGGTTACTCATATTTTTAATCTGACCACATGGTTTATCGACCTTCTGAATGATCCCTTTGTGAATATGCCCGATAAAATCGGTGTGCTTTCTGTAGCGAAGATTTTATACATATATTGTCTGGGGATAATTGTGAATTATGGTTTGACATTGGCAAAATTCATCCTTCATCGTAATGACTCAAACCGTCAGGGACAGGTAGCGGTTTGGATTTCCATAGGAAACATCATCATTTGGCTTTTCTATGTAATAGCCGTCATACTCATTCTTGACATCAACAAGGCCGGACTTATTGCCGCTGTCGGAGGTGCCAGCGTGGGTATCGGTTTTGCCTTGAAGGATACGTTTGAAAATTTCTTTTCGGGTCTGACTCTGATGACAGGCAGATTGCGTCCCGGCGACATTATGGAATACGAAGGCGTGAGAGGGAAGGTGCTTGACATCGGGATTATCTCCACCCGTATGGAAACCGAGGACGGCCCTATAATGACGATGCCCAACCGTCAGCTCTTTGAAAAGAACTTCAAAAATATGACTCGCAACCATAGTGTAGAGTTGCGTCACATTGTTTTTGACATATCCGACAACAATGACCCGAGGTTAGTACGCAAGATTATCCTCGACTCTTTCCACGGCATTGACGGCGTGGATGAGAGCCGGAAGCATGTGGTTATCATGCGCAACTTCGGAAGCGGAATTATGAGAGTCGAGTTGAAAGTATGGATTGATTCCGAGAAATATCTGGCAACCGAACCGGCGGTGCGCGAAGCTGTTTTTGAAGCATTCAGGCAAAATGGCATTCAAGCGGCCTCTTTTATTCAGCAAATAGATTCCAAAGGTGCCGATTCAATAATGACAAACCGAATAACAATTTTTTAAGATATGGAAACTAATTGTTTAAAAAAGACATTGAAATATCTGTTGGTAATTGCAGGTATGCTTCCTTCATCGTGCTTATGGGCGCAGAATGAAGATTTCACGCCATTGTCTGAACCCTTTGATTTCCTGGCGGTGAAGGACATAAAACTGGAGACATCCCATGTGTATGACAAAGGTCAAATCCAGTATTGGACCGGCGAAGGATTGCATGCCGGCATCCAGTCGTTTCATCTTACCGTGTTCAATTGCAGTGAGATACAGAAGGATGTGACTACACCCGACAATCCATCCTTCATCTTTGAAATAAAAGATTTGGAAGGAAACATTGTGGCAAGTCAGGAAGAGTCGTTGACAAGCATGTTTAATATGCTAAAGTTCGTAAAAACGTTTTCCAAGACTTTTGGGGCTGGGGAAACTGTCTTGCATGGCGGAAAATATAAGATTGCGGCGAGAATTTTCCCCGACCTGTATTCCTACGAAAGAGAGTTTGTGCTTGTTGATGAACTCTGCATGCAGATGTTTGACAACACAACGATGGCCGACTCGTTGCTCAGTCCGAAGGTAATTCTCACAAGCGGCTATCCATACGATCCCGCCGATTTTTCAGGAAAAAAATACCTGCAGTGGCAGATAGCGTCTGCAAACTCGCCGACGACGGTAATAGCTGAAAAAAGAGAAACCTTTGAATTGAAATCCGAAACGTCGACCCTTGCGGCGGATGCGACATTGAATCTTACGGTTGAAGATATTGAACCGGGTGAATATCTTTATACACTTACCTCGGATTTCGCGCCTGCCAATTATTCTTTCAAGGCTTATGTTTACGATGTGCTCATGCCGGAGATATCCATCGACAAAAGTGTATATACGGTGGGGGAGAGCCGTGAAGCTATAGTTAAAGTGGAGATGGATTACGGCTATCCTTATGTGGGGGCTGCCACGTCTTCAGATAAGCCGACGGTAACGGTCAATGCGGAATTGTTGAATGAAGTGACAAGTGTATCATATAGCGACGAGGCATGGGCAGATTCAGACATGCACTGCATAGCTGAAATTAAAATTCCACTTGAAAAAGTTACCGAGGAAACCGTAACGGAGAATAAAGGAGAAATACCACTTAACCTTTCTATACTGTTTAATGATGCCATTAAATATGAAACAACAATCTCTCTTCCCTTTGTAGGTGGTTCATCCGGTATTCATGACATCGATGCTGACAATTCCGGCAAGTCCAAAGTCAGATATTTCAATATCTTCGGTGTGGAAGTTAATGAGTCTTATCGTGGTCTCGTAATTTCCTCTGACGGTAAAAAGATTATAAGATAAAGTAAAAAATACAACTATGACAAAAACAATCGTAAAAAGCCTTTTGGCTATTATTATCGCGGTCGTTCCTCTGACTTCATGTTCATCGGATGAGCCTGCTGCCAGCAAGATGAGCGGTGAAGAATTTGTGAAGCATTTAGACACAGTTTTGACCGGTCTTTCCGGTCAGATGCTCTATGCCGATGAATCTGAAACTTCCTTCTATTTGCTTACTCCGGAAAAAGCAGATGCCTACGATGTATGTGAGCAGCTTACAAACGAGCAATGGGAAGGCACAGACAAAACGTTCAATGCCCCTGACAACTATGGGCATATCCGTATAACCAATGGAACTGTCGAAGGCCTTCATTGTACCATTGCATTCAATGTAAACGGGCTGAAAAAATTCACTCTCCAGCTCTGTACATATGAATATTCAGAAAATAATAATAACTCTGAAAAATATCCCGCAAATGACGGATATTACTGTCCCTCTTGCAGGAAGAAAATTCGGCCAGTCTATAATAAGGAGAAAAAGTGTCGGGTATGCCCGGAATGTGGCAGATCGAGAATTGCTATGTTGATAAAATGGGTGTAATTACGATAAAAATGTCGATGCTGTATGGAATGGCGAGCAAATGGAATGCTCTTTGTGCATAGGCAGAGATTTTAACCCCATTGTGAACTTTCCCTCTCCATCCCGCTATCAGGCGGACTGTAGAAAGAGTTAATTCTTTGTGATAATAGTTGAACCACATAAACACTGAGTTATGGAAAGTATATATTGGTATGTCATCCTTGCTTCTGCTGCGGTAATAATAATTGCCCTCGGAGGTCTGACCATTCACTACCGGAATAAACTGGAGAAATGCAAGACCACCTTGATAAGGTATATCAATGAGAATATCGAATTGAAGGAGAAACTTCCGGAATATGAGCTGCCGAATTTCATCAATAACGACGAAATCACACCATCCGAGTTCTCCAGAATCATGACCAACGTAATGAAAAGATTGCTTTTCATTGCTTAGTCATTGGTGTTCGTTATCTTATGTCCAGGACAATTAAATATCATATATGCCACGTAGAGAACGCCGATTTCCTGCTGAGGTCCTTCTTGACGACGAAGCGATAAAAGCTTTTGAAAGGAGGAAAAACAAATTGGATAAAGTTGAATATTGATGAAACTTATAATATCAAAGAATTTTCCCAAGGCTATTATGTTCATAGCCTCCGTATGCCTATTCATAAGTTGCGAAAAGGATGATGCGGAACTCAATTCTACGTTGAATTGGGAAGCGGAAACTATAGTCAATGAAAATGAAGTCGCCGCTACCGGAGTGTCCAACTGGTTTAAGGCAGAAGAAATTTCAGATGAGGTTTTCAGCCGTATGTGGCTGAAATCATGGAAAAAGAACTGTCCGCTCGACCGTTCGGATCTCCGATATCTGAAAGTGTTGCATAGAAATGCCGATGGCAATCCACAACGTGGTGAAATGGTGGTAAACGCTGCAATAGCGGATAAGGTGCTGACAATCTTCAGACAACTTTATACGGCAGGTTACCGTATTGAACGAATGGTGCTCATTGACAACTTTGATGCCGATGATGAATCATCAATGCGGGCCAACAATTCATCATCATTCAATTTTCGGTTTATGACAGGCTCCACAACCAAGATTTCAAAGCACGGTCTGGGTCTGGCGATTGACATCAACACTCTCTATAATCCCTATGTGAAACAGAAATCCGACGGTACATGGCATATCGAGCCGGCGACCGGAGAGGAATATGCTTTCAATCGCGATAACCGCACTGACATACCATATAAAATCGATCATGAAGATTTGGCATATAAGCTTTTCACTGCGGCAGGATTCGAGTGGGGTGGAGACTGGACTTCACTCAAGGATTACCAACATTTTGAAATTGACTTATAGTGTTTATAGCCAACGCAGTAAATATTTGTGCATTTCAATAATATGCAATTAAACATGCCAAAGGCATGTCCCTACATTAAAAATTGCACAAATAATTTATGTTTTACCTATAATTGAGTCGATACCTACGACCCCGAAATTTTAGAGCGTGCTCCTTAAGAGTGCGCTCTAAATGTCAATATTGAGGATGGCGATTTCATTATTGGGATTGCCGGAGGGAGTTGCCTATTCCATTGTGCCTGCCTGTTCTAACGGAGCGAAAGGGTGGGGGAGACAAAAAGAATAAAAAAGCCAAATTGCTAATGACCGGCAATTTGGCTTTTTTATTGGTATGGCATTTCGGAAATTCGGTTTTTTGTAAGTAATCCGACATTATTAAGTTTTTATTAAACTTTTGATTTAACGGCTATTATATTTGCCGGCGTTGCTAACTTTGCAAAAATTAAAATGACTTGGATATGAATGACAGGATTTTGATTGTCGATGACGAGGAAACTCTTTGTGATGCGCTACAGTTCAATCTTGAAGCGGAAGGATATGTGGTCGATACTGCGAATGGTGCAGAAGAGGCTCTGTCAATGGATGTGTCGGGATATGACCTTTTGCTTCTTGACATAATGATGGGTGAGATTTCAGGAATCCAGCTGGCAAAAATTCTAAAAGGTAATCTGGCGACAGCTTCGATTCCCATTATATTCTGTACGGCAAAGGATACGGAAGACGATATGGTTTCAGGCCTTGAACTCGGAGCGGACGACTATATAACGAAACCTTACTCACTTAGAAACGTGCTGGCAAGAGTGAAAACGGTTTTAAGACGTTCGAAAACTTCGGTTAATTCCATACAATCATCTGAAGAAACCGTATCTTTCCAGGGATTGCATATCATGCCTCTAAAAAAGGTTTGTCTCGTGGATGGAGAGGAGGTTAAAATGCCAAGAAAGGAGTTTGAAATCCTTTTGAAATTAGTGCGCAATATAGGAACGGTTTTCTCACGGGAAGAAATATTGAAGGAAATCTGGCCCGAAGAGGTCGTGGTTCTTGACCGGGTTGTGGATGTCAACGTGACACGCATCCGCCAAAAGATTGGTAAATACGGAAAATATCTCAAATCTCGTTCAGGATACGGTTATGGGTTTATGGATTAGGATTTCATATACCCGAAGACTTTTCCTTTGGCTTTTGGGGTATTCTATGCTGTTGGCGGCGTGTTTTATATTTTTCCAATATCAGCGGGAGAAGGAGTTCAAGGCATCCGAGTTGGATGCCAGGCTTCAACTCGTAAACAGATATATCGGGAACGGACTGGAGGATGGTTTGGAAATGGATTCCATACGTCTGGGCAACCTTCTGCCAAATACGGAAGTCAGGATAACTTTAATTGATTCAGACGGTAAGGCCATCTACGACAATTCGATTGGTAGCCTCCCGGCCGGCAATCATTCCGATAGGGAGGAGGTGGCCAAAGCAAGAAAAAACGGCGAGGGTTATACGTCGAGGCGTCATAGCGAGAGTACGGGCGTAAACTATTTTTATTCTGCCAGAAGGCTTGGCAACGGAATGATTGTCCGCTCCGCAGTGCCCTATAATATTTCGCTGAGCCAGTTGCTTGAAGCGGATTATAATTTCCTTTGGGTGATGGGGGGTATTGCTTTGTTGTTCGGTGTTGCAGGGTTCTTCGCCACACGCCGTGTCGGCCAGCATATAATCAGGCTGAAGAATTTCGCAGCAACTGTGGAAAAAGGGGAGATTATATCGGATACGGCTCCGTTCCCCCATGATGAACTTGGAGAAATTTCCAATAATATAGTCCGGCTGTATGCCAGGCTTCAACAAGCCATTGAAGAACGCGACAAACAACATTCATTGGCGATGCACCAGCAACAAGAAAAGGAAAGGATTAAGAAACAGCTTACCAACAATATCAACCACGAGCTTAAAACCCCCGTTGCTTCGATTCAAGTCTGTCTGGAAACAATGCTTGCCCACGGAAACATGAATGAAGTTAAACGCAAGGCGTTTATTGAGAGATGTCTTGCCAATACCGACCGGCTAAGACGCCTCCTTACGGATGTGGCTTTATTGACCCGGATGGATGAGGGAGGCAGTTTTATTTCAATGGAACCTGTAAATCTCACCGCCATTGTTTCAGACGTCGTCGCCGATTGCGGATTGGCTGCCAATGAGCGGGGAATGGTTATAGAGAATTATATTGTTCCCGAAATCGTAATCAACGGCAATACTCAGTTGTTAGAGTCTGTCTTTTATAATCTTATCGACAATGCGCTTTCTTACAGCGGCGGCACACGCATCACTTTGAAAATTGAAACACTGACTGATGAAAAAGTGGTGATGACGGTTTGTGATAACGGATGCGGAGTTGCCGGCGAGCATCTTGAACGCCTGTTCGAACGGTTTTATCGTGTTGACAAGGGGCGCTCCCGAGCAATGGGAGGCACGGGGCTTGGATTGTCTATTGTCAAGAACGTCATACATTTGCACGGAGGATCGGTTTGCGTGGAAAATATTCCGGCGGGAGGATTGGCTTTTACAATTACATTTCCTTTGAAGACTTCATAAAACCTTAAGGATTATGAAATAATTATGAAATGAAATTGAAGGAACTTTGCGGTAGAAATAAACTAATAAACCAAACTACTGCAAAATGGACATTCTGTTTCTTTGCGTCATTATTTTCCTCTTTCTGTTGGCGGTGTTCGACCTTTCGGTAGGGGTCAGCAATGATGCTGTAAATTTTCTCAATTCGGCCATTGGCTCCAAGGCCGCTTCTTTCAAAAGAGTGCTAATCGTGGCATCGATCGGGGTTTTTATAGGTGCTATCTTCTAATATCGACTGAGGATAAAAGCAAAATCTGGCCTCTACTTATGATGTATATCACCGAACAGCAGCAGAAATTCATTATGTATGTCGCCGAGGGATACCGAACCGTCACGGAAGCCTTCCTAAATGAAAACGCCGGAGTCTTGGGGAAGGCGGAATCCAGTCTTGCACGCCAGAAAAACATTCTCAAAAGCGCACGGAGAAAAGAAACCCTGTGTTTGCGTCGTGTGCCTCATGAAACGGCAATAGAAAAAACGACCTGGTTTTATCTCGGCAACAACCTATGTATGTCAATTCTCTACAATTTAAGACGAATAAACGAAGTCTGCAAAGAACACGTGGAAAACAATTTCCTGCCGCTCCCCTCGCGCTATACGATGGAATATGAATTACTATGTTCTCAAATAGAAACTCTGTTCAATGGCACGCTTGAAGTGCTGAAGTCCGGCGATACATCGGGTGTGGCTACCTTGCGGCGCCATTGCGACGAAATCAAAGACACCGTGTCGGATGCCTATCATAGAGTGCAGGACCACATGCGAAATGGCGACACGGCTTCGATGACGGTTCTGTATGTATATGTAAATATTCTGCAAGAGTCGCAGGAAATGGTTTCGTCAATACGGAAATATCTACGGGCTTTCGCAAAGTTAAGGGATTCCGAATTTCGTTCCCGGCCTATACCACGAGTCTATCTGTCAACCGTGAACCAGGATTAATGCTGTTTTTAGGTCAATCCGGATATTGAGCCGACAAAGAACAAAGTCGGCTCAATATCCTCTATAACACTCCACACGACGGTGCTACGGCTGCCGGATGCCGTGCATTTATTTGTAAATGATGACTATTTTTAACTGTTGTTTTTCATTCCTACAGTGCATTCCTAAACAAATTGCAGTACAAGGCTGGCTTAATTTCGGCAAATTATCAAAATTATTGCCGAAATTAAGTGGCAGGGAATCCTGCAAGAATCTATTCATTGCGCGACTGAATATAATCGGTCGGGGTCATACCGGTCTCTTTCTTGAACATTCGGCTTAGATGGGCCGGGTATTCAAAACCGAGTTTATATGCGGCTTCTGCTACCGACAGTCCTGATGCGAGTTCATTCTTTATCTGCCGGATTACAAACTGCCTGATCATACGTCCGGGACTTTCTCCTGTCATCCTCTTTATAAGATCACTGAAATAGTTGACAGACATACAGAGATGGTCTGCACAAATGCTTACCGTAGGAAGTCCGTTTGAAATCTGGCGATTTTCGGCAAAATATCCTTTAAGAAAACTGTCGAACCTTGAAAGTATGTCGTTATTGGATAGTTTTCGGGTAATGAACTGACGGTTATAAAAACGCTGACAGTATTTGAGCAAAAGAGATATATAGCTTACAAGGATTTCGTTTTGCAAATCATCACGGGGATTTTCTATTTCCGATTTTATCCTTTTGAATATGGCAACTACAATGGCATGTTCCGTCTCATTCATGTGTAGGGCCTCGTTGACACTGTAGTCAAAGAATGTATAATTCCTGATGTCTTTTTCAAGCTGGGTGCCGTGAATGAGGTCAGGATGGAACAACATTGCCCATCCCCCTATGGAAGTTTTTTCTCCGTTATCTTCCTTGCCGCCGATCTGGCCAGGTGCGACACAAAGCAGAGAGCCGTCTTTATAATCATATCTGCCGCATCCATACGTAAGGTCAAGGTCATTGTCTTCCTGAACGAATACTCCAAACACTCCATATCGGTTAAGGCTGTGGCGTATCGGTGATATTTCAGAGAAATCAATGACCGTTATCAGCGGATGTCGGTCGGTCAGGCCATGATACCCGCTGTAATCGGACGTTCTGTTGACTTTCAGTATTTTTGCCATAGACATTGACTTGATTGACAAGTGCAAAATTACGAAAAATCTGCGAGATGTTAAGCCGATTCAGTGTTCATACTGGACGGCGAAGGCTTCTATCAGGAAGAAGGTGATGTCAAGGAGATGTGCGTAATGAGAGATTTTTTGTCGCATTTAATATAAGTTCAACTTTTAAGAAATACTTATGCAACATATCGTTCCTAACTTTGCCACCGAAAAAGAAGCAGATATGACATTAAACCAAAAGATTATACTTACATTTATGTCTCTTGCTTGGGCTTCAATTCCACTACAGGCCGGAATAGTAAGAGGCACGGTTTCCGACAAGACAACAAAGGAACCGCTCATCGGAGCTTCCGTAATGGTTAAATCAAGCCAGACGGTGACATCAACCGATATAGACGGTCATTACTCCCTGAATTTAAAGAATGGGGTCCACACTATCTCGGTAAGCTATGTCGGCTATGCTGACAAGACTGTTGTTGCCGACATAGGGACAAGCAAGGAAGTTGTAGTTCTCGACATTTCGTTGTCACCTGATGCAACATCATTATCTGAAGTAACAGTTACGGCAGTTGCAAGAAAAGATACAGAGGTCGCGATGATAGAGGAGGAACGTCAGAGCGACGTGGTGCAGACCGGTGTTTCAGCACAGCAGATAGCCAAAACGCAGGACAAAGACGCTTCGGAGGTTATAAGACGAGTACCCGGCATCTCGATAATCGACGACAAATTCGTAATGGTGCGTGGTCTCTCCCAGCGATATAACAATGTCTGGCTTAACGGAAGCGCCGTACCGAGTTCGGAAGCGGATTCACGGGCGTTTTCATTCGACATCATTCCAAGCTCTCAGCTTGACAACATAGTCATAGTGAAAAGTCCGGCCCCGGAATATCCGTCAGATTTCACAGGAGGATTCCTAATGGTCAAGACGAAATATCAGCCCACGCATTCTGGTTTTGATATTTCTTTGGGGACGTCAGTGAACGACATGACACATTTCCGCAATTTCAAGTATTACAAAGGAGGTGGCAGATATTTCAACGGACAATTCGGGTCTCCTTTAGTGACATATCCGGGCTATTCCAACAGAATAGACGTATTGGGAAACGGTTTCAGCAACGACTGGAAAATCTATAACTCCAAGCCAATCGGCGACCTTAAACTCAACGCGAGCTATAACAACAACTGGCGTTTTGAGTCGGTCGGCACTCTCGGACTTTTGGGAAGCTTCAATTTCTCGGATTCCTACCGGACAATGACTGACATGGAAAATTCACTTTACGGGCCATACGACATCACCAATGACTTGCCTGTATTTCTCAGGAAGGCGACCGACAATCAATATACCCGTGATACAAAAATTGGCGGGATGCTCAATTTTTCGTTTCTTCCTCAAAACAATAACCACAGGTATGAATGGAAGACCATCTATAACCGAATTGTAAAAAACAGATATTCCGACAGAACCGGATTCAACGCCCAGCCTGACAATATCGAGGAGATGGAATATTACTATTCGACAAGAAATACCCTTAACACTCAGATTAGGGGCCGACATGAGTTTTCGGAAGCTTCCTTATGGGCCTGGAGTGCCGGATATGCCTACTCGGACCGCGATATGCCTGACCGCCGACTGATTCAGCTTACCGACCGTACTGACAACCGCATGGGCATCTACCGAATAAACCGTGAGTTTACGCGTCTGCGCGAACATACCGCCTCCCTTAACACCAATTATCGTCAGGAGATAGCTCTCGGCACGTTCAAGCCGGTTGTCAAAGCAGGATTATATGCCGAATACCGTGGTCGCACATACGATGTCCGCGAGTTTCAATACGGGTGGCAGCCTGATAATAATCTGCCTTCAGGTTTTGAATTCTCAGACGATATTCCGGGCGAGGTCCTTATTCCTGACAATTTCGGACCTGACAAGCTATATCTTTATGAGAATGTTAATTTCCTCAACAGCTATAAAGCGAACAGCAAGCAACTGTCGGGATATGCAGGGATAAACATTCCCTGGAAGGCACTGACTGTGTATGGAGGCGTAAGATATGAATACGTCGATCAGCTCTTGCGGATGAATACACGTCAATCGGAATCCAGTCTGCAAGACACGCATTATTACTACAACGATTTCTTCCCGTCGGTCAATCTGAATTAGCAACGGCCTTGTGTTCAACGGCAACGAGCTGGGGAACGGCACCCAGAACTTCCATATTACCGGAGACGTTGCCCTCGAGAAGGGTACATACTTTCTCAAAGGGTGGATATATGTTGACGAAGGCGCAACACTCCGTATCCCGGCCGGAACCATCATCAAGGGAGAGAAGGAGACTATGGCGGCTCTAATCATCGAGCCCGGCGGCTACTGCGAGATGAAAGGAACGGCGCAGGACCCGATCGTCATGACCTCCGCGCAGGCTCCCGGCCAGCGTCGTCCGGGCGACTGGGGCGGTCTGATTGTCTGCGGCAAGGCACTTAACAATCAGGGAACTCAGCAAATAGAAGGTGGCCCGACAACAATCCATGGAGGCGACAACAAAGCTGACAATTCCGGCATATACAGTTATATCCGCGTAGAATTTGCAGGCTATCCCTTCGACACCGACAAGGAAATAAACGGCGTAACTTTCGGCTCCGTGGGCAGTGGCACCCAAATTGACCACATCCAGGTATCTTACTCCAACGACGATTCATTCGAGTGGTTCGGCGGTTCCGCCAACTGTTCCTATCTTATAGCCTACAAAGGCTGGGACGATGATTTCGATACCGACAACGGGTTTGACGGCGAAGTTCGTTACTGTCTTTCGGTACGCGACCCGCGTATTGCCGACACATCGCAGTCGAATGGATTCGAGAGCGACAACAATGCCAGCGGTGCGGAAACTACACCCTTCACTTCTGCAAAATTCCGTAATATAACCCTTATCGGCCCTATGACAGCCAAGAATACCGGCTTTGCCAACACCTCCGATTATATCACAGCCGGAAATATGTTCCCAGATAATGGATCTAAACTCGGCAAGTTTCAGGCAGCTGTCCAAATCAGAAGAAGCAGTAAGCTGAATATCTCGAATCTCCTTGCTGTCGGATTCCCCATCGGACTGATTGTCGATGGAGAGAAGGGTCAGACCGTAGCCTATGCCAAAGGCGGGGAATTTAAACTTGAGAATTGCATTTTCTCCGGCATGGATGTTCTCGGGACAGACAAAAACAAGGAGTACGAAGACTATTTTTACGATTATACTACCAAAACTGAAGACCGGTCGATCGTTTCTTTCTCCCATTCGTTCTTCCTCGCCGGTTTTGGCAACAAGGCAATGGAAGAAAACCTGTTAGGCTTGTCTGATCCGGCAAACACAGGGCAAAACTATTGCCCATCGACTGAAATCAGCGACGGGAAAGGCGGTTTTATTGGAGCTTTCCGTAATTCCTCTGACAACTGGATGAGCGGCTGGACCAACTTCGATCCCCAGAACACTCCATATTGAAATATGAGACAATATCATATCCGACAAGACTATCTCCGGTGCGGGAATCACTTTCCACATCGGATTTTTATTTCATATCTTCAGTTTCCTTGGTTCAAAATATCTGTAAAATCAGGATTTGCCTTTGTCGCAAAATTTTTAATATTGAAATATGAGCTATATTATAGCCAACGCAGTAAATATTTGTGCATTTCAATTCCATGCAATCCATTGTATTATAAACGACTACAGGCAGACGAATCAATATTATCCGTCTGCCTGTATATTTTTAATAGGAGTTATTATTCGCTCTTGGGTGTAAGCGATATGGCAAATCCACCCCCTCGTGCCATGTGAATCATGGTTGAAGTATTGCTGTTTACCTGCATTTCAGAAATATTATATGTTTCCGGGTTGTCGAAACCGTCGGTGTCTGGGGCGTCTGCATAAATAGTGGCCAAGTACTCTTTGCCGGGCTGGAGGAAACCGAAAGAGATTTCATAGTCACGTGCATCTTCGTTGGTTACACCGCCAATATACCAGGCGTCACTCCTTTTATCCTGTCTTGCCACTACAATATATTCGCCCGGTTCGGCATCAAGATAAACGCTCTTTTTCCAATCTACAGGAACATCTTTGATAAACCGGAATGCATCCATGTGAGCCTCATAATGGCCAGGCATATCGGCAGCCATCTGCAACGGTGAATACATAGTGACATATAGAGCAAGCTGGTTTGCTATTGTGGCTCTTTTCTTTTTCCCTTGATTGCCGGGAGCAAAAGAGGTAATATCCATCTTAAATATACCGGGAGTGAAATCCATAGGACCTCCTTTTAAGCGTGTAAAAGGAAGTATGGTGACATGTTGTGGACTCATGTCGGCAAACTCCTGGCCCATGGCACTTTCATTGCCGACAAGATTCGGATATGTGCGGCAAAGGCCTGTAGGACGCACGGCTTCGTGTGCATTGACCATAATGTGTCTGTCTGCGGCTTTCTTGACGGCATCCAGATAATGGCTGACTTGTTTCTGGCTGTAGTGATGTTCTCCTTTGGGGATAATATTTCCAACATATCCGCTCTTTACGGCATCATAGCCGTATCGATTCATCAGCTCGTAGGCTTTATCCATGTGACGCTCATAGTTATCGACGGCTGATGATGTTTCGTGGTGCATCATCAGTTTGATTCCCTTGCTGTGGGCATATTCGTTTAGGGAAGCGATGTCGAAATCGGGATACGGCGTCACGAAATCAAACACATAGTCTTTTTCTTTGCCGAACCAGTCTTCCCATCCGATGTTCCAGCCTTCGACAAGGAGCTGATCAAAACCGTTGGCAGCAGCAAAATCGATATACCGGCGTACATTCTCATTGTTAGCGCCATGATGTCCATTCGGTTTTGCCTTTGAATAATCGAATGTGGCAAGGTCGAAATTCTCGGCATCGGTATAGTTCCATGAACTTACGCCGGTTATCATTTCCCACCATACTCCCATATATTTGATGGGATGAATCCATGACACATCCTCAATTGCGCAAGGGTCGTTGAGATTAAGCGTAAGATTTGAAGCAAGGATATCGGTGGCTTTTTCGCCTACCGTCACCGTGCGCCATGGGGTTTTGAAAGGCGTATTGAAAGTCGCCATAGTGCCGTCTGGTCCAGGTGTGAGATGTGCCTTGAACACCATTGTGCTGTCGTTAAGGTCGAGGTGCATTGCGGGAAAATCGACAAGGGCGGCTTCGTGGAGATTAAGATAGAGACCGTTGTCTGTTTTTAGCATTAAAGCCGTTTGTACGCCAGTCGGCGAAAACCGCTCTTGTGATGCGTTATACATAAAGTTGTCATTAGCATGACTGCGGATTTCGCTGAGATGCGACTTGGTATATTCATATTCCTGAGTGTCGTAATCGCCCGGAATCCACCATGCGGTGTGGTTGCCCGTCATTGCAATCTGCGTATTTTCGTTGATTACGGTAAATTGCTTTGTGGCCTGTTCAGGGAAAATGTATCGGAATCCGAAGCCATCATTAAAAACGCGGAACTCGATATCCATTTTTATATCGCCACGACTCATATACACTGTCATCTGCCGGCAATTATTCAATATGGAGTCGTTTTCGCCCCATACTGGCGCCCAGGTTTCGTTTATTGCGGCATGGGTGATGCTGTCCACGTGAAAACCTTGTGTCAGGTCTCCGGATTTCATTTCAAAGCCCATCAGAGAAGACAACACAATCGGCTCATTTTTGTATTTTGCTGAATATGATGGCTCTCCCTGTGATGTTATAGCAAAAGAGACTTCAAGGTTCCCATCTGGCGACGACAATGTTTCTGAACCTGCACTACATCCGGTAAGTATGATGGACATAGCTAATAGTTCTATTGATAATTTCATGGTTGTATAATTTGTATAATAATTGGAATAAAGATTTTACGAGGGTATTATGCGAACTTTCGATTTCGTACGGGTTGTATCGCCGGGTGCTTTCTGGGTTTCAAATTCGCATGTTACAGGAGCTGACATTTCAAAGAAACGAACAATTTCGCTGATATTTTCTCCGTTCAAAATCATACGAAACGTCCTGTCTGTCAATTCCGGTGCAATATCGAACTCTACATCATACATGTGCTGGAGTCGGTTACAGATATTCAAGAGGGATTCATCTTCAAAAATCAACATGCCGTTTCGCCAAGAGCAATATCTTGCGGTATCAATATTGTCATGAACTATAGGCTTTCCGTCAGTTATCGCCAGATGTTCTCCCGGATTCAGTTGCACCGATTTTTCTTTCACTTCAACATCTACCCGACCATTGACGAGCGTTACAGAAGCTATTGAGTCGTAGGCGTTGACATTGAATTCCGTGCCTTTGGCAGTAACCGTAATATATGGAGTGTGTACGTTAAACGGATGGGCAGCGTCTGATCTGACCTCGAAGTAGGCTTCGCCATGCAGAAAGACGTCTCTTGTTCCGCTGTTCATATCCGGGTTATATGTCAATGAACTATTGGCGTTCAGCCACACTGTAGAACCGTCGGGAAGGTTTGTGGTGCTCATACTTCCAAATGCGGTTGTAATGGTGACATCGTCAAGTGCCGTATCTCCCATTGAATGTAATATAAGAAATCCGATGATTGCAATGAGAGGTAATACGGCAACGGCAGCAATACGCGACCAAAAGAATATAAACCGCTTGAAGAAAGAACGTTTGTTCAATGCAATGCCTGTTTTTCGCAGGACTCTCTGTTCAGCATTGTCTATATTCACATCATCAATATCGATAGCAGGGTTCAGGACAGCCCAGATATCCTGTTGACGATGAAAATACTGAATATTCTCATCGCACAACTTAATCCAATTGAATAATTCTTCAATCTCCTGTGATGAAGCATTACCCATCAGATAACGGCTTATCAAAATATCTATGTGATTATTTTCGCTGTAATCCATCTCGTTCTCTTATAATAAGTGTTGATACAATAGAGTCAAATATATGATGAATTTAGATCCTTTTAGATTATTCTGAAGGAATTTTATGGTTTTGCTGACACGGGCCTCCACGGTTCTGACCGAAATGTTGAGCTTCTTAGCTATTTCCGTATATTTCAAATGATGCGTTCTTGACAACGTATATGTTTCAAGGACTTCCGGATCAAGTTGTGAAAGCAGATTCTCCACAGCATCATTCAGCTCAGTATAGAGTATATGTTCGTCGGCCGGGAGCGCCAGAATCATTTCATGGTACATGTCCTGATAGAGGGTCTTAACCTTGCGGTGTTTAATTTCATTCAACGCAAGATGCTGGACTAAAGAAATGAGATATGTCTTGACTGAAGTACGTATCTCAAGATTTTTTCTGTTAGACCAGATCTTGACGAATGCTTCCTGGACAATGTCTTCGCAGGTTTCCTTATCAAGAATAAACCGTGAAGCAAAAAGAACAAGGTCGGGATAATATTTACGAAAAATTTGTATAAAAGCCTCATGACTGTCTAACTTCAAGGCAGCCAGTAAAAGCACTTCATTTTCAAATTTTTCGTTCTCCATGTGTTTTAGTTTGTTGCGAAGTTAGGCGTTTTTATCCTATAAAACAAACATTTCGAATAAAAATCGCATGATTGAAAAATTTTCTAGTTTTACGATGTGGATTCTTTTTCTTCAGTTGCTCTTTATATATACGGATGTGAAATATCCTTAAATAACCATAAAATCTATAATACAAAATCCAATTATATTTTTTAATTAATGGAAAAACTGAATTTACATTCTCTGCACAGCCGGAGTCTTCTGACACTTAGAGCTTTGCTCTTTCTGCTGATGATTGGCTATGGGCTATCTGTCCGCGCATCGGACAGCAAGGTGTCCGTCAATGCTAATGGAATTGCCTTGGAAAATGTTCTAAAATCCATAGAACGGCAAACAAAGTACAGATTCATTTATAGTAAGGAAACTATAAATGTCAGTGTCCCGGTCACCCTCAACGTAAAAGACGAGGCTTTAACGACTGTACTTGACCAACTTCTCACCAAGCATGATATAGTTTATACTTTCGACAAAAAACAGATTGTACTGAATAAGAAATCGGCCTCTCAGTCTCACCCTTCAAAACTACAGGTTTCTAAAGGTAAAACAATAAGAATTGTCGGTACAGTAACCGACACACAGGGTGAGCCACTGATTGGCGCTTCAGTTACCATCGAGGGCGCGCACATCGGAGTGACGACCGACATCGATGGCAACTATGAAATCGACGTTCCAGAGGGGGGCCGACTCATGTTTTCATACATCGGTTTTACTCCGGAAAAGAAGAAAATAGACAAAGCCGGACGACTTGATATCGTCATGTCGGAAGACTCACAACTGCTTAATGAAGTCGTTGTGATAGGCTACGGTACGATGGATAAAAAGGAGTTGACTTCTGCCATAAGCCATGTGAGCGAGAAAGACTTCCTTACTGTGAGCGCGACAGACCCTACTATGCTTATCCAAGGCAAAGTGCCCGGAGTGTCGATTACAAACACTGCGGCCGGCGACCCTAATAATACCGCGAGCGTCCAAATCCGCGGTGTGTCGTCGCGTTCGGCTGGCCTTGGTCCTCTAATTGTTATCGACGGAATCCCCGGAGGCAGCCTCACCAACGTAAACCCGAACGACATAGCATCGTTCGATATCCTTAAAGACGGTGCCGCATCGGCAATCTATGGCACACGCGGCTCCAACGGCGTTATCCTTGTGACCACGAAAAAAGGTGCTAAAGACGGCACATACAAGGTTACATACGCCGCAAGTGTGGCATGGGATAAGATTATTGACGAACTCGATTTTATGGATGCCGACGATTATCGCAACATCCGTCTGGGCTGGGGCGACAACGGCACGGACCTTGGCGGCGATTACGACTGGTTTAAAGGTGTGGGCCGAACCGGTTTTACTCAAAAGCATACTCTGAGTATTTCGGGTGGTACGGAACGTGCAAATTTCAGAGTCAGTGCCGACTACCGTAAATCGAACGGTGTTGATTTGCGTTCCGGCCGAGAAGAATACGGAGCTCGCGCATCAATGGATTTAAAGTCGAAGGGCGATTTGATCAATTTCAATATAAATGTAGCGCCCCGCATCATTTATCAGGATTTTGCAAACTGGTCGGTGTTCACCAACGCCAAACAGGCCAATCCGACCACTCCGCTGATGGATCCGGAAAATCCGCAGCTGTACTACAACTTTCAAGGTCAGGTGTGCCCCTGGAATCCGGTCGAACTGCAGGAACTCGAAAAGAACAAAGGAGAATCGAAGCTGCTTGACATGGATGCCACGGCGAAAATCAATC
Organism: uncultured Porphyromonadaceae bacterium; assembly: GCA_902471455.1. Taxonomy (GTDB): domain Bacteria; phylum Bacteroidota; class Bacteroidia; order Bacteroidales; family Muribaculaceae; genus Lepagella. The sequence continues at coordinate 15,906 of CABRKI010000014.1, read as the reverse complement.
TGCTTCCTTTGCTTTGGAACGCGGAAAGAGACTGTCCCTTTACCCTAAACAGTCAGGTGACATTCGCCGACCATCAATATGACTATAACAACTCCTGGTTTCTGCCATCGACGAGCACAATCGCTATTAACAATGGTCGCGAGGGTGAAGCCAGCCGCGAGTACTACAAGAACCGGCAGTATATTCTGGAATGGTTGCTCAATTTCGGAGTAAAGTTTGGAAAGAACAATGCCAAAGTGATGATGGGCTATTCATACCAATACTCCCAATACTCGCGTCTATATGCGGAAAACAAAGACTTTCCTAACGACGGTCTCGGTTCCGACAATCTTGGAGCCGGTTCCTTTGCCAAAGACGAAGGTGAAGTGGGAATGGCAAGTTACAAGAGCGACAATAAGCTCATTTCATTTTTTGGTCGTGTAAGCTACGATTATGACGGGAAATATCTAATGACAGCTTCTATCCGCCACGAAGGTTCTTCCAAGTTCGGTCCGAACAATAAGTGGGGTAATTTTCCTGCCGCATCTATAGGCTGGCGCATCAGTCAGGAATCCTTCATGGAAGATACCCAAAGCTGGCTGAACGACCTTAAAATACGTGCTGACTATGGTGTGACCGGCAATCAGGATTTCGACGATTATCTATCTGTGGCCGCAATGAAGGGTTTCGGTTATTACAGTTTCGGAGGCAAATATTTCCAGGTATGGGGTCCGGCAAACAACGTCAATCGTAACCTTAAATGGGAAAAAGCGAAAAACTGGAACGTCGGAATCGATTTTTCAATGTTCAATAGTCGTTTCTACGGCTCTCTGAACTATTTCAACCGCCGCACAGAAGATCTGTTAGGCTACTATAAAGTATCCATTCCCCCGTATCTGTTCGATGAGACTTTCGTCAATGTCGGTACTATGAAAAACTACGGTTTCGAATTCGATTTGAACTTGAACGTTGTCAACAGCCGTGACTTTGACTATAGTTTCAGTATGATTGGCTCGACTATGTCAAACAAGTTTGTTGACTTCAGCAATTCCGAATATGTCGGAAAAGACTACTATGCCATCTGCAGCACCGAGGCGCCGTATCCCAACTATAATCTTCAGCGTATCGAAAAAGGGGAATCCATCGGCAATTTCTACATGTGGAAATATGTGGGAATCAGTTCCGAAGGCGAATGGCTGATAGAAGACAAGAACGGCAATGTGATAAAGGCTGCACAAGGAAGTGAGGACGACAGAAGGAAAGTGGGCAACGGCTTGCCTAAATTCACGATGTCGACCACCCATAGTTTCCGCTATAAGAATTTCGATTTGAGTCTGTTCTTCCGTGGAGCCTTTGGATTCGATATCTTCAATGTACACGACTTCTACTACGGCACACGAAAATTCAACGGCAACGTACTGAAAAAGGCCTATAGCAAGAACTTCGCCATAAGTCCGACAGCCGGGCATGCCGTGACGGATTATTTCCTGGAACGGGGCGACTATTTCAAGCTCGATATGCTCTCGGTGGGCTACACGCTCAACTTGCAAAAAGCCCGTTTTATAAATAAAATAAGGCTTTATGGCACAGTGCATAATGTATTTACACTTACGAAATTCTCCGGCGTTGACCCATCGACATATCAGGTCAACGGGCTCACACCAGGAGCCACAGGCAGCAGAACCTATTTCCCTTCAACCCGCCAGTTTATGTTTGGTGTGCAGGTTGATTTCTAACAAACAGAATTATTATCATGAACCGAAATACGATTATACAATCATTGGCGGCACTGGCACTGTCGGTGTCGGCCGGCTGTACGGATCTCGACGAAACACTGTACAGCAACGTTGCCTCAGAGAACTACTATAATACAAAAGGCGATGTGGAGAGGGCAGTGGGTCGTCCTTTCGAACATGCATTCGCCACCATACAGGAACGTCAGGTGCTTCAGGAGCTCACGGCCGACCAGCTTATCACTCCTGTCCGCGACGGGTGGTGGGACGATGGCGGCCGCTGGCGCAGATACCACTACCACACCTGGAATCTGGAAGACAGCCCTCAAATTCTGTATCTCTGGAACGGCCAGTACCAGGGAATAGGCCAGTGCAACTGGGTGATTGAGGATCTGGAATCGCTCGACCCGGCCAAATTCGGATATACGGAGTCGGAGTTTAACGATATGAAAGCTCAGTGCCGCACGCTCCGCTCTATGTTCTACCTCACACTTCTCGATGCGTTCCGCAACTGCCCTCTCGTGGTAAGTTTCTATGACCAGAGCAAGAACACCAAAACTCAGGTTGAGCCGAAAGTTCTGTTTGAATTCATCGAAAGCGAACTCAAAGAATGCATCAAGCAGCTTGGCCGCAAAGAAACCCTCGGGTCGCAAGCCAGTGTGCAGGGAAAATGGACACAGGCTGCCGCGGCTGCATTGCTGGTACGCCTCTATCTCAATGCGGAAATCTATATCGGTGAAGACCGCTATTCTGATTGTGCCCGCATCTGTCAGGAAATTCTCGATGGTGTGTATGGCGCCTATAAGGTAGCCGACCGTTGGGACGCAGCGTTTGACTGGGACAACAACACCTGTGACGAAGTTATATTCGGGTATCCAGCCAGCTCAGGCTACTCCTATTGGCATTATTCAGGCGAAGTCTATTGGTATGCCGTTCCGTCGCAGGCCAGGTATTATCTGAAAGATTCCAAGTGCAAGGCCGGTGAACATAACGTGAAATATGCCGCATCGCCGAGTTATGATGTCGATGGCACGCTTTATAATTATAAACTGGGCATGCCTATACAGAATTTCCGCAAATATCCCGGCGATGAACGCATGAAACTCTATCGCAATCTCGGCAACAGCAAGCGCGAGGGAATGTTCCTTTTCGGCTATCTGGAATATGTGAATGACAACGGCAAGACAGCCCGAGTTCGCGCGCCGGAACGTCCCTACGACCTGTATATCCGCGATGCTGTAGGCAATTTCCAGGATATGGCTCCCGATGTTTGGCCCACAGGGCAGTCGAGCAATCTGATGAACGGCGATCACAACTCGGGATGGCATTTCGTAAAATATCCTATGTACACTGATGACGACGAGCATCAGCTCGAAAGCGACTATACCGAGATACGCCTTCCGGAGATTATTTATTCGCTTGCGGAGTGCAAACTCAGAAGCGGCGATGTCGCGGAGGCCGCAATACTTCTCAACAGAGTCCGTGCCCGCAACTATCCGGCCGAAAATCTCGCCGAGGTTCTCTATCAGCCGGAGGGGAAAGCAACGCTCGATCTTGATGAAATGCTTGCCGAATGGGGACGTGAATTCTTCGCCGAGGCACGCCGCCGAACAGATCTTATCCGCTTTGGCAAATTCTCGACGGGTTCGTGGTGGGACAAGACTCCTGATGCCGACCGGCACACCGAGATTTTCCCGCTGGTACGCGATGTGCTCGATACCAATCCCAATTTAAAGCAGAATCCGGGTTACACAAATTAAGGAAAACAAGTCGATAATTACTCGCTAATCTCAATAGAATCAAAATGATTAAATTCAAATATATGCTGTCTTTTTGTGCGGCGCTGGTTCTGGCAGCCGGGTTATCCGCATGCGACAGTGAAAAGGAACTCGTTATTTACGATCAAGACCTCCCGATAATGTCGGAGACGTTATATATGGTAGGTAACGCCGCACCATGCGGGTGGACACTCACAAAACCCACTCCGTTTACACCCACTGAAGAAGACCCTTTGGTTTTTATCTACGAAGGCACTCTTGGTATAGGTGAACTTAAACTTTGTCTGAATCCCTCGGAGGACTGGAACATCCCGTTCATACGTCCGCTCGAAGCAGGTCAAAACATAGGCAAGGATAATTATACAGACGAACCGTTCACCATGGCTATCGATCCTGATGACAAGTGGAATGTGATAGAGCCGGGCGAATACAAGCTGACCTTTGACTTGAGAAACTGGACCTTCAGCACGGAATATCTCAAAGGACCGGAACGGCCCGATGTCGTGCCCATACATGCCGAGGCCGTTTATGTGATCGGCGCAGCCACACCTGTCCTATGGAATATCGACGAGGCCATCGAGACTTTAAAGCAGAGCGAATATATATTTGTTTATGAAGGTTTTCTCATGGAAGGCGAGTTCAGGGCCTGCACGGAACGTTTCTGGGGCACACACATTCGCCCGGTTGACAACCACACGGAAATAAACGAAAACGGAGTGGCCGATGAGGATTTCATCTATGTGGCCAATCCTGACATAAACTGGCTTGTGACAAAAGCCGGAAAGTATCGCATAACTTTTGACCTTGAACATTGGAAGATTACCGCCAAATATATGAAAGAAGGAGAAGAAGGAGGCGATGAGCCTGACCCTGTCGACCCCATAGAGACAACCACTCTCTTCATGTTAGGCTCATGCACTAAAGGAGTATGGGATGGTAACGCCATGACACCTATGCAGCAGGATGCGACAGACCCTTATGTGTTTACTTTCGAGGGCACGCTGGCCGACGGTGAGCTCAAACTGTACACCGAATCCGGCGACTACGAAGGAAAACCGGCAATCCGTCCTACCTTTCCCGGCACTGAGATAGGTAAATCCGATATTGTGGACGCACCCTTCGTGTATGAAGTATCACCCGACAGCAAGTGGAACGTGACAGCTGGAAAATATCTGCTCAAATTCAATCTGCGCACTTACAAGATGAGCAGCACCTATCTCGGCGAAGCCGAATATGAATGGCCGGAAGTGACGCCTGTTGCCACAGAGAATGTATATCTTCTGGGCGATGCGACACCAAGCGGCTGGAACATCGCAGATGCCACACGCTGCACCAAGCAGAGCGAATATATATTCGTATATGAAGGCCGACTCAATGCCGGTAGTCTCCGCGCTTCTACAATTGCCGACTGGGGAGCTCATATCAGGCCTAAAACCGACAAGCTTGAAATTGGCAAAAATGGGTGCCAGTCCAATGAATTCGTCATCATATCAACTCCTGACTACAACTGGCGCGTCGTTGACGAAGGCGAATACCGCATCACATTCGACCTTGAGAAGTGGACAGTAAAATTTGAATATTTAGGAAACTAAAACTCTTCAAAACTCAATCAAGATGATAAAGAAACTCATAATATCAGGTATCCTCGGGTGTACACTTTTCGGAGTGTGTGCCTGCAAGGAAGATTATTCCAACATGAAGCTTCCCAACCAGCACGAACATCCGGCCTTGGAAAATGTGGGCAATATTCACACTTTCAAGGCTCCTCTCTACTGGAGTGTATATGAGCGGGCCTATGAACTGGATGGCAGTGACTGGGACTCACGTAATATCCCGCTGTCGGAATGGGAGGCTAATTTCGACTGGATTGCAAAGGAACTGAAGCCTTATGGCTACGACATGATATGCACAGACGGATTCCTGCCGTTTAACTGCGACGACGGTAAGCCTTTCATGACACGTCTTGGTCAAGTACCTTTAAAGGATCTTATCGCAGCCGCAAAGCAGCGTGGCTTGCGTGTTGGCATCTACGACAGCCCTCTGGAAGCATGGAGCGATCCGGCCACCATCATCCCCGGCACTGACTACACTGTAGGCTCCCTGCTCTACGACAAAAGCATCGACAAGGTTCTGCATCCCAAGGCCAAAGACAAATGGCACACCTACATAGTCTTTACTCATCCGGGTGCGAAAGAATATATCGACGAATTTTTCAGACATTATAGCGAACTCGGGGTGGAGATGATCCGTATAGACTTCCTCTCTTGGTTTGAGGACGGATTCTTCCGGCTTTCCGATTCTTATGTAGGAAAGGGTTACGGACGTCAGATGTATGCAGATGCCCTCGCATACATCTGCAAGACCGCCCAAAAATATGGTATGTTCCTGTCTCTGGTGATGCCACATTTATATAACGATGCCGAAATAGAGAGCCGCTACGGCAATATGGTGCGAATTGTAAACGATACGTTCAATGGCGGGTGGGGATTTACATCTGCCAAGGAGCAAGGCAAGACATGGCTTTCATGGCCCACAAGTCAAAATCAGTTTGACGGATTCACTTACTGGAGCCGTCGCATCGCCGGCCGCGACAAAGTCATTCTCGACGGTGATTTCACCATTATGCACAGCTATACCACTCCAGCCGAGAAACAATTTGTGGTGTCTCTACAGCTGATGGCAGGCGGACCGATTGCAGTTACAGACCAGTATTGCACCATAGGCGAAGGCGATGTGGCATATTATACCAACGAAGAAATGCTCGCGCTGAACAAAGATCGCTTCGTAGGCCACCCGCTTGACGACACCCTGATGTCATCGGGCAGCAATATCTGGTACGGACAAATGAGCAACGGCGATTATATCGTCGGTTTCTTTAATCGCGACGAGGAAGAAAAGGCATTCGGCCTTGACCTCTCGGAGATAGGTATTCCACATGATATGTCCGTTAGGGACCTTTGGCAGCACCGCGATGAGGGACGCACATCAAAACTCGAAGCGACTGTCGAACCTCACGGTTGCAAGATTATGCGTCTAAGCAGATAATCCGTATCCATTATTAATAAATTTTTAACCAATTCAGTGTTATGAAATTGACCAAAACACTCGGGATTCTCGCTATGCTTGCGACAGTCCATCCGGCTATGGGCGAAGAAACAACCATAACAGTGCCTGACGGCCAGCTCCACATGATAGGGGATGCCACTGCCGGCGGCTGGGACCTTAATGCTACAACTCCGATAAAGCCAAGTGCGGACAACCCCGACATCTATATCTGGGAGGGAGAGCTCAAAGGAGGCAGCGAATTTAAAATCCTCACAAACCTGTCTGACGGGTGGAACGCACCGACAATCCACCCTTTGAGCGCCAGTTCGCCTATCGGCAGAGAAACAATCACAGATGCTGCGTTTGCCTGCTATGTGGGTGGCGACGATTTCAAATGGTATGTAGAAGTGCCGGCCACTTACAAACTCTCCTTCAACGTCAAGGACCTCACAATGTCTTCCGAATTCATCAAGGAAACGGAAATAATATGGCCGACGGTAACTCCCATTCAAACCGAGACACTCTATCTCATCGGTCAGGCCACACCGGCAGGATGGAACATTGATAATGCAATCGCATGCACCAGGTCAGGTGAAGGAAATATCTTCGTTTACGAGGGTAACCTTGACACCGGTCTGTTCCGCGCTACAACGAACAAGGAATGGGGCAAACACATCCGTCCCAAAGTCAACGAATGTGAAATCGGTCCAGACGGATTCGACGGTGACTTTACCTATGTTGACACTCCGGATTACAACTGGAAGGTAACGGCGTCCGGAAAATACCGTCTTACTTTCGACCTGGACAAATGGACGATTAAAACCGAAAAAACCGATGTGAGCGGAATTGATACTATTGTCGAGAACGACAGTAATCAGCCTTGTGTGTATTACAACCTCAACGGAACGCGCATTGAGAAACCCGTCAGCGGTTTTTATCTTGTGAAACAAGGCAACAAAGTCTCGAAGGTAATAATCAAATAAAAGGAGCTGCGGTAAAGATAGTAATCATCCGCTAATATTCTATCATAGGGTTGCGGGGGCTTGCTTAACATACCCTGCAACCCTTTATATTTCTACATTGTCAAACAGCAAATCACTATGTTGAGAAACTTTATAACCGCAGTCGTTCTTATAGTATGTAGTTCAGGATTATCGCAGGAACCGGTTTATCTTGATTATACAGCTCCTTTAGAAAATCGGGTGGAAGACGCTTTACAGCGAATGACGCTTGAGGAAAAAGTCAAGATGGTTCATGCACAGTCCAAATTCTCTTCGGCAGGTGTTCCCCGGCTCGGAATTCCGGAGCTATGGTGTACTGACGGGCCTCACGGTATTCGTCCGGAGGTTTTCTGGGATGAATGGAACAGCGCCGAATGGACTAATGATTCCTGTACGGCATTCCCGGCTCTTACATGTCTTGCAGCTGCATGGCGCCCGGAGTTAGCCCGGGAATACGGAAGAGCCATTGGTGAAGAAGCGAGATATCGCCGCAAAGACATTCTGCTCGGTCCCGGAGTGAATATGATGCGCACACCTCTGAACGGACGCAGTTTCGAGTATATGGGCGAAGACCCGTTTCTTACGTCCGCAATGGTAGTGCCTTACATTCAGGGAGTGCAGAGCAATAATGTTGCTGCTTGTGTGAAGCATTTTGCTCTGAATAACAACGAAGACAATCGCCTGGTCACGAATGTACACGTAGGGGAGAGGGCGTTGCATGAAATTTACCTTAAACCGTTTAAGGCGGCCGTAGAAGGCGGCGCATGGGCTATTATGCCGGCTTACAATCTGTTTGAAAACCGCAACTGCTGCGAAAGTCCACGACTTTTAAGGAATATATTGAAACATGAGTGGGGTTTTGACGGTGTGGCTGTAAGCGACTGGGGAGGCGTCCATGATACCGATGCTGTCCTTGAAGGTGGTCTTGACCTTGAAATGGGCACAGGCACTGACGGCGTATCTGTAAACATGAATGCTTATGACAAGTATTATATGGCCGATCCCTATCTCGAAAGACTTCGTGACGGCCGTGAATCCGTTGAAAATCTCGATGACAGGGTAAGGAGAATACTCCGTACGATTTTCCGCACTTCTATGTCTCCTTCTCCGTGGAAAGGACGTTTTACATGCCCCGAGCATTATGCCACGGCACGCAAGATAGGTGGCGAAGGTATTGTTCTTCTCAAAAACAACGGTATATTGCCTCTGAAAGAAGGTAACCGCAAAATCCTTGTAGTGGGGGAAAATGCCGTAAAGATGATGACTGTCGGGGGTGGCTCCGCATCACTGAAAGTACAGCGTGAAATTACTCCATTGACCGGATTGAAGTCGGCATTTCAGAATGCTGAAATCGATTGGGAGCGGGGATATATCGGAGCCGGAAGTACTGTGTTTGATAATGTCAAAAGTTTGGATCTTGATTTGTTGACGGAAGAACGCACTCCTGATCAACTAAGGAGTGATGTTGTTAAAAAAGCGAAAGATGCCGATGTCGTAATATTCATCGGGGGCCTGAATCACTCGCTCTATCAGGATACCGAAGGTACCGACCGAAAGACGTTACAACTGCCCTATGGGCAGGACGATCTTATTTCATCTATTGCCGATATAAATCCAAATCTGGTTGTGATAAATATTTCGGGCACCCCAGTGTCAATGCCCTGGGCCGACAAAGTGGCAGCCATTGTTCAGAGCTGGTATCTTGGCAGTGAGGCCGGAAACTGTCTTGCCGATGTACTTGCAGGCAAAGTCAATCCGTCGGGAAAATTACCGTTCACTTTCCCGAAACGCATCGAGGATCTGCCTGTGCATGGAGACGAACGCCGCTATCCCGGCATCAAACGTGCTGATTCCGAGATTTACGATATCTATTATGATGAAGGGATTCTGATTGGTTATCGTTGGTATGATTATAACGACCTGCCGGTGTTGTTCCCGTTCGGTTATGGCCTAAGTTATACGGATTTTAGCATAGGCAAACCGGCCGTGTGTCGAACAGCGAACGGCTATAATCTGAAAATGGATGTTTCAAATACCGGCTCATTAGCCGGGGCGGAAACCGTCCAGGTGTATGTTTCTGCTCCCGGAGCAAAGGGATTGCTGAGAGAAAAGAAGAAACTTGTGGGTTTTTCAAAAATAGATCTCGCTCCCGGTGAAACCCGTACAGTGTCTATCGATATACCGTTATCTTCTCTTGCCTATTACGATGAAAATACCGCCTCCGAACATATTCTGAACGGGAAATATGTCTTTTCCGTAGGTTCGTCATCGGCCGACCTGCCACATAAAACCACAGTGAAATATAACAGTGCGACGGATAGGGCGGGAAATCCATGCTTGCCGGGAGCGTATGCCGACCCTGAGGGAATAGTATATGGCGACCGGGTGTTCATATATCCCACGCGCAGTCTGCCTTTCGAGGACCAGACCGCGATGGACTGTTTTTCGACCCGCGACCTTAAGCACTGGACGAAACACGAAAATATCATCGACACGGTTGAGGTGAAATGGGCCTGGGGTGCCATGTGGGCACCTGCTGTGCTTGAAAAGGACGGGAAGTATTACCTCTTTTTTGGAGCCAACGATGTGCACGAAGGAGAAATTGGAGGCATCGGAGTAGCTGTCAGCGACAAGCCGGAAGGACCGTTCAAGGACCTGCTGGGGAGGCCGCTGATTAATGAGATCGTAAACGGCGCACAGCCAATCGACCAGTTCGTTTTCCGCGACAAGGACGGCAGCTATTATATGTATTACGGCGGTTGGGGACATTGCAACATGGTCAAACTGGCCGACGACTTCACGACTCTTGTTCCCTTTCCTGATGGCACACTTTATAAGGAAGTAACCCCCGAAGATTATACGGAGGGTCCGTTTATGCTCTTCAAAGACGGAAAGTACTATTTCATGTGGAGCGAGGGGGACTGGACTAAAGACGACTATCGGGTTGCTTATGCCATTGCCGATTCGCCGTTAGGCCCTTTCGAACGGATTGGCACTATCCTGGAATCAGATTCTGAAATAGGGACGGGTGCCGGCCATCATTCCGTAATACTGTCGCCTAAGACGGGCAGATATTATATTGTTTACCACAGGCATCCCCTCGGAGCAAAAGACGGCAACGACCGCGTTACATGTATCGACGAGCTCTGCTTCGACTCGCAAGGCAGAATCCTCCCCGTGAAAATGACCGTCACAGGCCCCGTCGTCACAAAATTCTGATAATATGAGGGGGGCTTATTTCCTTATGTGTCGTCATTTCTATGGCTTCTTTTTGTACCCGCCTGCCTCGTCATATAAAGCATTAAGAGGCGTTGGGATACAATTACAAAGCATAATCTTAAAGAGTTTAAAAATTAATTTTGACAAAATGAGATTTTTACGGGCAATCATATCGATTTTGATAATGGGTGTCATTCCGTTTTCGTGCTATTCGAAAAACGAAAATTTTATCGACAGCCTTATGGCAAAAATGACCCTACAAGAGAAAATCGGACAGCTGAACCTTCCGGCCGGAGGAGATGTCGTGTCAGGACAAGTTTTCGAGACTGATATCGCCGACCTTATCTCGACGGGGAGAGCCGGTGGCTTCTTCAATGTCAAAGGGGTGGAGAAGATTTCGGATTTCCAACGGCTGGCGGTAGAGAAATCGCGGCTCGGCATCCCACTGCTGGTCGGAGCCGATGTCATACATGGTTATGAGACGATGTTCCCCATTCCGATTGCTCTTTCCTGTTCATGGAATCCCGAAGCCGTAGAGCGCATGGCGCGCATTTCGGCAATCGAGGCGAGTGCCGATGGCGTAAACTGGACATTCAGCCCGATGGTTGACATCTGCCGCGACGCACGTTGGGGACGCATAGCCGAAGGCTCGGGCGAGGATCCGTGGCTCGGTTCACTTATGGCCGCTGCCTATGTGCGTGGCTATCAGGGTTCCGACATGAGCCGGGATGATGAAATTATGGCTTGTGTGAAGCATTTTGCTGCTTATGGAGCTCCTGAAGCCGGCCGCGACTATACTGCGGCAGATATGAGCCTGCAAAAGCTGTTTAATTACTATCTTCCACCATACAAGGCCGCAGTGGATGCCGGTGTCGGGAGTGTGATGACATCGTTCAACCTTCTTAACGGTGGTCACCCCACAGCGAGCCGGTGGCTGCTGGACGATGTGTTGCGCAAAGGGTGGGGATTCGACGGTATGGTCGTCACCGATTATAATTCCATCAATGACATGGCAACTCTAGGGCTGGCCGACGCGTCGGAGGCCGCGGCGATGAGTCTCCATGCCGGCACTGACATGGACATGGTGTCGAATGCCTATCTCGGCACAATCGCTGAATCATATCGGAAAAGACTCGTTACAATGGCGGAAATCGACAGCGCCTGCCGCCGCGTGCTCGAAGCCAAATACAGACTCGGACTCTTCTCCGACCCCTACAAGTACTGCAAGCCTCAAAGGGCCAAAACAGAATTATACACCGAATCGCATCTGAAAGCCGCACGTGAAATCGCTGCCGAAACCTTTGTCCTTCTTAAAAATGACAATAATATGCTGCCTCTTAGGAAGAAAGGGAAAATCGCTTTAATCGGACCGCTCGCCGATGCCGGAAACAATATGTGTGGCATGTGGAGTCAGTTGTGTGTTGATTCCCGCCATATATCTTTGCTGCAGGCTTTTAAGGAAGAGCTTGGAAACGATGCAGAGCTGATTTATGCCCAGGGCAGCAACCTGTATTACAGCGAAAAGACCCAGCAATATGCCACCGGACGCCGTACTATTCCGCGCGGCGACGACGGTGCTCTACTTATTGAAGCTCTTGCTGCAGCCGAGGAGGCCGATGTGATTGTGGCAGCGTTGGGCGAGAGTTGTGAAATGTCGGGAGAATCGGCTTCACGCGCCGACATCACCATTCCCGATGCTCAACGTCAACTGCTGAAAGAGCTTGTCGCCACCGGCAAACCGGTGGCGCTCATTCTCTTCACGGGCCGTCCGCTGGCACTCGATTGGGAAAGTGAGAATGTGCCTGCAATCCTAAATGTCTGGTATGCCGGCAGTGAAGCTGGCCACGCCATTTCCGATGCGGTATTCGGCAAGACAAATCCGTGCGGCAAACTCACTACGACATTCCCGAGGGCCGTAGGACAAGAACCGCTCTATTACAATTATCTGCAGTGCAGCCGTCCGCCGTGGACCGACGACCATTTCATAGCCTACAACAGCAACTATATCGATGTCCCCAACACCCCGCTTTATCCGTTCGGATTCGGATTGAGTTACACTACTTTCGAATATGGCAATCCCGAGATATCGTCCGACCTAATTTCCGTCAGTGAACCCATAAAGATTTCACTCGATGTGACCAATACGGGCAAGCGTGCCGGAGTGGAGATTGTCCAGTTGTATATACGCGACTGTTTTGCTTCGATTGCCCGGCCTGTCAAAGAGTTGAAGAATTATCAGCGTGTCTCGCTTCAGCCGGGAGAAACAAAGAAAGTTGAATTTACGCTGACTGTCGGCGACCTCAAGTTCTATAATGCCGACTTGAAACTGGTGTATGAGCCCGGGGACTTCGAGATTATGGTAGGCCCGGATTCCGGGCATTTGAATGTCAAACGTATAAAAGGAATATGATGATACGGAAGATACTGATTTACATGGCCGTACTGTCGGCTCCATTCATGATGAATGCCTCCGGCATTCACCGGGACAACCGTGCGTCCGGCCAGATAAAAGTAGGTATGGACCTTGAGAGTCCGGGGCATAATCATTCACACCGTTTTTATTCGATAGAAGCCCATAACGACACTACGGCCCATGGAATAGAATACACCATAGACGCAGTGAGAGCAGAGAATATAGAAACCGTGACGCTGAGCATCCGCAACACGCGCCATACGCCCTTCCAGCCGTTGAAAGCCGGTCTGAAACTGGGCGTGGACACCTACATGGATACCTATCCGGAGTGGTACGGCAAGTTTTTTCCGACTCTTGCCGTCTGCGAGCCCGACCATTTCTACGGCTACATGCAGTCTCCCGACGGTAAAATGAAAGCAGTTTTGTCCGCTGACCCGATAGCATCGTGGAGCCTCGACTACAATATGGGATACCCTGATTACACCCAGGATAACCGCTGGTTCTACGGCCACCGCATAGAATGTTTCAACCTGGATATGCTCTGTCAGGGGCCGCTCCCCGACCATAATCCGAGGCTATGGAAACTCGAACCCGGAGAACAACGCTCATGGACAGTGAAAATAATAGACCTTGACAGTCCTGACAGCTTCGAGGAAACAGTGTATCGTCACACCGGAGCACCCGTACTGGTAATGGAGCGAACTTCATGTTCTCCCGGCGACACGATTGAAATAAAAGTATGGGGAAAGTCTCCCCGCCTGACCATTGAGTCAAAAGAGATTGGTCTGCAAAAGGTTGATACCGCTCTATGGTGTGGAGTTTACCGTGCCGCAGAATCGGGTATCAAAAACATCGGAGTTACGGACGGCTATCGACAGGCACACGGCACTTTGGCCGTGCGCCATCCGTGGAACCTGACGATGAATTTAGCTCGTAATGCTGTGGCCCGATACAAGCAGAAACCGACATCGCACGTCGAAAGCTGGTATGGCTTTCACACTGCATTCGATGCCGCACGCATCATGCCAGAACCCGGCATAGACAGTGTGCTGAACGATAGGTTTGATATGGTTGTCGATAAAATTTTCGACCGAAAAAACGGTAGTCCGTATAAATACCACTGGCGCATACAGAATGTATCGTCGACGATAGGGATGCTGGCCGACCGCTATCTTGCCTTCGGCAACCCTGCCGACCTCGATTTGGGCGAACGCATGGCTGCCTATCTCATGAAGTGTCAGCGGGATGACGGGGCCTATATGAACGGCCATACCGACTACACTTCTGTGATTTATCCTGCCAAAAGTCTCCTTGAATTTGCCGATGCAGAGCGCACGGCCGGTCGAAAAAAACAGGCGGCACGTCTTGAAGCTTCGGCCAAATGTGCGATTGACCATCTGGCGACGGCTGACGGAGATCTTGAGACCGAAGGGCAAATGACTTATGAAGATGGCATGATAAGCTGCTCTGCCCTGCAACTCGGCGAGCTTGCCCTGCGGAGCAAGGATGTCGGAGACCGGCGACGCTATACCGAGGCAATGCTCAGACTCCTTGACGGACACGATTGTCTCACCCAGCTGCGCGTGCCCGACGGACGGCGGCGTGGTGGCACTCTGCGCTTTTGGGAGGCACAGTATGATGTGTTTATGCTGCCCAACATGATTTCGTCGCCCCATGGCTGGAGCGCATGGAGAGCGTATGCCACCTACTACGCCTATCTTCTTACCGGCCAAGAGCGGTGGTTGCGCGAGACTTTTGATGCTGCAGCCGCTTTTGCCGCCCTCATCGACCACAAATCGGGTAATCTTAATTGGGCCTTTGTAGTAGATCCTTGCGTGAGGGCTCTCCAGGTATGTGAACCCGACTCAAACTTCACCGCAGACGACGATACATACGGCAATCCTCACCCAGAGCTATATCCCAACCGTAAAATCGTCGTCGGAGAACAGTATGTGCCGATGATTGCCGACTGGCAGACGATAGTATCGAGCGACAACGATGTGCATGAATGTTTCAAATTCATAGCCGAAGCTGTGTTGTGCAATGCTTTTCTTGTAGAGAGGACAGACGGTTCATTCGGCACATATAACTGTAGCGTTGTCAAAGAAGGAAAAAATCTCCTCGTGACTGCCGACGAGCCCCAGATAAAGAATCTGCATGTCAATCTTCTTACAACTCAAAAAATTGTATTTGACGGCAATACGACGCACTTTCAGAATTTTATCAATAACTAAATTATCATGTATTTTTCCATTAATAAACCCTTCTATTTGCGTCGGAATGACCTCTCTATCGCTCAGTTCGGAAGGATTATGTTTGAGTCGCATATCGCCTTGACAATTATTTCGGCTTACGGAAAATATCCGCACCTCAAAATAATTCAAAAGATAAACCAAAGGTTGGCTCAGTTAGCGGTTTTACCTGACTTGTCAACTTCAAAACACACCACAACTTAATCAAAAAAAACATTATGGAAATCCTATTCATTGAGAAATCCGCTCTGAAATCAGATATGAATTCCACTTGTTGAACCCCATTTGGACCCCACTGCAAGGCGGCAACCTTTTGAGAAATGACATTGACGCAATTTGTTGATGTAATGAAATGAAATACACTTACAAAAGGTGGCAGTGGCCGATGCTGAAAAGGTTGCCACCTTCATGCACGCCGGATATTCCAATATTTTGCGTCGAAGCGAGGACGGGCGTAAAAAACGACCACTGAAAATCAACGATTTT